>JBBTJN010000016.1:0-27317 GCA_038059415.1 Elusimicrobiota bacterium | reverse complement strand
ATCGAGCGCCGCCGCGCGGTTGATGTCGGCTAGCATCGCGTCACGATCGCCGAGGCCGCCCCAGGCGTGCGCGCGGTTGGCGTAGGCCCAGGCGTTGCGCGGGTCGAGCGTGATCACCCTTTCCGCGGTCGCGCGCGCGTCGCGCCAGCGGCGTGTGCGGTTTTCGCACAACGCCTTCGTGTTGAGCAAAATCATGTTCCCCGGCGCGAGCGCGAGGCCGGAGACCGCGTCCTTGAGCGCCTCCTCCCAACGCCCAAGGCGCCCGTAGGTCTGCGCGCGAAGATTGAGCAGCGCGGGATTATCGAGATTGCGCGTCAGAGCCTTGCTCAGTATTCCCAGCGCGCTCTGGGCGTCGCCGAGCTTCAGCGCGTTCATCGCGTCCGCGCGCGCCTGATCGCCGGCGACGCGCGCGGCTTCAGAGACGGCCGCAGAGACCTGAGGCGACACGGAGGCGAAACCGCCGCCGTCCACAAAGCCCCCGGCGGCGGACCTCCCGAGCGCGTCGGCGCCCGTGTCGGCCGTCGCGATCGCGGCGTCTCGGCCCTTCACGGAGTACATGATCTCGAGAGCGCCGCGGTTTCTCGGATCGTCGCGAAGCGCGGCTTGGGCCAGCGCGAGAGCCCTCCCATAGTCGCCGCGCTGAAGCGCGCTCATGCCTTGGCTCGTCATCACGTTCGTTGCGCCGGTCGTGCCGATCGTTTTGGAAATGTCGTTGATGACCGATTCGTTGGACGGCCAACTCGGGCTCGTATTGTCCGGAGTTGTCGGGGTCTCCGGTGGGCGCGGCGTCGGGAAAGGCTTGGGCGGGTCGCACTTGGCGGGATCCATCGCGCAATTCGTGGACTGCACGCCAAGTATCACGATAGCGGAGTTCTCACCCACCCTCTTCTCCCACCTCCGGCGGCCATCCTCATCGCCTTCGTACCAACCGCCATTCCACCGGCCGGGGCGCCGGTCGTTATTTAAGCCGGTTTGCGCGGCGCCGACACCGGCGCCGATGCGACCTGTGCCGCCGGTCGCATCAACGCCCGAGCTCACGTCCGCATTGGGCTGGGCCGGTGCCGCTCCATTTTCGACGACGAGTGAAACCATGTCCGCGGCCGTTCTCTGCTTGACCTCTTTGCGCTTTCTCTTCTCGACCGCAGCGCTCATACCCGTGGTGGCAGCTTCGTTGCGCAGCGCTATCTCTTGTTGGAGCCCCGTGATCGTTATGGCCACCAGTCCCGACATAACACGGAATTCATACGGCCTGTACGGCATCTCCGGCAGATATGAATCGGCGTGCCTCGAGAAATTGGTTTTAGCCTCTGCCACGATTCTCAGATACTCAGGAAGCTCCGACGCACTCTCATATGTCTTTGTTATCTCCTCCTTTACGCTGTCGAACTGAGCGAGCGCTTTCTTAACGGCCTCTTCTTTCAGTATCGGAGGCTGATTGCGGCCACCCACACGCCATTTGCTCTCTTCTTCACCGGGCTTGGCGACGGCGAAGGATGAGAGCGCCCCAAACGACAGCGCCAGACAGCTCATCATGATCTTCAATTGTCTTGAGGGGGTTTTCATATTCCGTTCTCCGTGTCATGCCCGTCCGGGGACGCCGCCGAAGGCGGCGTCGAGAGCCGCGACGAATTCATGAGGGGTGCGGTAGCGTTGGTCGGGATCGGCGCGGAAGGCCTTCAGGAATACCTCATCGAGAGACTCGGACAGCCCGGCGATCGCGCGCGAGGGCGGGACGAAGCTCATGTTGATCTTGTTGATGAGCATGCCCGCGGCTACGCCGATGAAGGGCAGCTTGCCCGTCAGCATCTCATAGGCGCAGATCGCCAGCGAATAGACATCGGACTCCTTGCGCACCACGCCCTGCTCCTGCTCGGGCGCCATGTACGGCGGCGTGCCGACAACGGTGTTCGTCATCGAGCGGCGCGTCAGCGTGTCCTTGGCCATGCGCGCGATGCCAAAGTCCATGACCTTGACCTGACCCTCGCTCGTCAGCATCACGTTCGAGGGCTTCATATCGCGGTGGATCACGCCGCGCGAGTGGGCATAGGCCAGGGCATCGCCCATCGCCCGCGTCACGCGCATCGATTGCGTAGAGTCGAGCCGCCCCTTCGCCTGCACGAGATCGTGGAGGGTCTTGCCGTCCACGTACTCGAACACGAGATAGACGTCCTCGCCTTCCTCGGCGATCGCATAGATGTCTACTATGTTCGGGTGATGAAGCGAGGCGACGGTCTTCGCCTCGATGACGAAGCGCTCGCGCTCGCGCGGGTCGATGCGCAGCTCGTCGCGCAGCGTCTTGATGGCCACGCGCCGATCCAGCGAGCGATCGGTACCTTCATAGACCATGCCCATGCCGCCGGCGCCGATCTGGCGGATGATTTGATACTGCCCTCCAATCACGCCCGCGGCAGCATCCGCCCGAGCCGCTTGCGGCGTCGATTCCTCCTCGAGCGCGTGCACGGACGGCCCGTGCCGCGTCATCTTCGTCAGTGCCGCGGCCGCCGTGTCCTTGAGCGGGACCAGCACGGTCGAGAGCAGGCCGAGCGCCAGCAGCAGGCCCGCGAGCAGGCCGATCACCACGAAACCGAGGCTCTTGCCCCTCGCGGGAGCGGGCGCCGCGGTGGACTCGTCCGGGTTCTCGTCGGGGAACAGGAACAGGGCGTCCGCGTTCGACGGAAGCTGCAGCTCCGCCGCGTCGGCGGCGGCCTTCTTGAAGTTTGGGTCCATCGACGCCGCGAGATTCATATCGGACATCATCGCGGCCCGGTCGCCGAGTCCGCCGTAGGCGTAGCCGCGATTGGCATAGGAAATGGGATTGTGCGGGTCGGCCTCAATGGCGCCCACGGAGGTCGCGAGCGCGTCGCGATACTGCTTCATGCGGTTCTGCGCGAAGGCTTTACTGTTGAGCAGCGTGCCGTCGCGCGGCGCGAGGGCGAGGCCCGCGTTGGCCGACTCGAGCGACCGCCGGTAATCGCCCGTGCGGGCGTAAACCCGCGACAGTAAGCCAAGCGCCCCGGCGTTGCCCGGGTTCAGCTCGAGCGCCCGCTGCGCCGACGCGACGGCGGCCCGGAAATCACCCATCGCCATGGCGCGGCGCGCCTCGTCAAGCGCACGCGTGGGAGCCAAGGTCGAGGACGTCGTCATTGCCGCAACCTCGCGCGCGCGGCCCGCGTCCAATCCGCCGGACGCGTAGCCCCCGGCCGAGAGCGCTGAGGCACGCCCCGGCGAGGTACGCCCTTCTGCGGACTTTAGGATTCCCATCACGTTTACATCTCCCGGATTGAGTTCCAGCGCCTTCTTCGCGTCCTGGTACGCGCCGGCAAAGTCATTATCCGCGAGGCGCAGGCTGCCGCGCAGGGCATAGGCGTCCGGAGTGCCTCCGTTGTCTATCGCGGCATTGAGGGCGGCCATCCCGCCCGCGAGGTCGCCGTCCTCGAGCTTGCTCATCGCGCTCAACGTCAAGGTGCTGGGATTTTTCGGATCTGAGTCGAGCATGTCGTTGATGTGACCGATGGGCGGGAGGCCGGAGGCAGGCGCATCGGGATCTTTGTACCTCTTCCAGGCCTCGTCGAACCTTGGGTGAAAGTATTCCATGACCTTGCCGAAGAGGGGTTTCATTTCATCTTCGTACTTCTTCTTTATCTGGTTCAGACTCGTATCGTAGTCCTTGGGCTTGGGTTTTTCCCTGTTCAGCTCCTCTTGCGACTTCTCATACTGCAGCTGCACGTCGAGAAGCCTCCCGAACACCTCTTTTTGGCCGGCACCGTACTTATCCTCCCCGTCGGTTTGGATATTGTTCGCGACCCTCTTATAGGTCTGCAAGATCACATCCCGGTAGCGCCCGTTGGCCGGATCGTTCGCCCTCGCCTCGGTCTGGGCGAGCATCATCTTCAGCAACTGATCGTCGGTGACCTGACCCCCCGTGCTCTCAGAGGCACGCACCGACGGCGGGCAAGACAAAAATACGCCTAAAGCGAGCAGCGAGGCGCGGCAGTGCATGCTGTCAGTGTAAGTGCGCCCCCGCATCCTGTCAAGGCAATGAGACGGATTTTTACCAAGCTTTTAACGTCACGCAATATCCCCCATAAAACGCGCTATATTACGCGCCTTACGCAACGGCCGCGTCGAGGGCCTCAACAAGTTCGGTCGGCGTGTGGTAGCGTTTGTCCGGGTCAGGGGTCAGCGCCTTGGCAATGACCGCGTCGAGACCGGCCGGCAGGTTTGGATTGCGACGGCTCGGCGGGATGTGCTTGCCGTTGAGCTTTTGAAGGAGCATGGCCGCTCCTCCGCCGGTGAAGGGCAGGTAGCCGGTCATCATTTCGTAAAGACAGACCCCCAACGAGTACACGTCCGACTCGCGGCGCACCTTGCCCTGCTCCTGCTCAGGCGCCATGTAGGGCAGGGTGCCGACGACTGCGTTGGTCATAGACGACTTCGTGAACACGTCCTTGGCCTGGCGCGCAACGCCGAAGTCCATGACCTTGATGCGCCCGTCGTCGGTGATCATGACGTTCGACGGCTTGAGGTCACGGTGCACGATCCGTGCGGCGTGGGCGTGCTCGACGGCAGCGGCGACGGCGCCCAGGAC
This sequence comes from Elusimicrobiota bacterium, assembly GCA_038059415.1. Classification (GTDB taxonomy): domain Bacteria; phylum Elusimicrobiota; class Elusimicrobia; order UBA1565; family UBA9628; genus GWA2-66-18. The sequence goes on along the minus strand of JBBTJN010000016.1, from coordinate 22,729 downwards.
GCCGCGAGCGTCCTGAAGGCTCATGGGGCCCTCGGACTTGATTCGGTCGTGGAGCGTGCGTCCCGTGACGAACTCGAACACGAGATAGACCGCATTGTCCTCCTCGACGACCGCGTGGATGTCTACGATGTTCGGGTGATGAAGTCGGGCCACGAGCTTTGCCTCGTTGACGAAACGGCGGCGCTCGTACGGGTCGATGCGAAGCTCGTCACGCATCTTCTTGACCGCGACGCGGCGCCCGAGCGATCGGTCCAGCGCCTCATAGACGACGCCCATCCCGCCGAGGCCGATCTCCTTGACGATCTCATACTGAAGCCAGAAGGCCGTGGCCGGGAAGTCACGCAGAGGCGTGGCCGCCGGAGCCGGCGCGTCGTTGCCCACGGCGCCCAACGCAGCCCGCACGCGGCGCATCGTCATATGCGTCTTCTCACGCCAACTCGCCGACACGACATGCAAGATGGCGAGCGCGATCAGGATGCCTCCCATGCCCGAAAGCAGGACAAGGCGCGCGAAGCGCTTGCCGGTCTGAGTCTGCGGCGCAACGGCGGCCGAGGACTCGTCATCGAACAGCATGGTCAGGTCCTGGTCCTGCGGCATCTGGAGGGCTCGCTCCAGGCGGTTCTGGAACCGGGGATCAATCGCGGCCGAACGACGCAGCGCGTCAAGAGCGCCGAAACGGTCCTTCATGCCGGCCAAGGCGAGCGCCTTGTTCTGATAGGCGTAGGGGTTCGACGGGTCGCGTATCAAGGTTTCCTCGACATCTTTCAACGCTCCCTGATAGTTGCCCTGCTTGGCGAAGGCCCACGAACGCGTCATCAACGCCGGCGCGCTCCCGGGGGCCAACGCGAGCGCCGCGCTCGCGTCGGTCACGGCGTCGTTATAGCGGTGCATCCGGTTCGAGGCGATCGCGCGGAAATTAAGGGCTTGGGCGTTGGCGGCGTTGAGCCCAATCGCCTCGCTCGCGAGCTGATGGGCGGCCGGGTAATCCTTGACGCGCAGCGCCGCCGACGCGGCGATCGTAATTGAGGCCGAGCGTTCCGCGGCAGCGGACGCCGCGCCTATCGCGTCCCGGTCCGTGTCCGTATTCTCGGGCTTATTGGACGGATTGGCTCCCGCGAGGTCCGCGAGCAAGCATGCCGCCAACAACAACGTAACCGAATAAAACGAGCCCCCTGAACCTCCAGGACGCTCGCGGCGTCCTGGGCGCCGTCGCCGCTGCCGTCGAGCACGCCCCGCCTCGATCGCCCGCCCCTGCATCGTTCCGATCTCATCGGCCATGTGGTCGAAATCGATATGATTTAGCGCTGCTCGGCGCTTCCCTATCTACGCCTTACTGCGGAACCCTGTATTTCATCCAGTACGCGATCATATTTTGGATGATTTCCTGGTTGGCTTGCGTGCTCATCTCTTCTGGCCCAACTGACGTACCACAGTCGACATAATATAAGCCGCCATCCATGTCAATGTAAAGCTCATGGCTGTCATGTACAAACCTGACCCATCCAGGCTTTAGGGGAGTATCGTAACTGGGTCCCTCCAGGTTCAACCTTATTTCCTTCAACGTCAGGCTCCCATCTGCTCCCAAGTCGCCAACTATATCCATAGAGTACGTATTCCGCCAGCCGTATGCCAGGCTACCGTTCTTCTTCTTATGGGCATATTCCGCCCATGCCCGAAACTTAGCCAATTCTTCCTCGGTCAGTTTGGTCTTGATCGTCCAGCCAGGCGGCAGGACCACCTCTGCCGCGATAGGTGTAGAAGTCATTTGACCAGCGCGCTCGCGAGCGGCCGACAAGACTTCATTGACAGACGGCAGCTCAGCCGCTGTCGCTCCAATCGCTCCCGTCATCAACGCCATCGCAACTACCGCCATTCTCAGTTTCATCTTGCCATCCTCACCGAGCGACCCTATGATTCTTGATTGGATAATCGCTCCTCAAAGCTTAGCACCCGCACTCATTGAGCAACGTGGGCCCTATGGTCACCGTCTACCAGCGATTAGGACCTGACTCAACTTAGGCCGAAAGTCCCCCAATAGCGTGAAACCGCCTACCGACAGCAAAGTCTGATGGCCAAGAAAGGCTAGAGCAGGCGCGCCGCGAGTCGGGCCGACTCGATGGCGGCCGCGGGGTCCAGGCGACCGGCGGCCGCCGCGTCATAGGCGACGCCGTGGGCGGGAGAGGTCCTGACGAAGGGAATTCCGACCGTCCAGTTGACGCCGGCCAGTCCCCCCAAGGCCTTGAGCGGGATCAGCGCCTGATCGTGGTAGAGGCAGACGAGGCCGTCGTATGCGCCTTCAACATGAAGGCGCCAGGCGGAGTCGGCGGGCAGAGGACCGTCCAGCTTCAAACGCCGCGCCAGCGGCGCGAGCAGGGCCCGCTCCTCGCTTCCGATGAGCCCCCCCTCCCCGGCATGCGGGTTCAGCGCGCACAACGCCAAACGCGGTTTCTTGCGGCCGAGTTTGCGCAGGGCCTGCGCAAGCGCCTTGGCGCACGCGCTAATCGAGCGCTTGTTGAGCTTGCGCGGCGCTTCCTTCAGAGGGACATGGCGCGTGGCGATCACGCACCACAGGCCGCGCGAGGGCACGCCGAGGACCATCTGCGCGTCGGGCTTTCCCGCTAAGTCGACGAGGCGCTCGGTGTGGTCGCGCCAAGGGTAGCCGGCCTGCGACCACGACGCCTTCGAAATCGGAGCGGTGACCACGCCTCCGGCCAGGCCCGCGGCGACGAGGCGAAGGGCTTCCTCAAAAGACGCGGCCGAGATCCTCCCGCCTGCGACGGTGGGACGGCCGGGGCGCGGGACGAGAAGGCCGAGACCGGTGTCGCGAATGGGTCCGTCGCAGGGACGCCAGCCGGCGCGTCTCCAGACCGAGGCTTCACCGACGAGAACGGGCGAGACATCGGCCGGAAGCGCCCCGGCGCGCAAAGACGCAAGCGCGCCCCGGGGACCGACGCCTGCGGGATCGCCGCAGGTGAAGGCGAGGACCTTAGAGAATCGCGGGAAGGTTGCGCTCAATCGTCGCCTTGTCGCGCAGGCCCTTGACGAAATCCTCGACCTTCTTCTGGAAGCCCACGCCGCCGAGGAAGTTCGTGAGTTCGTCCTGGAACTTGCCGTATTCGGGCTTCTCGGCCGCGCGCTTCTCGGTGACGCGGATGATGTTGTAGCCAGACTCGGTGTAGAGGACGCCGCTCGTGTCTCCGACGTCCAGCGCGAAGGCGGCCTTCTCGAGTTCCGGCGAGGCCACGCCGCGCAGAACGTAGCCGAGGTCTCCGCCGCGAGCCGCGCTCTCGGGATCCTCGGAATCTTCCTTGGCGACCTTGGCGAAATCGTCGCCGGCGTCGAGGCGCTTCTTCACGCCCTCGGCGGTCTTCAGCGCCCGCTTCTTCTCATTCTCCGAGGCGCCGGGCGAGAGGCGGATGAGCACGCGCTGCACGCGCACGCGCTCGGAGCTGAGGGCCTTGATCTGACCGGCGACCTCGCGCAAAGCCATGCCTTCCTCCTCGTCCATGCCCTTGGGCGCATCGGTGCTCTTGCTCTCGATATAGCTCTGGACCTTGGCGAAGTAGGCGCGCGTTTCCTCTTCGCTCGGCGGGACCATCTTGGACTTCACGCTGTCGTCAATGACCTTGCGCGCCATGATCTGATGCGAGAGGCGTTCGCGGAACTTCCAGAAATCGAGGCCCTCCCCCTTCAACTGCTGCGCGAAAGCGGCCTCGGCCTCGGCTTCAGAGACGCTGTTGCCGTGCCCGTCCTTTTTGAATCGGGCCTTAACCTCGTCGACGGCGTTGTCGATCTCACGTTCACGGACCTTGAGCTTCATCCTGGCCCCTTCCTGGATCAGGAGCTCGCGATCAATGAGCTGCTCGAGCGTGCTCTCCTTGAGCTTGCGCAGATTAGCGGGATCGGCCATCGCGGCGGGATTGGTCTTGGTCCAGTAGTCCATCGCCGTGGCGGCTTCCTTCTGGTACTCCGAGAGGAGTATCGGCGCGCCGTTGACGACGGCGACGGTGTCCTCAAGGAGCTTGGCGGCGACGAACTGAGGCAGCGCGATAAGCGCGGCGGCGGCAAACGCCTTAACGAAACTGTTCATCAACGACCTCCACCGGGAATTTCGCCTGAATCGACTGCAGATGGGCGTCCAGCTTTTGCTTCTCGAGAAGATGCGCCACGCGGACCCGTCCGTCGGCGAGGGTCACCTTCCTCTCGCCGTCTTTGCGCAGAACGTGGTAGCCGAACTTGCTCTTCAGCGGTCCTCCGATCTCGCCCGTGCGCATGTGGAAGACGACTTCCTCAAGCTCGGGAATCACCTCGCCGTAGAGGGAGGCCGGAAGTTTGCCGCCGTCGGAGGCGGTCGCGGCGTCGAGGGACTCCTCCTTGGCTATCTTGGCGAAGTTGGCCCCGGAGCGCAGGCGTTCGGCGACAGCGGCGGCGAGATCAGGCGTGCCGAGCAGGACGTGGCGCACGTCGACTTCGACGGGGTGCTTGGCCAGGTAGTCGCGCACTTCGCTCTCGTCAATCTTCAGCTCGCCGCGGCGGCGCAGGTCCTCGATCCACATCGAGGTCAGCAGGTAATCGCCGCCCTCGCGGACGCGGTCCTCTTCCTCCTTGCGCAGCCTCTCAAGTTGAGCGCGAAACTCCGCCGAGCGCGGAACATCGGACTGCTGGGCGGCGGCGAGCACGAGTTTCTCGCGAATCAGGACGTCGAGGAATTGGCGGCGCCCGCTCGGGGACAGGACGTAGTCCTGGTAGCCTTGGGACACCTCACCGAGTTTGCGTTGAAACTCGCTTTGGGTGATCTTAAGCTTGCCCACCCGAGCGATGACGACGTCCCTTTCACCGCGGCAAGCGGCGACAAAGACAACAAGGAATACGGCAATATAAGCTCGTTGCATGCCTGGTTCCATCTTACCATTTACGGCTCGGCTAAGCGAAAAAGCCCGCTAGGCCTTGAGGAAAGCTCGTACTGCATCGATCGCGGTTTGCTCGCCGAGCGTCAGGCGCACGGCGTCCCCCTCGGAGGAGGAGACGAAGGAGACTCGCCCACCGAAGGCCGTCATCCAGCGTGCGGGCGAGTCCGGGTGTGGGGGCGAGTCCGCGCGCCAGCGGATCTCGACGGCGCCCTCCTTCTCGATGATCTCCGCCACCTTCATGCGGCGGGCCTCGGCGCGCACCCTCAGCATCGCGAAGAGGTTCTTGACAGGTTGCGGCGGCGGTCCCGACAGGCGCTCCAGCTCCGCCAATATCTCCTGGGCCTCTTCGGGCGTCGCCCGAAGCGCTCGTTTGTAAATTTTCAGGCGCTCGATCTCGCCCGGCAGATAGTCTTGAGGGATATATGCGGACAGGCGCAGGTCCACCTCAACTGGCCGATCGTCGTCTTCGACGCGCTTGCCGCGCAGGCGCGATATTTCACTCTCGAGCAATTGGGCGTAATAATCGGCGCCGACCGCATTCATAAACCCATGCTGCTTGGCGCCGAGAAGGTCGCCCGCCCCTCTGATTTCAAGGTCGCGCAGAGCGAGCTTGATGCCCGCGCCGAGCGCCCCGAACTCCTTGAGCGCGTCGAGGCGCTTGATCGCGTCCTCGGGGAGGTCCCCCATCTCCGCGTCGGGCGGGTGGAACAGGTAGCAGAACGCGCGGCTCTTCTCGCGGCCGATGCGTCCGCGCAACTGGTAGAGCTGGGCGAGGCCGAAGTTCTGGGCATCTTCCACCAAGAGCGTGTTCACGCTCGGGATGTCGAGGCCGGACTCAATGATGGTCGAGGCCACGATGACGTCGGACTTGCGCTGGGCTAGGTCCCACATCGCCTTCTCGATGTCCGGTCCCTTCATCTGGCCGTGGACCATCGAAACGCGCGCGCCGCCGGACAATTCGCGGACCTGCTTGAGCGTGTCGGCCATCGTGCGCACGCGGTTGTGCACATAATACACCTGGCCCCCGCGAGCGAGTTCGTCGGCGATCGCCGTCGAGACCACTCGCTCATCCCAAGGACCCACGCGCGTTACGATCGGCTGGCGGCCGGCGGGGGCGCTCTGGATCAGAGAAATCTGGCGCAGGCCGGTCATGGATTGATGCAGTGAACGGGGAATCGGGGTGGCGGAGAGTGCGAGGACATCGACGTTCTCCCTGATCTTTTTTAATTTTTCTTTGTCCGTGACGCCGAAACGGTGCTCCTCGTCGATGACGATGAGTCCTATATCGTGGAAGCGCGCGTCCTTCTGCAGCAGACGGGAGGTCCCGATCACCACGTCGATCTTGCCCGCCGCGAGATCCTTAAGGATCACCTTCTGCTCGGCCTTGGTCTGGAAGCGCGTCATCATCGCCAGGCGCACCGGGAAGCCCGCCATGCGCCGCGAGAACGTCCGGAAGTGCTGGTCGGCCAGCACGGTCGTCGGCGCCAGCACCGCGCACTGCTTAAGACCCATCACGCATTTGAACGATGCGCGCATCGCGACCTCGGTCTTACCGAAGCCGACGTCGCCGACAACAAGGCGGTCCATCGGCCGTGGCATCATCATGTCCTCAAGAGTTTCCCTGATCGCGCGGGCTTGGTCCTCGGTTGGCTCGTACGGGAAGCCATCGGCGAACTCGCGCTCCATCTCCGATTCGGAAGGAAACGCGTGACCCGGCTTCGCCGCGCGGAGGGCCTGCATGCGCAGGAGATCCTCGGCCAGATCGCGCACGCCCTCGGCGACCTGCTTCTTGACCTCTTCCCAGGTACGGGTGTCCAAGGAAGACAAGCGCGGGCGCTTGCCCTCCGCCCCCGCGTATTTCTGCACTCGATCGAACTCGGTCAGCGGCACGAACAGGCGGTCGGAGCCGCGATACTCGAGCTTCACGCAGTCTTGAGGACCATGTCCGGGAACGGAAATCGGCTCAAGGCCCAGGTAGCGCGCCACGCCGTAGTCCTGGTGGACTACGTAGTCTCCGTTTTTAAGCTCACGCCAGCGCGTGGTGCCGACACCCTTGGCCGCGAAGCGCTTCCAGCGGCCGACGCCGCGCCAATCGCGCGAGAAGATTTGCGAGGTCGCGAACACCGACAACTCGGACTGCGGGTGGCGAAAACCCTCGCGCAGGGGGCCGATCAAAAACTGGACCGGCACCCCCGGCAGTTCCTCGCCCAAGATCTCCTGCAGGCGCGCGTCTTCGCCGTGGTTCAGGCTGAACAGAATGACCCTCTGAGCGCGAGCCGCGTCGCGTTTGATCTCCGCCCACGCGTTCTTAATATCGCCGCCGAACGGCCCGACGGCGCGGGCGCCGAAGTCGCGTTCCTCAGGGTTGGACGCAGCGCCGCGTCCAAGCGCGAGGCTGGAGACGCCCGCGGGAATCTTAACCTCGACGCCATCGCAGACGAGCCAGAGCGCGTTTTCCGTCAGCCAATCCTCGGTTCTCCCGCCGAGCCTCGGCTCCTCGGCGGGGGTGGCCACGGCCGTAGCCTGCACCGCGGACGGCTCCTGCGATATCGGGTCAAACGGGCGGATTGAGGCCACGCGATCCTCGTCATAGAGGATGCGGTAGGCGAGAGCAGGCTCAAGCGCGTGAAAGTCGAGCACGGCCCCGCGCACCGCGAACTCCCCCGGGCTTTCGACGAACTCAACGCACTGATAGCCGGCGGCAACGAGCGCCTCAATCGCGCTGTCGCGTGGACTCAGATCCCCGGCACGAAAGCGCACGGTGCGCGCAGAGAAGTCCGCGCGTCCAGGCGCGGGCGCGTTCAGGCCCTCGGGCGTGGCGAGCACGAGCCGCGCGCCTCCGCGCAGGAGCTCTAACGAGGCCAGGCGCTCGCGCGCGTCGTCGCCGAATACGGCGATGGTTTCAGTCTTGCCGCTGAACAAAGGTCCGAGAGCCTTGACCGCGTCGACGATGTCCTCGACTGCGTCGGCGTCTGGCAGGACGAGAACCAGGGGCCCCGTCGGAGCTTCAATGCCCGCCGAGGGCTCGCCCTGAAGTATGCGCCGGGCGAAGAACGCCCGCGCCCCTGAGCCGGGCGCGCCGACGATCTTCTTCACCGGGACTTGGCTTGCGCGGCGAGGTCGGCCACGAACGGCTCGCGCCGCGCGACGTCGGAGCACAGGCCCGCCACGCGCCTGCCCGCGGTCTCGCCCTCGTGCGCGTAGAAGCCCTCAAGCAGCACTCCGTCGCCCCGCAGCTGCGCGTACGCGCCGACGGGAGAGCCGCAGCCGCCGCCGACGGCGCCGAGAAACGCGCGCTCGAACTCGACGCCGCGCCGCGTCGTCTGATGGTCGAGCTCGGCGACGATCTTCGCAACGTCACGACGATCGGTCTTCACCTCGAGGGCCAGCGCACCCTGCGCAGGGGCGGGCAGCATAACCTTCACATCCATCGGCTCATACAGGATATCCGTACGACTGAGTCGCTTGAGGCCCGCGACCGCGATGACCATCGCGTCGTACTCCCCCTGCGCCAATTTGCGCAGGCGCGTGTCCACGTTCCCGCGCAGAGGAAGTATAACGACGCCGGGCTTGGCTGCGGTCAGCATCAGCTGCCGTCTTAATGAAGACGTCGCGATCCGGATACCCGCCTTGATCCCCGCCCAATCTAACCCGGACCTGGAGACGAACGCGTCGCGCGGGTCCTCTCTCTCGGGATACGCCGCGATCGAAAGCCCTTCGGCCAGAAGTGCCGGCAGGTCCTTGCAACTGTGCGCGGCGAAGTCCACGCGCCCGTCGAGGAGGGCCTCTTCGAGTTCCTTAATCCACAGTCCCTTCGCGCCCTGAGGCAAGGTCTTCGCGATCGCAGATGAAGGCGCGCCGAACGTGTCCCCGGTCGTCTTGATGATCACGGTCTCGACCGTAAGCCCGGGATTGAGCTTTTCGAGGGCGCGGGCCGCCATGTCCGACTGCGCGATTGCGAGCGGGGAACCTCGCGTGCCCATTTTCAAAGTCGCCATGCGACCATTTTACTAGAAAAGGTGTCAGGCCTACCGGTTTATTCATTCCTTGTCCCAAAGTAGCGTGTTATTGTACTCGGTGCGACCCGAAGCCATTCAGCCACCACGCCCAAAGCATGACCATTTCGAACCGCCTCGTGCGTCAACTGCCGTTTCGCCTCAATGACGAATCGTCGTCTGTTTCCGGAGCGCATCAACTCGATGCTGACTCCCGTGCGGAGGGAAATGTCTGCGCCGATGCCGGCGATATCCCGATGGGCCCCATCATCATTCCTGAGTAACTCGCATTTACAATCTGCGGCTTTGGGCCATGGGTCGAAACCGAGGAGATCGGCCTCAGAATCGTCCCGGATCTCACGATGAGTAAAACTCGACCAAGGCCAATCCTGCGGCCGTGACACGATACCGGTCCTGACAGGATTCAAGTGAATGTAGTGTATCAAAGTGGTCAGGTAGCGATTTTCAAGACACATGATGGCCTTGTATCGAGCCTGGAACAGATGCCCTGTTCGTTCATGCCTCCGGTTGAAGGTCATCGAATAGCCCGTCAGCAACCTTTGGATGATGACTGAAAGCGGCGTTTCTCCGACTTTAATTGCCAAGTGAAAATGATTGCCCATGAGGCAGTAAGCCAAGACGACCGCAGCGGCATCACCCGCACAATGATTCAGGGCATTGACGAACACTGTCCGATCAAGGTCGTCAATGAATATGTCGCGCCCATCAACCCCGCGCGCCATCGCGTGGTAAACCGCGCCGGAATAGTGAATTCGAGGAATGCGCCCCATTTACATCTTACGATCGAGACGACGGAAAGTTTCATGAATAATGAAATAACCGGTAGGCCTGACACCGATTTTATAGAATGCCGGTTGATGGCCTCCCACTCTTTGATGAAATGGGTCGAGATTGATCTGTCGGTGATCGCCGGAAACGCCGCCTGGGTGAAATCCCAGTTGCCGAAGGGCGCGGGCTTCGTCGCCGCCGTGAAGGCCGACGGCTACGGCCACGGCGCGGCCGAGGTCTCAAAGGTCGTCCTGAAGGCCGGGGCCGAGAGGCTCGGAGTGCGAGACCTCTCTGAGGCGGCCGTGCTGAGAAGGGCCGGGATCAAAGCCCCAATCCAAATGCTCGCGCCGTTTCTGCCCGAGGACTCGGCCGAGGCCCTGAGACTCGACGTGATCCCGATTATCGAGTCGCTCGTTCAGGCCAAGGCTCTTCACCGAGCGGCCAAAGGCAAAAAAATACGCCTACAAGTCGATCTCGAATTCGGGCTCGCGCGATGGGGCCTTCCCTCGAAAGAGCTTCCGGCCCTTATGAAGGGGCTCGCAAAACTGCGCGGGATCTCCGTCGACGGCCTCGCGGCGCATCTCGGCTACATACCGGGCAAAAATGCCGTCGAGGCCGAGGAGAAGCTCGGCGCCTTCGAGCGGCTGGCCGCACCCTACAAGCGCCTCGACCCGAACCTCCGCCTGCGCGCGGCTAGCTCGACGGTCTTCATGGACTTTCCCCACCGCCGCTTCGATCTCGCCTGCGTCGGAAACCTACTCTACGGCATCAACCGCTCGAAGATCCGGCCGTCCGCGCTCAAGATGCCGTGGCGATTTGTTGCGCGCGTGATCTCGGTGCGGGAGGCCGCCAAGGGCGCCTCGATCGGCTATGCAAGCGAGTACCTCGTCCCCCGCAGGATGACGATCGCCACTCTCCCGGCTGGCTACGCCGACGGCCTGACGATGCAGCCCGCCGAGCGCCTCATTGGCCTGGGTGCTAGCCGGTCGTTCTGGGGCAAACGCAACGGCATAAACCTGCCGTTCGTCGGGCGCTGCGGCATCTCGCATGTGCTCGTGGACGCGACGGGACTTCCCGGCGTCAAGCCCGGCGACGCGGTCGAGCTGCCCGTGCGCCGCACGGCCACGAACGTTCCGCGCGTCTACCTGTAAAAATTACTGTAGGTTGTCGTTGTCCTCGCCGAATGCCGGGGCCGGCTCGAGTTCCCCGTCAGTCGGCAGCGGCGCAGGCACGTCGGAATCGTCGTTAATCCCGCGCTCGCGTGCCGTGTCGGTGGACGACTCGATCAGGCCATATCTACCGTCCGGCAGGGCCGTCGAACCTGGAGTATCGGGCGAGGCCTCGATGACCGCCGGCCCCTTGCGGTCCGGGTCGCAGTATTCCTTGGGCTCGGTGCCCTGCGCGAACGCCTCTAAGAGCTTGTTCGCCTTCGGGCACGCCGGCTGGTAGAGCAGACCCTGCTCCTTGTCGATGGCGACGAAAACGACGCTCGCTGGCGCCGGGAAGTCGCGCTTCGGGTAATTCTTCAGGATTTCTCCCATGATCTCGGTCCACCACGGCACGACGGTGGAGCCGCCGGTCCAATCCTTGCGGCCGAGCGAGGAGAAGTCGTCGTAGCCCATCCACGCGCCCGCGACGAGGTCGGGCGTAAATCCGATGAACCACAGATCACGGTTGTCGTTCGAGGTCCCGGTCTTGCCGCCGAGCGGTCGGCCGAGGGTACTGGCGTAATGGCCGGTGCCATTCTGCACGACGCCCTTCAGAAGATTCGTGACGAGATACGCGAGCTGAGGCGTCATCGCCTCCTTGTCGGACGGGACGTGATCCTCGAGCTGCTTGCCGCTGGCGTCCATGACCCGGTCGAGCGTGTAGGGCGTGACCGCGATGCCGCCGTTGGCGAAGGTGCCGAAGGCGGCGGTCATCTCGAGCGGGGTCACAACGGAGGCGCCGAGACCGAGCGCGGGCGCGGGCTCAAGCTCGGATCGGATGCCGGCGCGCTTAGCCAACTCAACGACGAGCGGCGGCCCGACCTGGCTGATCAGATTGATCGATGAAATGTTGCGCGACTGCGAAAGCGCCTTACGCAAGGTGATGCTCCCGAAAAACTTGCCGTCGTAGTTGCCCGGCACCCATATCTTGAAGTCCGGCGACGACGCGAACGGCTGTGTCGCCAAATTGATCGAGTACTGGTCGGTCGCGCCCTCGAGCAGGCGCCAGTCGCGGCCATCGAAATAGAACGCGAGCGGAGTATCGTCCACCATCGAAGCCGCGGTCATGCCCGAACCAAGCGCGGCGGCCCATACGAAGGGCTTGAACGTCGAACCGGGCTGGCGCTTGGCCTGGGTCACGCGGTTGAAGTGAGAGTCACGGCCGCCGATCATCGCGCGCACCGCCCCGGTCTTGATATCGATGACGACGAAGGCCCCCTGGATCTTCGCAAGCGGGGCGGTCGAGATTTCGGGCGGAAGCGGCTCACCCGTCGCGAGCAGTTCCGTGAGCTTCCTCTCGTGTTCGACCTCAGCCTTGGCGTCGAACTCGACGAGGGCCTTCTCCATGATCTCTTCGGCCTTCTTCTGCATGTCGAGGTCGAGCGTCGTGTACACCTTCATGCCGCCGCGCCAGACCGCCGCCGTGCCGTACTTCTGCTCGAGCTTGCGGCGCACGTGCTCGACGAAGAACGGCGCCTGAGCGTCGAAGCCGAGGGGCTTGACGAGCGGAATCGGCTGGGCGTTGGCCTCGTTCGCCTCGGCCAGGGTAATAAGCTTCGCGTCGAACATGCGCTGGAGCACGACATAGCGGCGCTTGCGGGCATTCTCGGTCTTAAAGAACGGAGAGTTCGCCCGCGGCGCGCGGATGAGGCCGGCGAGCAGGGCGCAGTCAGCCAGAGTCATCTCCGAGACCTCTTTGGCGAAATAATTTCGGGCCGCGGCCTGGGCGCCGTAAGCGCCCTCGCCGAAATACACCTGGTTCAAATACAGCTGGAGAATCTCAGGCTTGGAGAAGTTGCGCTCGATCTCGAGAGCGAGGAGGACCTCGCGGATCTTGCGCGTGAACTTGCGTTCGGGCTTGAGGAATATCTGCTTGGCGAGCTGCTGAGTGATCGTGGAGGCGCCCTGCACCACGCGCCGGGCGATGAGGTTGCGCACCGATGAGCGCAGGATGCCCTTGGGCGAGATGCCCCAGTGCTTGATGAAGGCGTCGTCCTCGACGGCGATGACGGCGTTCTGTAGATCGACGGGTATCTTCGACAGCGGCAGGAGAGCGCGCTTCTCGATAGACAGCTCGGAGATCACCGTGCCCTTAGAGTCGAATACACGCGTGGTCAGCGAAGGCGCGTAGTCCTCGAGCGTGTGGATCGGAGGCATCCCCTCCAGAAGCTTGCGCAGGCAGATGGAGCCGCCTCCAACAGCCAGGAACGCGGCGGTGGCAAGGAAGTAAAATCGCGCACGGGTCATCGCCCTCCGATTCTACCATTACCATTTCGTACACTCTGGGTCAGCAATGAGCGATTTCGATCTCATCGTCATCGGCGGAGGCGTCACCGGCGCGGGCGTGGCCCGAGACGCCGCGCTGCGAGGATTACGGGTGGCCCTTGTCGAGCGAGGCCGGCCCGGCGGCGGCACGACGGCGGCCTCCACGCACCTGATCCACGGCGGTGTGCGCTACCTGCTTTACGACCGCCTCACGACTCATTCGTCGTGCCGGGACTGCGGCCACATCGTGCGCACCTCCGGCGACCTGCTCACGCGGCTGCCCATCGTCTGGCCGGTCTACAAAGGGCATTCCCGCGGGCTCGAGGCGGTCGAGACCTTATTCGAGCAGTACGACCGCTTCCAGCCGATGAAATACGGCCGGCCGCATCTGCGCCTGAGCGCCGAGGCGGCCGTGCGCGTCGTGCCGGGCCTCTCGCCCGCGGGCCTGCTTGGCGCCTTGGTCTTCGACGAGTGGTGGGTGGATGCGCAGGCGCTGGCGCGCCGCACTCTCGACTCCGCGCGCGCGGCCGGCGCAACGGTGGTGCTCGACACCCCGGTGACCTCCGTGCTCAAGGACGGCGCGCGGGTGACGGGCGTCTGCGCAGGCGGACAAGAACTGCACGGAAGGATCACCGTCAACGCCGCGGGCCCCTGGATCGATCAAGTCTCGACGCTCGCCGGCGTGCGCATGCCCCTGCGCCTGATGAAAGGAAGCCACCTCATTTATCGTGAAAAAGCGCTGACGACGGTCGGAATGCTTTTAGAGGCAGAGGACCGCTCGCGTTATGTGTTCGTCGTGCCTTCCCCCCTCGGAACCTGGGTCGGCCCGACCGACATGCCGGGGCCGCTCGACCCCGGCATGTCGCGCACGACGCAAGAAGAGATCGGCTACCTGACGCGCTCGGTGAAGCGCTATTTTAAATCCTGGCCCGAGCGCCACGACGCGACCATCGTGGGCTCGCGGCCGATCCTGGGCCAACCCGGAGCGGAGAAGCTCCTTTCGCGCGATTTCGAAGTCTTCGACCATGAGTCGCGCGACGGCGTCGCGGGCTTTCTCACGATCGGCGGCGGAAAGATGTCGGAATACCGCATAATGGCCGAGGCGGCGGTCGATGCGGCATGCCTGAAGATAGGCGCGGGCGGCTCGTGCCGGACCCATTTGCTGACCCTCGAGGGCAAGCCCGTCGGCGAGATTCCCGACTGGCCTCATCCCTCTGCGGACCTCAAGAAATTCCTGCGCGCCAGACCGCTGCTGCGCGAGCTGCACGCGCTGTCTTATCTCGGCATCGGGATGGCGTCTCATCTCGCGCGCCGCGCCGCGGGCCTGGCCCCGGTCGGCGACGAAGCCGAATTCCGCCGCCGCTACGCCTAGTAAACGCCGCGCTCCTGGTACCAAGGCACGCCGCGCAGGGAGGTCCTCAGGCAGTCGACGAAGATCACGATCCGATCGTCGGTGAACACGTAGCCCCAACGACCGGTGCCGAGAAGGCGCGAGCCGTCCACCTGGCCGTCGCGCAGAATTTCGGGCGGATACACCTCGACCCTGCTCGACTCGCTGCCGCAAACGGGGAGGTCGAGCGAGGGAATCTCAGCGAGATATTTCGGCACAAGCAGCTCGAGCCTGGCGGGAATCTTTTTCTCGGTCTTCGTGTAGTCGGACAGGCGCGCCTCAATCTGCGCGAGGCTTGAGCGCGCACGATCCTCCTTGACCCGCGCCTCGTTGGCGCTCGTCTCCTTGTCGAAGTCGGCCGCCGCCTCGTCTTTGGAGAACATGCCGGCGCAGCCCGCCGTCAGGAACGCCGCAAACGCCGTCAAAATGAGATTTTTCACGCGTTAACTCCCTCCAAGCGTAATATCGTTCCGCCGCCGACCACTTCGTCGCCCGAGTAGATCACGGCCGCCTGTCCCGGCGCGGGCGCGCGCTGAGGCTCGTCGAAATAGATCGCCGCCGTTTTGCCGGGGCCCGGCTCGATGGTGGACGCCGCGGGCGCGTGACGGTGGCGCAAGCGGACCTCGGCGCGCAACGGGCCCGCCGGGGCGCCGCGCGTCCAGGTCATGGCGCCGACGGCGATCGTGCGCGACAAAAGCTCGTCGGCGCCGCCCACGATGACCGCGTTCTGGACGGGATCCAGCCGCACGACGTAGCGCCGCTCGGACCCGCTCAGACCGAGGCCCGAGCGCTGGCCCACGGTGTAGGACGCCAGGCCGGTGTGGCGGCCGAGCTCACGGCCCTCGCGATCTTGGATCGGACCGGATGAGATGCCCGGCTCATCGGCGCCGGCATGGGCGGCGACGAAGCCGCGCACATCCCGATTGGGCACGAAGCACGTCTCCATGCTCTCGGGCTTGTCGGCGGTGATGAGGCCGAGCGCGCGGGCCTTCGCCCGAACCGCGTCCTTGCTCAGGCCGCCGACGGGAAATTCAGCGCGCGCGCGCGCCTTCTCATCGAGCGAATACAGGAAGTAACTCTGATCCTTGGCCTGGTCGAGGGACTTGAGCAGGCATCCGTTCTCCATGCGCGCATAATGCCCGGTCGCGATCGTGTCGCAGCCCCAAGCCTCGGACAGCGCAAGCAGGTGTCCGAACTTGAGCGAACGATTGCACTCGACGCACGGGTTGGGCGTCGTGCCTCCGAGATAGGCGTCGAGATAAGGCCCGATGACCTTCGACGCGAATATCTCGGCCATGTCGCAGACGTAATGGGCGATGCCGATGCGCTCGGCCACCCGCTTGGCGTCGTCGACATCCGCGGGTGAACCGCAACAACCGAAGCCGGTTTCACCGCGCGCCAGGAGCTTCATCGTAACGCCCACGGCCTCGTCGCCGCGCTCATGAACAAGGGAGGCGGCGACGGAGGAATCCACGCCTCCGCTCATGGCGACGAGCACCCGCTTCTTCACGCGGCCGTCCCGACGGCGCGAAGCTTCTCAACGGCCCCCGGAAGAACGGCGAGCAGGCGGTCAACGTCGGCGTCCGTGCTGCCCCAGCCGACCGACGCGCGCATCGAGCCGGTCGCAAGCGCGGGGGGCAGGCCCATGGCGATGAGAACGTGCGACGGCATTGAGGCTCCGGACGAGCATGCGGGCCCGCTCGAGACGCAGAGGCCTTCGAGATCGAGCGCCACCACGAGGTGATGCCCGTCGATCGCGTCGAAGCTGAAATGCGCGGTGTTCGCCAGCCGCGGCGAATCCTGGCCGTTGAGGCGCGCGCCTTTGACGCGCAGGATGCCCGCCTCAAGCCTCTTGCGCAGAGCGAGTGCGTGTAAACCGGCCGAGGACAGTTCGCGCCCGGCCAGCTCGCAGGCGAGCCCGAAGCCGACGATCGACGCGGTGTTCTCCGTGCCGCCCCGACGGTTATTCTCCTGATGGCCCATGATGAGAGGCGAGAGACGCACGCCGCGCCGCACGTACAGCGCGCCGACGCCCTTGGGCGCATTGACCTTATGGCCGGAGACCGCGAGAAGGTCGACGCCGAGCGCCTTCGCATCAATGCTCAGCTTGCCCAGGGACTGAACGGCGTCGGTATGGACGAGGGCGCCCGCGATGCGCGCCGCGGCGGCGATCTCGGCGACGGGCTGAAGCACCCCGGTCTCGTTGTTGGCGTGCATGACGCTGACGATGGCCGTCGTATCGTCGATCATGGCCTTGAGTTCATCGGCATTCACCACGCCGTCGGCGCCGCAGCCCGCCTCGAGCACGTCGAAGCCGCGGCGGCGCAGGTGGCCGGCCAGGAGGCGGATCGCGTCGTGCTCGATCTTCGTCGTGACGACCTTGCGGCGCCTGCCCTTGCTCTCGTCGCGAGCCTGCCACGCCCCGCCGGCGACGGCGAGCGCGTCGGACTCGGAGCCGCCGGAGGTGAACACGACCTCGGAGGCGTCGGCGGCGCCCAGCAGCACGGCGACCTGATCGCGGGCGCGCTCGATGGCCGCGCGCGCGCGCTGGCCGAGCGAGTACGCCGAGTTCGGGTTGCCGTAGCCCTCGCGCAGCCAGGGCAGCATCGCGTCCACGACCTCCGGTCTGAGGGGCGTCGTCGCGTTATGGTCGAGGTAGACCATCACTGTCCGAAGCCGAATCCTTTGAAAAGATCGTCCCCGCCCGCGGGCGCTTCGCCGGAAGGCTTGGCCCTCTCGACGGGCTTGGGCGCCTCGGCGCCCGGCAACGCGGGAGCCTTCGCCGCGCCCTTCGCGGTCACAGGAGCAACGACGGTCTTGCGCACGCCCTCCGAGAATATGATGCGACCGTTCTTGCGGTCGTAGAAGAGGCGGAACTGGCTTTGCTTGGTCTGCGGCTCGTACGCCTTGCCGAGGTTGTCACGCTCCTGCTCCCAGCCGGGGTTATAGAGCATGCGGCCGCGGATGTCCACTTTATGGCTCAGGATGGGCAGGTTGAAGCGGATGCGGTAGAAGCCGTTCGTATCGGAGACTCCGGGATCGAAGGAGCTCGTCGCGAAGCCGGAGGGGCGCGCCTCTCCCTCCTCAAGGATGTTTTCGCCGCTGGCGACCGCGCGCATGACGACGCCCTGGACCGGATTGTCCTGGTAGTCGGTGACCACGCCCTGTATGTAGCCGTCCAGGAACTGGGTCCTCTTGGAGGTGGAGAAAAGGAGGAACTCGGAGGTGCCGGTCAGCTTCTCGGTGATGGATAGGTCCACGATGCGCCCCTCGGCGAAGTCCTCAATGACGACGTTCTTGTTCGAGGGGCCGCACGCGGAGAACGACAGCGTCAGGATTCCGACGGCGATAGAGCGGCGATTGAGCATGCCATATTCTATCATTGCGCGCCCCCCTGCGCGGGCGGCGCCGCCGAAGGAGATTCGCTATTATCGATAACTTCCGCGGGTACCGCGGAAGGCGCGATCGGCGGTACGGCCTTGGCATCAAGCGTCTTAGTGTCCGCCCTGCCCTCTTTCTCGCCCAGCTTCTTGAGCGAAGAGCTCTTGACGAATATCACGACCCGGCGATTCTTGGCGCGGCCCTCCACGTTGTCATTCGGAGCGACGGGACGGTTCCCTCCGTAGCCGACCGCGCCCAGGTTCTTGGCGGGCATCTTGTACTTTTCGATGAGCAGGCGCGCGACGCTCGTCGCACGGGCCGTCGAGAGCTCCCAGTTGGAGTCGAAGTATTCATTATGAATCTTCTGGTCGTCGGTATGTCCCTCGACGAGAATCTCGTGGTCCAGCGCGAGCTTGGCGAGCGCGGGCGTCAGCATCGCGAGCTTGCCGTCGATCTCGGTGGTCGGCTCGGCCGCGCCGATGCCGAAGAACGACGCGCCGCCCTGCTCTTCGATGGATATCTTAAGCCCATCCTTGTCGATCTTGACCTCGCCCTTCATCTCGCCCTTGGCCATCATCTCCTTGACGTCCGCGGCGGCCTTCTGCACGTCCTTGTTCAAGGATGCGGAGAGGGCGTAGAGAATGACGAAGAAGCAGACGAGCTCGGTCATCAGGTCGGCGTAGCAGACGACCCAAAAGGGCGCGGGATGGCCGGACCTGCAGACCCTGGGGTCGCTGATCTCGATAAAACCCTTCGGCGCGCGCATGGGCATCTGTTTTTATCCTCAGGCGGCGGGCGCGGTCGGCGCTCCCGGCGTTCCTGGGGCCGGCGGCCCCTTCACGATGAGCCGCTGGGCCGGCGGCAGGTACGCCTTGAGATTAGCCTCGACGACGGACGGCGTCGCGCCGCTTTGAAGGAGCAGGACGCCGCGGATGATGATCTCCTTGATCAAAAGCTCCTCCTCCGAACGCGTGTGCAGCTTGCCGGCCATCGGCAGGAAGATCAGGTAGCCCGAGCCGAGGCCGTAGAAGGCCGCCGCCAGCGCCAGCGCCATGCGGCGCGGGACCTGGGCCACGTCGTCGATGGAGGAGAGCATCATGATCATGCCGAGCACGGTGCCGATGATGCCGAACGCGGGCGAATACGTGCCGAGCGCATTTAAGATCTCGGCGCCCCCCTTATGCCTCTCTCTGATGAAGCCGATCTCGGTCTCGAGCATGTTGCGGATGAACTCGTGGTCGGCGCCATCCACGACGAGCTGGACGCCGCGGCGCAGGAAATCGTTCTTGATGGTCCTGAGGTCGGCCTGGAGCGACAAGAAGCCTTCCTTCTTGGCTTTCTGCGAGAGGTTGACGAAGGTCACGACGATCTCCGAGGTATCGTCATCGGTGTGCGACATGAGGGTCTTCTTGATGACCTTGCCGACGCCGATGACCTGAGAGAGGGGGTAGTTCACCAAGGTCGCGCAGAACGTGCCTCCCAAGACGATGAACACCGCTTCCAGGTTCATGAACGGTTTGAACCCGGCCGCGCCCTCGCTGTGGAAGATCATGAATACGGTCAGCCCGAGGAAGGTGATGATGCCGGCGAACGTGGCGATATCCATAAGGGGTTCGGCTCCTTAGCTCTTCTGCCGCTCATAGCCCGAGATCGGGTTGACGGCCCGGCCCGCGGAATTCACGGACTTGCGGTATTCCACCACTTTCGAGATGATTTCGTCAGCCTTTTCCCGCACGGGAATCTTGTTGCCGGTGGCGAGATGGACCACGGTCTCGGGGCCCGGCTCCAGCGTCTCGATAAGTTCGGCGTTGATGACGACCTCGTGACCGTTGAGCTTATGCAGGGTGATCACTGTCGCCCTCCGTTTTGAACGGCTTCCTGGACAATGACTCCTTGCGGCATTCTTCCAGCTTGGCCGACAGATCGGCGATTTCTCCTCGCGCCGCTTCCACGTCCGACTGAAGCTTAGCCGCGCGCCTGCAGGCATCCTCGGCCATCTTCGCGATCACGGCCTCGGCGCGCATCGTCTCCGTCTGGAGAACGCGATCAAACTCAACCTTCTGCGCATGCAAGCTGCGCGTCATCTCCGCCCTCTGCGCGGCGAGGGTCTTCTCGGCCTGCTCCCGCGCGTTCTGCAGGATCTTGCCGGTCTGCGTCTCCCGGGCAAGCTGGAGGCGCGTCGCCTCGATGGCCTCCTGCGTGCTCTGCACCTGCGCCGCCTGAGCGGTGGACAGGCGCTCGAACTCAGACTTTTCCGATTCGAGCCGAAACTTGTCCGCCTCGGACGACGAAAGGCGGTCCTGGAATGCGCGCAGGGACGCCTGCTGGGCTCCGAGCTGCTCGCGCAGGCCCTCCACCTGCTTCTCGAGCTCAAGCTTGTCGCGCAGCGCGGCGGTCCGGGCCGTCTCCTCGTGGGACAGTCTCCCGGCCAACTCGTCGGCGCGGCTACGCTGGCCGATCAACTCGGCTTCCTTGGCGAGCATGCGTTCGCCCCACGAGGCGTCCTTCTGCTGCAGCTCGCGGCGCAGGCGTCCAAGCTCCTGCTCGGCCTGGGCTCGCGCCGCGTCGGTCTCGGCGATCATGGCCTGGCGCCGCTGCGCAAGCTCGCCCTCGAGGTCCGCGCGCAGGCGCGACTCGAGGCGCTTCTGCTCGGACTCGTTCTCCAGCCGCAATTGGTCGGCGATCTTCGCCGCGCGCTGGTTGAGCTCATCCTGCGCCTGGACGCGCAAGCGCATCTTCTCGGACTCGACCATCTGTAGGGACGCCTGCGTGGCCTCCGCGCGAACCTCCTTTTCACGCTCGACCCACTTGCGCTGGAGGACGACGAACTCGGCCTTGTAGCGCTCCTGCGTCTTCTCCCAGCTCGCCGCGGCGCGGCGCATCTCATCAAGCTGGACGCGCGACGACGCGCCCTGGCGCTCAAGCGCCCCGGCAACGGTCCGCAGGCGCTGCAACTCCGCCTTGGCCTTCTCGGCGAGGTCCTTGTACTTGAGGAGCTCCACGTCATTCTCCGCCTTGGCGCGCCGCAGGTTCGCGTCATGCTGAACTTCGAGGTTCTGTTTGAGCGAACCGAGGTCGCGCTGGAGGCGCTCCTGATCGGCCATCAAACGCTCCTCGCGCTCGCGGGCACTGTGGCGCAGGGCGGCCAATTCGCGCTCGAGACGCTCCTGAATAAGCGCGCCCTGCTGGCGCGTCAGCGTGAGGTCGGCGCGCAGTTGAATGGACTCCTTCTCTCGGTCGGAGGCGCCCTGAAGCCGGGCGACAGCTTGCTCGCGCTCCACCATGACCTCGTTCAACCGTTTATCGAGCAGATTGCGTTCGCTGACGGACTTCGCAAGCTCCGTGTCGGCGCCGCGAAGTTTCTCGGCGAGAGCGCGCAGCGTGCGCACCTCGTCGTCCTTGGCGAGCGAAATCTTCTGCCACCGAGCCTTTTCCTCGAGCCAGCGGCGCTCCATCTCCTGGAGGCGCACGGCAAAATGAGTCTCGACTTCCTTGTCCTGCGTCTCGCGGGACGCGACCTGGCTCTTGAGCGTGGCCACCCACGTCTCGCGCTCCTGCGCCAGGCGCGTTTCAAGCTCTTGGGCGCGGCGCTCCAGCTTGAGCCTGGCCTCCTCGCTGTCCTGGTCGCGACGGTCGCGCTGAAGCTTATCCTGGAGCTCCTTAAGCGAGACCTCCACCTTGGCCGCGGTCACCGTCTCCTCCTGGCCGCGCATCTGCATGAGCAGGGACTTCTCGCGCTCCGAACCGAGCTTCTTCTCGAGGGCCTCGAGCTTGTCCTCAAACTCGCTCTTCATTCGCTCGATCTTATCCTCGCGCTCCTTGGCGCGGTCGGGCGCCTGAGCTTGGACGGGAACGGCGACGAAGGGGGGCGGCGCGGGAGGCGCCGGCATGGGGGCGCCGAAGGAAGGCATGGGCGGCAGCGCCGGGGCGCCAGTCCGAGACGGAAGCGGCGGGGGCCCGGGCGGATGTCCGGCCGCGGACGGCAGCGGCGGAGGCACGGGCGCCCAGCCCTTGCCCGGAGGCAGGGGAGGCGGCGGCGGGAACTTGTCGTCAAGTGCCATAATGTTCTCTCCTTACTAGGCCCGTCACTTCATCTGCCCCTTCATCCCTTCGACCCACTGCCGCAGCCCGGGATCGGGGTTGGATAGGAGGACCTGCTCGAACTGGGCGATCGCTTCATTGGTGCGGCCGAGCTGCACATAGCAGTTGGCCAGGTACTGACGGCCCTGCCACTGCGTTCCATCCTGGGAAAGCGCGTACTCCAGATATTGCGCCGCTTCCTGGAAGCGCCCGGAGTCGTGGTATTGAATACCCGCCTGAATATAGGGCTTGGCCGCCTCTGCCTGGGCGGGCGCAACCGCCCGGACCGGCGCGGGCAGCGCGGGCTGAGACGACTGCGGCGCGGACGCCACGCCTCCCTGGCCGAGAAGGTTGGCCACGACCTGCTCGGCCGCGCGCGTGCGCGGCGCGTACTTCTCGCCCGAGTCGCTGGCCACTTCCTCGTGAAAGCCGGAGAAGGCGTCGCCGCGGCTCTGTCTCACGTTAACCTTGCCTTCCTTTTCCAAGACCTTCAAGACATCCATGATCTTGGAGCGCTCCTCCTCGATCTGCGTGGGCGTGAGACCCGTCGCGTATTCCATGGATTCTTTAAGCAGCGAGGCCGCGCCGGCCGACATGTTCGCCAGGAACTTATTGACCACGTCGGGGGCCGAACCCTGAAGAGCCTTGGCCATCGACTCGGTCTTGAGCTCGCGCACGATCGTCTGCATGTCGCGGTCCGGGAAGGTGACG
>JBBTJN010000015.1:0-33916 GCA_038059415.1 Elusimicrobiota bacterium | reverse complement strand
AGGTGACCGCCAGCCTCTCGACGGAGTCACGGCCCGCCGATTCGTCAGAGCTGGAGCCCGAGGAATGATCTGGACAACGCCAATCGGTCCTGTTATACTCGGAACTCGCCAAGGTGATGAAAAGAGCATTCGCGCGTCTTCTGTCCGTGGTCGTTCTTCTGGCGTTCGCCGCCGGCTGCAACTCGCCTAAGTACGCCGCCTACGAGTCGATCAATAAGGACTACACCGCGTCCGTGCCGTGGGGCTGGCAGGTGATGACCGACCAGCAGGACAACGATTTCTCCCAGGCGACGTTTATCGGCCCCTTCGATCCCGATTTTTATCTCGGCGCGCCGAGCCTGAGCGTGCGCTGGTTCCGCCTCTATCGCCGGCACCGCCTGACCGACGGCCGCCTTGAGATGTACGATGGGGCCGATGACTTCATCAAGCAGACGCTCGCTCAGGTTTACGGTCCTGAATACGTTCTGCTGACGCTCAACGGCAAGGTCTCCTACGACAACGAGAAGCGCTCCGAGGTCATCCCGGAGATCACGCTCAAGCAATCCGGCCTCAAGGCCAGGGCATTTACGGTCGAGTCCGCCGTGCGGGTCCCGGAGGCCAATAAGTGGGGAATTAGCGCCGATTCGAAGACGGGCAAGGCCTTCGTCCTACGCAAGCATGCCTACGTCGTCGTACCCGTCGAAGACGGCTTCTACGTGCTGACTTACCCCGCGACGGACCGTGGTTATGAGAAATTTCTGGACAAGTTTGCCGGGCTGATAGGCTCGTTCATGCCCCGCACCGCCGGCCCCGGCGGAAAGAAGATACGAGTCCCCGGTCCCCGCTAACGATGCCGCCCGCCGAAAAAAAACGACTTTCCACTCGTGATATCCGCCTGACCGCGACGATACGCGCCAAACCGGAGCTCGTTTATCGCAGTCTGACCTCGGCGCGTGAGCTGACGCGTTGGTGGCTGCAGGGCGCTGAGACCGACGCGCGCAATGCGGGCCGCTTGCGTATGATTTGGCCGCGCATACGGGTTCGGGAAGGCGTCAGAGCTCCCGGATTCGGTGAGCGCGAGGGCATCTTCGTGGATTTGGAGCCGGCGCGCAAGGTCGCCTGGCTGTGGAAGCCGGCCCGCGGTGAAAAATATGTGCCGTCTCTCATATCGATCTTTATCCTGCCCTCGCGCGACGGCAGCGAGGTGACCTTGCGCCATTCCGGTTTCGGCACGGCCACGCGCTCCTCGGCCGCCGACGATCTTTATCGCGGCTACGCGTGGGCCTGGGAAGACGGCCTTGCCAAGCTCAAACTTTATCTTGAGACGGGGCGCACCTGCAAGCTTGAGTCCGTCGATCTTGAGGCCGTGCGCATTCTCACGGCGAGGTCGAGACGATGAACGGATTAACGATCCTGTTGGCGGTCTTTTCCGGAGCGGCCGTCGCGGCCGTGGTTTGCTATCTCGTATTTTTCTCTTCACGCAAGAACGAGGACGCCGGCCGCGGCCAGATGCGCGAGGATTTCCGCGCGCTGCTTGAGTTGGCCGAGCAGAAATTTGAGACGGAAAGAGTCAAGCAGAGAAGCGAACTCGACGAGAAGAAGGCCTCCGTCGAAAATACGGTGGACAAACTTTCCGAGCGTCTGAAAACCTACGAGGAGATGGTCCGACGTTTCGAGGCTGACCGCGCCCAGAAATACGGGTCGCTCGAGAAAGGCCTCAAGGAGGCGACCGAACAGACGGCCAAGCTCGCCTCCTCGACCGATGGCCTGCGCGCGCTGATGGACAACTCCCGCGCCCGCGGTCAGTGGGGGGAGAGGATGGCCGACGACATCCTGCGCGTATCCGGGCTGGTCGACGGCGTCCAATATCGCAAGAACCGCGCCCTCGACACCGCCGCGACCCGCCCCGACTTCACATTCCTGCTCCCCGAGGGCAAGAAGCTCAACATGGACGTGAAGTTCCCGCTCGACAACTGGCTGCGCCTTCTCCATGCGCACTCGGATGAGGAGCGCGCCAAGTTCAAGAAGGATTTCGAACGCGACGTGAAGAACCGCATCAAGGAGCTTCAGGGCCGCGGCTACATCAGCGTCGAGGAGAGCACCCTCGATTATGTTTTGCTGTTCATTCCCAACGAGCAGGTCTATGGCTTCATTCAGGAGAATTTCCAGGGCCTCATGGATGAGGCCCTGGCCCAGAAGGTAGTGCTGTGCTCGCCCTTCACGCTGTATGCCGTCCTCGGCGTGATCCGCCAGTCCTTCGACAACTTCCATTTCGCCCAGGCGACTCAGGAGGTCCTTAAGTTGATCTCCCACTTCTCCGCCACCTACGAGACCTTCAAGGCGCGCTTCCAGAAGCTCGGCGAGCAGGTCGGCAAGGTCGGCGAGGTCTATCACGACATCGAGCAGACCTCCTTCAAGCGCCTCGATGCCTCCGTCGCGAGGATCGACCGAGTGCGCAAGGGCGAGGAAAAGCCCGAGGCGCCCGCCCTCCAGTCCGACCTCGGCTGAGATGAATGAATGATGAAATCACTATTGCTATTGGCCTTGTGGGCAGCCGTTCCGGCGGGCGCCGCTGAGACGGCTCCGCGCGTCGACTTCTCGAGCTTCACGCTTCCCAACGGCCTGCGCGTCATCCTCTCGCAGGACGCCTGCGTCCCCGTCGTCGCGATGGCGATGATCGTCGACGTCGGCGGGCGCCACGAGGCGCGCGGCCTGTCCGGCTTTGCCCACCTGTTCGAGCACATGATGTTCGAGGGTTCCAAGCACGTGCCGAAAGGCGGCTTCGATCAGTTGCTGGAAAGTTACGGCGGAGACAATAATGCGTCCACGCACACGGACTTTACGTTCTATTACGAGGAAGTGCCCTCTAATGCCCTGCCCATCGCGCTCTGGCTCGACGCCGACCGCGTCGGCGCGCTCGACATCGCGCCCGAGTCCGTTAAGAATCAGATCGAGGTCGTGAAGGAAGAGAGGCGCATGCGCGTCGACAACGAGCCCTACGGCTCGCTGCTGCACGTGGAAATGGCCTCGCACACGTTTTCCAACTGGCAGAACGCGCATCCGACGATCGGCTCGTTCGAGGATCTCGACGCCGCGTCCCTCAAGGACGTGCGCGCCTTTTTCGAGTCCTACTACTCGCCCGACAACATCATCATGGCGATCGTCGGCGATATCGATCCGGCGCAAACGCGCAAGCTCGTCGAGTCGTATTTCACATCGATGCCGGCCAAGGCCAGGACGAAGGCCGCCGATGTGACGGAGCCCATGCCGGCCGGCGAGCGCGTGATCAAGCTCGTCGATACGCATGCCAAGCTCCCGGCGCTGGGCTTCACTTGGAAGGGCGGTCCCGAGCGCGGCGCCGACGACTACTACGCGATGCTGCTGCTCGGCAAGGCTTTGTTCTCGGGAAAGAGCTCGCGGCTGTACCAGAAGCTCGTCAAGGAGTCTCCGGCCGCGGTCTCTCTTGATGGCGGCCTCGGTTTCCCCCTCTCGGACGCGGACGAGTATAAGGCGCCGGGCGCCTTCGGCGGATTCGTCGTGCATAAGCGCGAGAAGACCCCGTCCGAGATCAAGATGCTCGTCGAAGCGGAGATCGCCAAGGTCGCGGCGGAGGGCTTGGCGCCCGCCGAGCTTGAACGGATCAAGACGAAGTTCCGCTCGGATTGGCTGCGCGGTCAAGAGACGCGCCTCGGCCGCGCCCAACGCCTGCTCTACGCGACTTTGCTCGACGGCGATCCCGAGGCCGCCAACCGCGAATTGCCGCGCTTCATGGCCGTCACGTCCGGCCAGATCCGAAGCGCCGCCGCGGCCCGGCTCGTGCCCGCGGCCGCGACCTGGTTTGAACTTGCCGCCGGGGAGGACAAATGATCGTCTCGCTCCTTCTTCTGTACGCGGCGCTCGCCGCCGCCGCGCCTGTCGATATGTCCCAACCTCCCGAGGTCGAGCCGATGCGCGCCGTGAAGCTTCCGCCGCGTTGCGAGTGGAAGCTCAAGAACGGGATGACCGTCGTGCTCGTCGAGGACAAGCGCGTTCCTCTCGTCACCGTGCGCCTGGCGATTCCGGGCGGCGAGGCCGCGATCGCGGCTGAGGACGCCGGGCTCATCGACGCCCTGGCCGAGCTCCTGACTGACGGGACGGCCGTGAAGACCTCGAAGCAGATCGCCGAGTCGGCCGAGCTTTTCGGCGGCGCCCTCTCCGCCGACGCTGAGCCCGATTTGGTCGTGCTTCGAGCTTCCGCTCTCGCGGGAAAGGCCGATGCGATGGCGTCGCTCCTCGCCGAGGTCGTGCGCTCGCCCTCGTTCCCCGAGGCCGAGGTCGCCCTGCGCAAGGCGAACATGAAAGAAGAGCTCGCCGCCTCGCGCGCCGAGAGCGACTTTCTTTCGGGCGTGACCTTCTATAAAAAAGTTTTCGCGGGACATCCATATGCCGTGACCGCGCCGACGGACGCTTCGATCGAGCGGATCAATCGCGAGCGCGTGGTCGCGGCCTACAGGCGCCTGTTCACGCCGAGCGGAGCGCTGCTGATTATCGTCGGGGATATATCAAGGCCTGACGCCGAGTCCCTGGTCATCAAGAATTTTGGGACGTGGCAGGGCGGCCCCGCCGCGAAGGACGCCCCTCCCGTCGCCTCGGTCAAGGCCGAGCGTAGGGTGTACCTGCTCGACCGTCCGAAGTCGAGCCAGATTTCCTTCATTCTCGGCAACTCGGCCATCCGTGAGGACAACCCGGCGTATTTCGATCTGCTGATCGCCAACCAGGTGCTGGGCGGATCCTTCTCCTCGCGCCTCGTGCGCGACATCCGCGAGACCAAGGGCTATACCTATCGCATCGGCAGCCGCCTCGAGCACCGGTTGACCGGCTCGTTGTTTAAGATCCGTACGCCCGTGCGCACCGAGGTGGCGGGGCAGGCGCTCGCCGCGATCCTCGATCATCTTGACAAGATACGCAAGGGCGAAGCGACGGCCGAAGAGATCAAGCAGGCCAAGGCGTATCTGGCCGGGAGCTTCGCGCGCTCTCTTGAGACCCAGGCCGGCGTCGCCGACGCCGTGCTCAAGATCCGAGCGAGCCGCCTGCCCGCCGACTGGTACGACGCCTATGTGGACCGCGTGCAGGCCGTCACGGCCGCCGGCGCCAAGCGCGCGGCAGAGGTGTTCATTCGCCCCGATGAGCTGACCATCGTCGCCGTCGGCGACGCCTCGAAGGCGGCCGCGCTGCTGTCTCAATTCACGAAGAAGCCGATCGTCGCCGTCGATCAAGACGGGAACTGACGCTTGCTCAGTACAGAGCCGTGTAGGAGTAGCTCTCCTTGGGATACTTGCGCAGGCGCTCCTGCACCTTGGCCATGCGCACGAGCGGCGCGTCGACGCCGCTGACGAAGCCCTCGACGAGGGTTTTTGCGCCTTCGCTGTCGCCGGTCGCCTTGATGCGGACGACCTCTTTCATGAGGGCCTCGGCCGCCGCGGGCAGGCGCGCGTAGTCGACGCTGAAGCGCTCGATGCCGTCGGGGCCCGCCTTCCACTCGAGCACGCCGGCCTTGACGAAGCTGCCGATCTGCACGGCGGAGAGCTGGCTGTAGGGTTTGGGCGAGCCGCCGTCGGTGGTCATGCCGTTGGAGATATGGCCGAAGCACCAGGCCAGCGCGTGCGTGTAGGTCTCGCGCACGAGGCGCTCGGATATCAACCCTTTGCGGCGCAGAAGCTCGATGTACCACAAAGCGCCGGTCTGGGCCTTGAGCTCCTCGAGCACGCCCTCCATCCGGCCGCCGAATATCTCCGCGGCCGTCTTGCCGTTGATGCGCGAGTCGCTGTGCGGCCCCAGATTATGAGTGGCCTCGTGCAGGATGGTCCCGATCAGACCGGCCTCCTTGTCCGAGGGATAGTTAATGAGCGCCTGCGCGTCGAGCATCTCGCCCGCCTTCAGCAGCGCCGTTTTCTTGGAGTCGGGATCCTCGTACAGGTTGGTCATGACCACGGTGCGCCGTCTATTTTCTTCGGCGACCTTTCCCCAGTTGGGCAAAGACTGGCCGATGGTGGCTCCCAGGGGCGGCTTGGAGTCTCCGCTGTTGATCACGATTTCGATGAAGTCAGGCAGGCCGAAGGCGACGGTCCGGGCCTTGTAGTCGCCGCCGGTGAGGACGGATAAGGAGTCCTCCATCTCCTGGCGCAGGGGCGTGAGCTTATCCTGCCAGGAGAGGGAAGTCGCGTCGATGCGCGCGAAGGAGACGTGGAAGCCGGCCTTCTCCTGGCAAGGGTCGAATGAGACCTCGTCGGGGCCCACGCGCAGATACCACTTGCTGTTGCGGCCGTCCATGCGCGACCAGGTCTCGTCGGCCTCGGCCCAGTCGCCGGTCTCGAAACCCTTGGCGGCGCCCAATAGATAGGCCTTGAGCGCCGCTTCGTCGGCGCCCTGGGCGACGGCCGCTCCGCGCAGCTCGACGGCGACGAGTTTCATTTCCGGCCCGTAGGCCTCGGTCAGGGACACGGCTACGAGCTTGCCGCTCTTCTCGCGCACGGCCGTGAACGGGTTCAGAAGGTCCTTGCCGTCGCGGCGAGCCTTAAGCTCGTCGCACATGACGCCGTCCTGGGAGAGGTTTTGCGGATAGGCGTCGGACTTGCGCGCCGGGAAGGATGGGGCGGCGTTGCAGAAGGGGTCGCGCTCCGTGGCGGGGGCCTCGCACCAGGGCCCGTGGTTGCGTTCATATAAAGCGCGCGAGGCGGAGTCGCCCGGCGTCAAAGCCGAAAGCCAGCGTCGACCGCCCTTCTGGCGGGCGTAGAGTTCGTCGATGACCCGGCCGGCGGCGACCATGCGGCGCACGAGTTCGCGCTCGGAGGCGGGCGCCTTTCGGAAGTCGCTGAGAATGAGGTTGGGCCGCCCCTGGTCGAGCTCCTTGAGCACGGCCTCGCCGCGACGCTCCTCCACCAGGAATTTATAGGCGTGGTCGAACTCGGCGGTGAACTTCCCGCCGGAGACGAAGCGCGCGAGCGCTTCAGAGTCGCCGACGCCGGCGAGGTCCTCCGGCCGCAAAGTGGCCGTATCATACGCCACGGGCATCCAGAAAAGCGGAATGCCCGCACGGGCGGCCAGGCGGTTGAAGTCCGAGCGGGGCAGCGCCGGAGCGCCGAGCGCGGCCACGGGCAGTCCGGTGGCCAGCAGAAGGAAGAGGGACAGGGTCTTGTTCATAACGGGGAATGTAGCACTTAGGACCGCTTCAGAGGCAGCAGCGGCGGCCGTTCCCGCGAGGCGGCCTTCCACATCCGGCCCAGGGACGCCTCGGCCTGTTGGCGGGGCAGGCCGCCGAGGAACAGCGACTCGAGCTCCTTCACGGCGCCCTGGCCCTTCAGCCAGCCTTCGAACAGACGCACGGCGTCGGCGTCCGTCCCGCGTCCGACGGCGGCGAGCAGGGCTTCCATCAGCGGGACCGCCTTGCCCTCGTCGAGGCAGCGCCTCAGGCCCTCCCACAGCTTGACGTCGGCGGACACGAAGGGGGGAGGCGCGTCCAGAAACGAGGCCAGCCGGCCCAGCACCCGAGCCAGACCGGTCGCCGCCGGCTCCGACGCAAGCACGTCGACGTCACCCTTGGACGCCCGAGCCAGAGCCTCCTCGTGGAGTCTGGCGACCTCCTGTCTCCAAGACGGCGAGTCGACGGGCGGCAAAGTCCCGATACGGGCTGGCTCGCCGCGCGAGCGAAGCGCGTCGAGGGCCCGACGGACCTCGGCTCCCAGGACCTCGCCGATGACCGACTCCTTCGTGTCGTACACTCTCATCATCAACTGGGCCCACAGCCGCGGGTCGGCGAAATAGCGGCGCCAGAGTTCGGCGTCCGCCCGGCCGGAGAGCACGGCCGTCGCGTCGCTCTCGAGCTGAGGCGAGGGCGGGGGACTGTCCCACGGAGAAATCCTCCAGTGCGAGACGCTCGACGGCAGACCGGGGAGCGCCAGCTTGCCGTCCACATACAGCTTATACGCCGCGGAGAGGGCGAGCGCCGCGACCGCGGGCGCGAACTGGCCGGGGTTCTGTAGGCTGGTGCGCGTGCGCACCACAGGTGTCGCGGCGGGGAAGTCCATGTTCCAACCGTGGGCGAGAAGCGCCGAGGCGACTTCGGGGGGGATCAAGGCCAGCCCCTCGACGGGAGGCTCCTGCGCGAATAATTCGTCGACGGTCCAGCGCGCCCGACCGGTGGGGTCGATGCGCGAGCGCAGGCCGCCGAGCTGGCCGGCCGCGTGGATGCCGCTATGAAGAGGCGCGCCGTTGAGGGAGATGCCCACGTCGGTCACGGCGCCCACGTACTTGCCGGTCATGATATGCACGTAGGCGTTTTCGATGAGCAAGCGGCCGTAGTTTTCAGGCGTGACTTTCTTGACGCGCAGGACCTCGGTGCCCTGGCGCTCGCCGTTCGGGTCCGGCCAAGCCTTGAGATGCTCGAACTTGATGTCGACCAGGCGACCCTCGGCGTCGCGCACCGGCGCGAACGCGCCTTCGTACAGCATCCCGTCCGCTCCCGTGCGCGCCACCACCTGATCGCCGCCGCCGAACACGGTAAAAAATCCGATACCAAAGAACCCGGCCCCGCCTTTCTTCATGCGCTCGGAGAGCTTCTCCGCGATGGCCTTGCCCGCCGCGGCGGGCGCGCCCGCCACGGCCGCGCGCAGGTAGGATTTAAGATCGGCGTCCGCCGCCGCCGCGTCGTCGAAGAATTCGGAGAGCAGACGCGAGACCTTCTCCTCCGTGTCGCCCGGCATGGACAGGAACATGCGCACCTCGTCGGCCAAGGTCTTCGTGGTCGCCTCGGGCGTCAGCATCGCCTTGAGAAAACGGCTCAGTTTCATGCCGATGCCGCCGTCGCGCACCGAGACGATCCACCGCGCGCCGTCCTCGGATAGGTAGCTGCGCAGAGCCAGTTCCGGGGCCACGGAACGTCCGGCGCGCTTGGCCTCGCGCAGGGCGTCGCGCGCGTTCTGCACCAGCTCTCGTATCCACACCGGCGCGGACAGGCCCTGGTTTTTCACCACGCCCGTGATGGAGGAGAGATCGGCGCGGTCCGTGGGAGCGAGGCCCGCAAAGACGCGGGAGAAGCCGGCCACGCCTGCGGCGTCCATCGCCTCCTCGGGCGTGGCGCGGGCCGCCGCGATAAGACGGCTCATGGACTCGCCTTTCCCGTCCAGGATGAAGGAAGGTGCTGCGGTCGGAGCGTTCTCGGACTCGCGGCGCAGGAGGCTCTCCGGACCATCGGCGAGCATCTGGAGGAACAACGCGGTCAACGGCGGCAGCCCCTTGCGGCCGTCCTCTCCGGACGACAGGAAGTCCAGAGGTTCCGTTCGCGGTCCCGAGGGGGCCGCGACGAGCTCCAGCACGGCCCGGCGCAGGTCGTCGATGATCTCCGGCGCGGCCGCGGCGATGTCAAGAAGATGCCCCACGGCGCGGTCGGCGTCTTCGCCCTGGGTCCGGAACAGACGGTCCGCGACCTCGAAGAGGGGGCGTAGGCGAGCGGTCTCGCCGGGCGAGGCGCGGACCAAGGCGTCAAGGCGCGACATGACCTCCGGCGAGATGATCTGACCGCGGGCGATATCAGGGCTGAGCAAGGTCCGTCCGATCGACCACTCCCGGCTTCCGGTGGCCGCGCGCAACGCCACGGCCTCGCGCAGGGGCTTCTCGAGGGCGGCGAGCGCCGCCGCGTCATGCTTGGCCGCGTCGGCCAGGGCGTCGGCATTCTTCGGGAGGATCAGGGTCTCATGGAGGGCAAGGCCGGCGTCGTCGTCGAAATGTTCGAACAAGGCGGCATCCAGCCCGGTGGCGCGCGCGGCGGCGAGTGAGAAACGCCGCTCGGGAGACGACTTGAGGGAAAAAAGAACCACCGGTCCTTCCTTGGCCGCGGCGTACAGGATGCTGTCCGAGCCTGCCTTGCGGAAATACACGGTGTCGCCGACGCGCACGGCCGCCCGCACGACGCCGACGGACTGGGCGAGGAAGCCCCCATCGCCGTCAACGAAGAAGTTCCGAGATGGCGATGGGGGCTTCTGTTGATTGCCGCCGACGGACACGACGGCGAACACATCCGCGCCGACCGTCGTGATGCGCTGGACGCGCCCGCCGTCCAGTTCCGGCTCGACGAACTTCCAGGAAGCGATGTCGAAGGCTTGAAGATGCGATCCCACGGAGAGGAATATCTTGCCGCCGACCACCGCCGAGATCTTGCAGTCATCGTGCCACAGGGGGTCCTTGGTCGTCGGATCGCCCATTCCAGGACTCAACGGGACCTCGCCGAGGCCCGAGACGAAGACGCGCGTGAGTAGAGCATTCTTTTTTCCCTGGGTCACCACCTGGTACACCGTCCGGTCGCCGGCGGAGAAGGCCTCGAAGCTATCCCTCAACCATTCGCTCCTCGTCTTAAGCCATTTGCCCATCCTCACCGTTATCTCTCCAGGCTCCCAGACCGCGCGATCCCCGGACACGGCCAAAGTCCGGAAGGTCTCCTTCGTGGGCAGAATCGAAGCGGTCCGCACCGCAATCCGGTCCACACCGGCGCGGCTGCCCAGAAACATCGCCTGAGTGCGGACCTTCCCAGTCTCCGCCAGGCGGAGGGAGGAACCGGCGCTCAGGTCAAGACGGAGAATCGTCTTGCCCTGCGTGGCGTATTGGCGCGAGCCCAGAAGGACCCCCTGTGGCACGAGGACTGCGAGATCTTGGCGATGGGAAACGTGTGTAGCCGTGATCTTGGCGTGGCGTTCACCGTCGAATGACATCAAGACTCTTTTAGCCGGCCATCCGCGGCGAACATATAACAGGCGGTCGCCGATGATCTGCACGCCGCGTGACCCCACGATCGGGACGGCGCTCAGGCGGCCATGATGGTCTTCCAGGTACAGCCAGTTCGATTGAGGGAGATGGAACGCCGAGCCCCAGGAGGCGGGGAACTCCCGTATCCCGCTCTTGGCCAGGGGGGTCCATTTCCACCACCGCCAGCTCCCCCGCCCGAAGACGGCCTCGCTCGCGCGCACGGGGCGCGTCAGTCGGGCCGCGGAGAGAATCGAGATGAGCTTCTTGCCGACGATGCTGGCGGTTAAGATCAGAGCACCGAAGCTGCATCCGAGGAACAACACGAGGCCTACAATCGTCTTCAAGGGGCCTTCGTGCAGCAGAGGATCCGATGCGATCTTGAGAAAACTCAGGTTGAGCCACGGAGCGGAGTCCATGTCGCCGTCGCTTGTACTCATCCCCGGAATAACCTCGGGGGCCTTGGACTTCAGCGGCATCAAAGCGGTGGTCTCCACCGTGCGCCAATGGCCGTCGACGCGCACCATGGCCCGGGCGTGACCGACCACGTCGTCGTAGAATGTTCCGTCGACGCCTTTGACCAAGGTCACGTACGCGGCGGGCAGGTCAACGTAGCGCGCCATCATGAAGTAATACAGGCTCGAGGTGTTGCAGATGATGGGGATGCGTTCTCCTCGGTCCAGATACTTGCTCGCCGAGAGGCCCCAGCTTCCGTTATGCGAGAACGGCTTGTCGTAGTGGTACTCGAAATCCTCGCCCATGAGGCGATGAATGGCCGCGACCTTGGCTTCGTCAGGGGCGTTCTTTAGGGGGTCGAGCACGGCGCGCCATTTCGCGGGGAAATCCCTCTGCTCGATTTCGGGCAAGGCGACGGCAGACCAGATGTCATTGGCGAGTTCGTGCGTTTCTATGCGGTAGGAGACGTTCACCACGCCCTTGTGGGCGCGTTGGATGGACAGAGTATCGTCGTAATCGACATAGAACTTGACCGGGTTCCCTTTCTCGTCCGTCACCGAGACGTTGGTGATGGTGCCATTCGGGCGGTTGAAGAGGCGCTCGGATTGCTTCGCGGAGTCGATATACAGTCGATATTTGACGTCGATTTTTCCCGTGACGGATGCGCCACTGTGAGATATATCCGACTCCAAGGTTGTCCACGAACCGTCGTCTTTAAGGCGGGTCTTCACGGCATTGATGAAATAGGGATCGCCCATAACCGCCGGAGAGTACGTGCCATATGGCTTGGCGGGCTTGGCGTTATCGTGCTTATGGGCGTTCCGGATGGGATTGGGGTTGCCGCTCATCTGGTAGCGTCCCTGGCTGTGGAAGGTCCACTCGACGGCGTGTTTGACCGGAATCAGGTCGCTGACCGCGCTGTAGAGGGGCGGGGCCGCGGCGATGGCCGCGACGAAGAGAAGGGGTGCGAGAAATCGCCTGCGGACCCATGTCCGCCAGGTGCGCGCGCGAGGCGCGGCGGGGGAGGCCGAGCGGAGCATCTCGCGTTCGACACGCGCGATGAGCACGTCGATATCGCCGGTTCCGGAGGCGATGGACTTGTCGAGGACGACGACCCCGTCCGAGACGATGGCGAGAGCTCCGTCGGGGCGGAGCTGGCGGGTGAAGAACTCGGCCTTGCTCCGGGACGCGAACGCCTTCCAGGCGGGCTGGTCGGCGAGCGCGGACGGCAGGGGCTCGAACTCCGCGATTTCAAAGTCCGAGGCCGTGGGGGCGAACAAGGCGTCGTCCAGGAATACGATCTTCTCCGACAGGTCCTCCAGGGGCGCCCACCGCGCCGAGTTCGGCAGGAAGGCGACGCCGCGCCGGCGGTAGTTGGCGAGGAGTCCTCCGGCCTCCAGACGGTGACGCAGGTACCACATCAGATCCGTGGCCGCCTTGGGGTCTCCGCGGGAGACGCCCTTGTCGCT
Source organism: Elusimicrobiota bacterium (assembly GCA_038059415.1). Classification (GTDB taxonomy): domain Bacteria; phylum Elusimicrobiota; class Elusimicrobia; order UBA1565; family UBA9628; genus GWA2-66-18. The sequence goes on along the minus strand of JBBTJN010000015.1, from coordinate 21,242 downwards.
CGCAGGCTGCTTGATGCGGATGACCGCGGCCACGGAGTTGATGAGCCGAAAGAGGGCCGGGTCGTCCGCGGCGGGATCGGTCAATCTCTCGATGAGCAGGCGCATGCCGCGCAGGGCGCCGTCGATGGTCTGGTCGGAGGGGACCAGAGACACCGTGCCTCGCTCCTCGCTGAGGTCCGTGTCGTGGGGCAGGTCGATGAACACGTCTCCGGCCAGCCCCAGGCGACGCTGGTCCACGCTGACCTGTTCGATCTCGACCCGAGACACGCCCAGAGAGGCCATGGAAGCTTCGGAGTCGCGGTGCAGGAGGCGCGCTCTTGCGGTGTTTTTCTCGACCGTCTTGTCGGTTCCGTAGGGCTTCAGGTAGCGTTCGAATATTTCCTTGAGCCCCATGCCCTTGCCCGTGTCCTCGACCTCGTAGCCGTCCGCCCCGAGGCGCACGCTCACGGCGGGAGAGTCAACGGGCGCCTGTCGCGCGGGCGCGTCGAACTCCAAGAACTCCTCCGGGCGGTTGACGGCAGTTCCGTTCTTCCAGACGATGCGGCCGCGGTCGTTGGCCCTCAGTTTGCGCTCCAGAAACTTCCGGTGATGGGTCGCCTCATCCTCGCCCAAGGGTTTGAGCACCTGGAAGCGGGTGCCGCGCCGCGACGAGGGGACCAGCCGATAGTCGAAATGAACGTCGCCGTTCTTCTTCCAGAACACCAGTTGGATCTCGGCGCCGTCGCCCTTCGACGTCTCCATCACGACGCGGTCCTCGGGGGATTTCAATTCGCCCAGAACCTGTAGGCCGCCGACGCCGAAGCGTCCGACTTTCTTGTTGTCGGGATTGCTCGCGTCCTGGGCGTTGCTGATCACCTCGAGCATGGCCTGCGCCGGGTCCGCGGCCTGCCGCGTCAGGAGCGTGTCCATGCGGCGCGTCTCATCCCCGGCGAAGAAGGCCGTCGCGTCCATGGAACGGTACTGTTCCTCGGAGATATCCTCCTTGGCCGCCAGCCGGCGCTCCATCACCGCCGCCACATGCGATAGCGAGAACGCACGGGCCGGTTGAAACGGCAGGCCATTTTTGGCGGACGCGACGGGCGCGGGCGGAGCTTTAATGTCGCCGAGGACGCCGTTGTTTTGATGGCGCCCAGACTGCGCGGGGAGCAGTCGGATCGATCGCCGTTGCGTCGTTCCCGCGAGGGGGCCCCCGTCGGTGTCGACGGGGCCCCAAGCATTAAGCGCCTCCTCGATGCGGACGACGGCCTGACGCCTCGCTTCGAGGATAGTTTTAGCGTGGAGCGGCGCGAGCGTTGCAAGTATGCGCGCCTCTTCCTGCGCGGCCTCTCCCGGCGCGCTCAGCGCCGGCGCGCCGGGCACGGCGACAAGACGTCCCGCGTACGTCTCCGCGCGGGACTGTATGAGATGAATTTTGTCGGGGAGCTGCGTCAGGCGCTGGACGTCGGCGAGCACGACGCCCGACTGGCTCAGCACGACGGCAAGGGAGTTCGCTTGCACGGGCGTGAGGTCCGGAAGGCCGAGCGAACCCACGAGAGGCGATGCGGCGGGAGTCTGAAGGTACGCGCTCCATGCGACGCGCGCCTCAACTGCATGGAGCGACGCTACGGACGCGTATAATAGGAAGAAGACCGGGAGGAGTCTGGTTCGCACGGAGGGGTCTCTCGTCCGGAGTGTAGCCCCGAAACCGGCAATGCGCCAGAGGAGAAAGAGCGGACGCGCCCCAGTGCTTTTAAGCCGCTAGGATCGCGGTAAGCGGCTTAGGACGGACAGCTGCCGCCGCCGCAGGGACCGCTGCGGCCGCAAGGGAGGCTGGGGGAAGAGCTTTTCCCCTTGGAAGAGACCTTGGGCACCCGGTCGCTGACGCGTATGATCTTCCCGGTCTTCTTGTCGTAGCGGTAGGTGCCGGTCGCGGCCCGGTCGGCGGGGGTTTTGCGTGCGCGTTTCGTGATCGTGGACATTGTGATCTAATTATACCTCGTTCACCGATGATAAAGTTCACTTCGCGCTGACCTTGTAGATTATCCCGCGGTGCAGGACCGTCACCTCGGAGCCGAGAGCGAAGTAGCGCGCGAATCCGGAGTCTTGCGACAGCAGGTCGAAGTAGGCGGCGCTGCGCGCCGCCACCGAAACCGTGCGCAGAGACGAGGCTTCCGGCGCCTCGGCGTCCGCGTCCACCCACGTCCCGCCGCGGTCGTAGAAGGTCTTGCCGCCGATCGTGCGCGTTGCGACCGAGGAATAACCCTTCTCCTTGTTCTCGTCGCGGGCTTTTTTCTCGAGCTTGTCTAGCATCATCGCCGGAGCGTCTAACGAGCCGGCTTTAACCCCGCGAACGGCGGCGAAGGAGGAGGGGGCGCTCATCTCCCGGAAGATCATCGAATCGGCTTGCGCCTCGGCTGCCGCGCCCGATCCTCCGGAGAAGCCGCTGCGGGCCGCGTTGGCCGACAGCGCGTCGAACCTGCGTCGACCTTCGTTCTCCGCGCGGCGCAGGTCCGTGCCCTCCTCGGTGACGAGAAACGAGGTGTACGGCGTTACGATGCCGTGCTTCTTGGCGAGCCGCACGATGGACGACACGACCTCCGGATCCGCCGGGCGGCCGGAGAGGCGGATGAGATCGAGCTCATGGCCGATTTTCTGAGAGGCCCACAGGCGCGGCAGGAACGCGTTGTGCGAGTTCTCGTCCGGGAGTTCCACGGGGAACTCGAAGCGCGCGGTCTTGCCGTTCGCCTTGCCCGTTACGACCAACGTCCCCTTGCCGCCGGCGCGGAAGCGGCCGTACAGCGCGAGCTCGCCGCCATGGAAAAGATCAGGGGCGGGTTTGGGAAAGACATCGTCCACTTCGACTCCGTTCCACTTGAGGTTCACATCGGTCAGCGCCGGATGCGAAACCTTTTGATACAGCGAGGAGATCTTGGCTTCGATATCCTCATTGGGGGCCGCATAATCACGGGCTCCGCGGCCCGCCTCGGCCAGCTTATCGAGGAGCAGGGTATTCACGTCCGAACCGACGCCGAAGGAGAATATGCGGGCGTGCAGGGCCGCGTTGTCCCGCGAGGCCTTGCGCAGCAGGGCGCCGGGATCGGTCTGTCCGATCGTCGGCACGCCGTCGGTCATGAAGAACAGCATCGGCGCGATTCCACCGGCCGTATTGAGGAGCTTGAGGCCTTGGTCGAGGCCCGCTTCGATGTTCGTGCCGCCGGCGGCCTCGATGCGCTCGATGTAGCGCTTGGCGCGGGCTTTGTTCTCCGGTGTCGCGGCGAGCAAGGAGCTTTCGTCCAGCGCGTTCCAGTCGGTTGCGAAATCCACGATGCCGAAGCGGTCCTGCGCATTGAACCGATCGACGCACCACGTCATGGCCTTTCTGGCCTGGTCCATCTTGCCGCCTTCCGACATCGAGCCCGAGCGATCCACGACGAACACGACGGCCTTCGGCGAGGCCTTGGCCTCGGCCTCGATCTTCGGCGACAGCGTCAGCAGGAAGGTTCCGTCTTCTCCGCTTTCGCGGTAGGCGAGCACGCCCGCAGCGAGCGGATCTTCGCGCATCGAGAAGGCGAGCGTCAGGTCCTGCGGGCCCGTCGCGCCCTCCTCGTAGGTGACCAGCGCGCCGCGATCGCCGTCGCGGGCGATGCGGGTGTCGGCATTTGACGAGAGAATCGTGCGCAGGGGCCGAGTGGTCTTCAGCGCGATGCGCGCCGAGGTCCGGTCGCCGTCGCCCTGGGTGAAGCGCGCCGAGCGCATCGGCACGGACAAGGTGACCAGACCGCCGTTCTTGGCTAAAGTCTGCGTCATATGGAGAGTGGCCACGATTTCTCCTCGTGGTTCGATTGGGAACACCCTCGCGCGGAACATGCGCTCGCCGATGAGCTCAAGCAGGCCCGGGTCGATGGCGCGGCTGACGATGCTCTGGTAGATGGAGGAGGCTTGAGATGCCTCTAGCAACTCTCCCTTGGTCTCCTTGCCGCCGATCACCATGGAGAAGCCCGACAGGGAGGCATCGGCCGGAAGCGGCACCATCAGAACGCCTTCGAGGCGCCGGTCGCTGGGATTTCTGAAGACGATATGGTAGGAAAGTTCCGCGACTTGATCCGTGATCGTGCCTTCAACGCGGTAACCGGTCATCGTCACCGGAGAGGCCTCGGCGGGAAGGATCGGCGCCGGGCGGGAGCCGGGTGTCGGAATCGGCAGGGGCCGCGGGCCGGGGCCCGGGAAGATCGGGCGAGGCATCGGCATCCCGGGAAGAAAGACGCGCATCGCGGCGTTGGCGGCCCCGATGGGCCAGGCGAGCAACTGCTGAGCGGGTGCGGAAACGGCGAGACCGAGAACGAGCAGGGCCGACAGGGCGTTGCGTTTCATGGGAGCTCCTCCGTATCGAGGAGTGTGACCCCTGGTCCGTTTAAAGGTTCCCTTTTACTCCGCGGGGTAACTGCTCAGGTACGGTCGCGTCTCGTTTGAGCTCGCGTAGTCGCGTCCGGGAGGATGATCCTCCGGGCCCGGCGACCGCGCGCCGGCTCCCTCCGGATCATCCACCCGGCCTACCTCTCAGCTCAACGGCGCGCGACCTCCGCCGATCATTTTTTATGCCGTCAGGGCCGACGAGACCCGACTTCGATTGCGACTATTGCCGACGCCCAGGTCCGCGCGATACTGCGCGATGGAGCGTCGAGACAATTTGACGCCATACAGACGGTCGATCTTCTTGGCGAGTTCGGGGTCTGAGGATTCCGGGCTCTCGCGTATCAGGTCATGCAGGCGACTTCGAATCATGGCTTTGCGGCTGGGCAAGAGCACCTTGAGGGGCGCTTCCAGACCCCACGGCAGTTGTATCGACTTATTCGAGATCAGGCGGTTGAGAACGCTCGGAGATATGTCGAGTCTATCCGATAGGTCCCGCTGCGTCAGCGGTTGCCGCTGGTCCGGGTCTCCGGAGACGAAGAATTGCGACTGAGTCTCGATCAAAGCTTCAAGCACGCGATAAAGCGTAGTCTTGCGGCGGTCCAGCAGCTCCAAATCCCGGAGGAACTTGTCCACGCGCTTAGCGTCAATCGCAGGCAGCGTCTCGATCATTTTCCCGCGCATCTCTTCATCGACTTGGTAGCGTCCCTTCCAGATTTCCCTATTGAAGAAGGCGAGAGCGGGCTTTCCCCCGTCCACCGTAATCCCGGCGACAGCGCTGTAGGTCTTCGCTGGAGCGGGAACAGAAGCGGCGCTATCGAACTCCTCCTGGACGTAGAGGCTTGTGACCATATCTCGCAGCCGCGAGACTTCTTCCCGCGAAATCCCGCACAGACGCGCGCGTTCTTCGTCGGTGAAGCTCGCTTCGCGCAGGAAGCATTCCTCGAAGCGTTCTTGACCGATCCGCTGGAGAAGTTCGGCCAGCTCGCCGCGACCATCGAGCGCTGAAACGCCGTCGCTGGCCGTGCTGAGTTCCCAGCCTCCGAACCGTCGGGCGGTGAAGCCCGCGTTGGCGTAAGGCTGGACTGAGATCACCCGCGCGTCCATGAGACTTCGGAAAAAGACGTTGGCCTCGAGTTCGCGGACTTGCTTGGCGAAGTCCCCCTCCGGCAGTTCGAGCAGGCGAGCCAACTTGATGCCGGCCTGGACTCTCGGACGCGCGGAGGTCGAAGTCCTGAACGTCATCCTCGGGACTTCTCGCGTCGCGCCGTCTCGTAGGCCGCGATGGCGTCAGCCAGGGAGCGGGCCTGCTCGCGCATCAGCGCCAGCAGTTCGAGCTCGTCATTCGTGGAGTCTCCGCGCAGACGTTCCGCGGCGTATTTCAAATTGGAGCACGTGGATTTAACATCGTGAACCAGGCTGGCCAGCGTCTCGGCTGGGTCATTTCCCATCGTTCGTTCTCCCATGTCCGCCGGTCCTTCGCAGGGAAGTGTAGAGCAGTCCCGTCGATATGTGCAAGGCGGAGAGAACTTTTGTTTTTCGCCCCTTGTTGTCGGCCAAGTTGCGTTGGATAGCCGCATCGACGAAGCGCTTGACCGCGCTATCCAGTCCGTTTTCGAGGATGAAGCGGTACTGCGGCTCCGTCAGGAACGCATCGGGAGCCTTCTCGGAACGGGCCGTCGCCAGGAGTTCGCGCAGCGTTTCCAGGGTGATGCGTCCGGACGGTCCCTCCGTGACCAGCTCGACGAATTTCTTGAGTTCGCGGACGTTCCCGGGCCAGTCGTAATGCCGAAGCTGTTGCTTGGCCTCCTCGGTGAAGGAAAGCCGTCGCCCGCTGCGGGTGAAGAATGAAAGCAGCGGGACGATGTCGTCCTTTCTTTTCATCAAAGGTTTGAGCGTGATCGTCAGGCCCTGGATGCGCTGGAGGAAGTCGAACCTGAGCCTCCCCTTCTCAACCAGTTCTTGGAGATATTCCAGCGTGGCGCTGATGACGCGGAAGCGCGACTTCTCCGGCCTGTCCGCACCGAGAGGATAGAAAGACTTTTCCTCGATGGCCTTAAGGAGCTTCGTCTGCATCTTGAGGCTCATCGAGCCGATCTCATCGAGGAACAAGGTCCCCTCGTCCGCCATGAGGAGCTTGCCCTTGCGACTGTCTGAGGCCCCCGTGAAAGCTCCCTTGCGATAGCCGAAAAGTTCCGCCTCGAGCAGGTCCTCCGTGTAGGCCGCGCAGTTGATGGCGACGAACTGCCCTCGCCGACCGGAACGGTCATGGATGATCTGAGCCAAGCTCGTCTTGCCGCTGCCGGAAGGGCCTAGGATGATGACGGGAAGGTCCGAGGCCGCGTACTTGAGAGCCGAAGAGATGCTGGCGCGCGTAGCCGCGTCTTCCGTGACGAATTGATCCTGGAAGATCCGGTCTTCGCCGCCCTCTCGGCGCCGCCGGAGGAACCGGGCGAGAACCGCGCCCACATTCTCCGCCTCATTGCCTTTCGCGTAGAAGTCGTTGCAGCCGAGCTTATAGGCGCGCTCGACCACCTCCTCGGAATCATGGCCGGACATGACCACCGAATACGTCCCGACGGAAACAGCGAGCGGGACCAACTCCAAGCCCGAGCAATTGTCCTTGTCGCCCAGCTTGAGATCGATAAAGCAGATGGCGTTGCCTCCGGCTGCGATCTTTTCGCGGCCCGTCACCAGGTCAGGGGCGAAGTCCACGTCGTGATCGCTCAGTTCCGCGGACATGAGCTTGCGGGCAAGAGGGTTGTCTTCGACGACCAACACTTTAAGCTTTTGCATTGCATTTCTATACTACAATATCCGATTTCATTTTTGAAATATATCTGACGTTCTAGAATGAATATCCCCTCAGGAATTCCACGGAGAGCACCGATTCACTCCGGCATATAAATTGATCGCCGAAGGATGTTAGCAGGTCAACTCGCAAAGGAGGCAGAAATGGAAATCGTAAAGTACGAGTGCGTGGCCCAGGGGGCGTCGGCGGGCGGAGGCTGCGGTATCGCGGGCTGCGGCGGGGCTTGCTGAGGATGATAGGAGGGGCAAGGGCCGCCTGCCCGGGGCCTTTGCCCCCCGCCAATTCCAAGGAGATGACGATGCTTAATTCTTTCAAGAAGGTGAGTCTCGGCGATCAAGCTGACTCCGCACTATCGCTCTATGAAGCGGATGGGGAGCATTACCTCATACGCCATTTCCCGTTCGGATTCGCCAGGCTGACGTCGGATTATGCGCGAACTCTTATCGACTTCTACGGCGGTCAGGGCGGGAAGTGCGACGCCAACGCGGAGATCGCCCGACAGTTGAAGGAATTCATCGGAATCCGCAGTGAGGAGAAGGAGGCGCGGCACCTCAGGCGCCTGAATCTCATCGTGGCCCAGAGATGCAACAGCCGCTGTTCCTATTGCTACGCCGGGGATGGGGACTACGGCGAAGGCCGCCTGATGACGTTGGACATCGCACGGACGGCGATCGAAGGCGCGTTGTCAAAATTCGACGAGGTCAAGAGTATCCAGTTCTTTGGCGGAGAGCCTCTCCTCGCGTCGAAGTTGATCGAACAGGCGATCAACTACGCGGAAGAAGCCGCCGCAAGGCTTGGCAGGCCGACGCCGGTCTTTACCGCCATCAGCAATCTGACAATCCTTCCGGAGAATATCTTCAGGCTCGTACAAACTGGGAAGCTTAACATCGTCACCAGCCTGGATGGTCCGGCGCAATTCCACGACCGCAATAGACGCCTGGCAAGCGGCCGTCCGACTTATGACGCTGTCGTCCGGAACATCCGCAAACTGATTCCGTTCTCGCAGCCTCGCGCGATCGAAGCGACTTACACGGCGTAGTATAAGGAGAATGGGATCACCCCCCAAGAGATCAAGGATCACATCCATTCGATCTGTCCGCATGCCAACGTGATCGTCGTTCCCGATCTCAACCTCCCGTTCGAGGCAGGGGAGTCGATTTTCCATTCCGATCTCCTCTCGTATTGTGCGGGCGATCCGGGTTGGGACCGGGAGAAGTTGCAGAAGGTCCTGAGTCGGTACACATCTCTCGTTGCCGGCAGCGGCAGAAAAGACATCTTCTGCGACCTTGGTGTCGGCAACTTCAGCGTGGATACCCGCGGTCGGATTTGGCCCTGCCACATCCTCTGCAACAAGGGAGAACCTCTGGGAACGATCGCCGATGACTGGGGCGTCATCGCGAATCGGTACAAATCCGGGATGGGCAAGGATCTGAAGAAGTCGAAGTTCCCGGAATGCGGCTCGTGCTTCTTGAAGGATTACTGCACCGGCTGCCCTATGGCCTGGCAGCGCAACAACGGGCGTATGGCCCCGAATTCTTCCCAGTGCGAGACCGATCGCAGGGCGTACCTGACCGCGTTTCGACTGTCGCTCGACGCCGAAAAGGCGGTGGCCTAATGAGAGCGTTCTACTTCTCGCTCGGCCAAGCGACAAGCCAACTGGGAAGTTCTTTCACCGCATTCGCCATCGGGTGGATCATCCTCACAGGAGGTCGATCTCCCGGCTGGCTGGCAACCTATCTGAGTTTCTCTCTGCTCCTCTACGCGCTATTTTCGCTCGTCGCTGGGAAACTGATCGACCACTTTCCCCGAAGAGCCGTCCTGCTGGCGGCCGACGCCGCGGGGTTCCTGAGCCTGGCGCTTCTCGCGGTGGCGGAGGCCTTCGGCAAGGCGGGGCTGCCGGAATATTTCGGCGCGACGGTCGCGGTCCAGCTCGCGGCGACGGTAGTGATGGTCGGGACTCAGAGCGCGATGGGGGATTTTGGTGATGGACCCGCTGTCTCCAGGGCTCAGGCCGCTTTGGAGACTCTACGGAGGCTCGCTATGGTCGCAGGGCCGCTCCTGGCGGGAACTCTCCTCAACTACCTCGCGCGCTGGGAGATCTTCGCCATCGATTCGTTGACTTACGGAATATCGTTCGGTTGCACGCTATGGTTCCTGCCTCGCCGGTCGTCTGCGGGGCACGAGTCGCCGCCTGCTCGCCTCCGGACATTCTTGCCGACGGTGGTCTGGGACAAGGGACTCATCGCGCTGGTGAGCTTAGTTGTGATCGTGAACTTGCTCTACGCGCCGGTGATGCTGCTATGGCCGCTGCTTGCCGCTGCCGGGAGTGGTCCGATCCTGATGGGCGTGCTCGCCGGCAGCTTCATGTTGGGCTCGATCCTCGGAGGTGTGTGGACTGCCACTCGTCGGGACCTTCCCTTGGGCCTTCACGGCTTCTTCTCAGCGGTCCTTGTCGGCGCGGGCTTTCTCGGCCTCCTGGTCGCGAGGGTCCTCGGACAAGGCTGCTTGCCCATCCCCGCCTACATTCTGGGCTTCGGCTTTGGATCCCTCGGTGGCCCCATCATGGGGCTGTTGCACGCCAAGATCTCGGATGGGACGAAGGGCATGTTCTTTGGCTGGCTCGGGCTGGTCGGACAGATCGGCCAGCCCGCGGTTCTGCTGGTTGCAGGCGCGGTGGCACAGAGATGGGGCGTCTGGCCGCTCGTCGAGTGCCTCGCCGTTTTTTCAGGTTTGACGGCGTGTGTTTTCCGGATCCTCGGGCCTACAGAGGACGCCGGTAGACACACTCAAAGACACGCCGCCTCATGGAACAAAAATGAATTCGCATTAGGAGAGAGCAGATGAGAATTGAAGCGCAAACGACGTTGATGGTCGCATACCTACTGTTGTGGGGAGCTTCTTTCGGCACGGTGGTTTGCCGGAGCGCGGACGGTCCGGCCCTGGACGCGCCCCTCGCCAACGGAGAGACGTTCGACGGCTCGGGAAAACAGCGCGCTGACGGATGGCGTCCTCTTTTGAGCGGCATCAGGGCGCGGGCGTCAAAGGACGCGCATGAAGGCACAATGATGGGCATTGAGGCGGATTCGCCTTTGATGGTTCGGGCCAAGTTGGACGCATCGGTGACCGAGGTCATCCTCGATATTGACGGCAGCGCCGATATCGAGTTCCGTCCGTCCGCAGACGTCTTTTCCGCGTCGGACATGCGGTTCGAACACTCCGATAATAATCCAGTGACCATCACCGTCGAGAACGGTCGGGCGGTGCTGCGCCAGAAAGGGCGGAGGGTGCACGCTCGATACGTCGTCTCCATTCCCGAAGACCGAGCCGTGACCGTCTCGGTCGGTTCGGCGAATCTGAGCGGCGAGTTGAAAGCCCGGTCTCTCGAGTTCTCCGCCGGCGCGCTGAACTTGAAGGCGCGACTGACCGTCACGGACACGCTTAGCCTAAAGTGCGGCTCGGCGAATCTCGACGCGGAGGTGCTTGAGTCGAAGGAGATCAAACTGCTCTGCGGCTCCGCTGGAGGGCGTTTGATCGTTCCGGACGGGGCAAAGCTCCCTTGGGTGCCGTTCTGGTTCGGCCTGAAAATCAATAAGCACTAAGGATAAAACCATGAAAATCGAACGTATAGTGGGATTGCTGGCGGGCGTCTGCGCGCTCCACGTCGGCGCGGGGCTTGCCGTGGCGGACGAGGGCGCTTGGCGGTACAGTGCACCCGGCGTTACGGCGCTCGACGTCTCTATCGATTCCGGAGAGGTGGCGTTGGTCGCCGCTCGCGCGGCGGAGGCGAGCATCGAATCTGTTGAAGGCTATGATTCAGAGAAGTGCGAGGTGCTGGCGGTGGTCAAGAACGGGACGTTGACCTTCTCGGCGAAGGCGAAGGGGGCCGGGGTTCACCGGTGGTTCGGGAACATGAATAGATGCAAGGCGCGCTTCAAGATCACGGCGCTCCCGACCACAAAACTCCACGTTGAGGCAGGTGCGGGCCGGATCAGGGTCGAGGGATTTTCCGCAGGCGCTGCGCTACGCTCAGGAGCGGGTTCGATGGAGCTAAAGGACCTTTCAGGCCCCTTGAATATCGAGACCGGGACCGGCCGCGTCACGGGTGAGATCTATTCCGAGGATCTTGAAGCGCGGACGGGCGTCGGAGGGATGGACATCTCCTGGAGCAAGTCGCCCGAGCGAGGCCAGGCAAAGGTGAAGACGGGGGTCGGCAGTATCTCCCTCGCGTTTCCCGAGGGCACCAAGGTCAACACGAGTTACAGCGGCGGCCTCGGAAGATTCAGCAGCGAGCTGGACGATGCTCGGACCTCGGGGTTTAGGATCTCGGCCGAGACCGGCGTGGGCAGTCTGCGCATCCTTAAGAAGAAAGGCGCGTAGCCCTTATCCAAATGCTGATGGCCGCACTCGTTGGCTCCATCGTCGGGGCGTTGCTGCTGGGGCGCATCTGCCGTCGATTCGTACCCGACAGGGTGATGATCTCCGGCTTCGGGCTGCTGCCGACTCTGGCCCTGCCGTTGTTCTCCGATCTAATCAATGCCTCCCCGGACCAGGCGCAAACCTTCCTCCAACGCCGTTATCCAGGAGCCACAGCCCGTGGCAGAATAGGATAAAATCATTGAGGAATCATCAATGACTGAATTATCCTCTCGGCGCAACACCCGCGTTGCCGCCTCTGCGCACAACGTTTCAGCAATCCCCGCATCCGACACGAACTTCCGCGCATATCAGCGATTATATGCCGATGCCGAATTAATATGGATCACGACGCAGGATAGCCACAGAAGGAAGCTTCTCATGCGCGATCTGGTTGGTCGTATTTTGCGAACGCGCACCGCGGGGAACGGCCTAGACCCCAATGAATTCGCGCGTCTCCTTGTCCTTCTCCGCAATCAACCGGAGAATAATTTAAGGAGGCTGGTCATCGAGGAAGCCCGCAAGCTGCGAGAGACCTGCTTCGGCAAAGCATACTCCTGCATGGTCCCGCTGGAACTGAGTTCCTTCTGTTCAAGTGAATGCAGCTTTTGCGGATGGCGAGCGCGGAATCGCAGGCTTCCCCAGTATACCATCTCAAAATCCGCGCTCGCCGAGCAAGTTGCGAGCCTGGCAAAGATGGGCTTCACACATTTTGAACTCGCATCGGGCGATGATCTGCCTTTCCTTAAGGAGAACCTGGGAGAATACGTCCGTATCGCCAAGCAGGTTTCCGCGGGGATCGATCCGCGGTGCCGCGTCTCCATATGCACCACGCCACTGACGGAACACAGCTACAAGGAACTTGCGAATCTTGGCCTGGATGCCGTCATCACTTGGCAAGAAACCTATTCTGAGGAATTGTTTTACAAATATGTTTTACAGGGCCCCAAAGCTCACGGGATCACCAAAGACTTTGCTCTCGTACGGAAACGGCAAGGCTATCTATTCCGTTTACAATCGATTGAAAATGCCCTCAGATCCGGTCTACAGGTGGGCATCGGGACAATGCTCGGCCTCAACATAAAGGTTGAAGCGGAAATGCTTTCGCTCATCCTCCACGCCAAGCTCTTGCTCCATTCTTTCCCGAACGCGCTTCCTTTGATTTTAGGCATGCCTATATGGAACGCGACAACAATCCCCGGCACCGATAGTCGTCCTGTGGAAATAGGATTGAACGCTGAAAAAGACTTTGAATTTATCGCGGCGTTGTATCTATTGGCTCTTCCTAATCGATCCGCCTGGGTTTTCCCCAATTGCAGGGTATCTCTGCGAACCCAAATCGCCACGGTTGTTTCTTCCGGAGTTTTCACATCCACGTCAGTGCAGTTGGTGCCGGGCGGCTACCTAGACCGCAAAGCCGTCGACGGAGCATTTGTCCGGAAATCCCAAAACGCCGAACTTGCGATCGGAGAGCAGTTCCGCCACCACTATCACGACCATCGACACTATCAGGACGCGTTTAAGAAACATGGGCTGAACCAGGTCGCAGACAAGGACCTATTGTGACGCGGCCCAGCCAACACCGTTACATAGTATTCCTCAACATCCCAGCCTCTTTCCACGCCGCTTTTCAAGCCGCCCGCGAGCTTGGTCTAGACATTCTGCACGTCACAACGTCTTCCGATGCGGTCCGGAATCCGGGCGTGGCTCGCCAATGGCGAGTGGATACGATCGACTTCGCAAGCGTCACGACGCTGCTGAAGAGACCGATTAAAAATAAAAGTATCGTCGCTTTTTGGGCGTTGCAGGACAGACTAATCCCGCTTGTCGGCAAACTCAATCGTGAACTCTGTCGAGCCTCGATATTCCCGTCCGCAGACAACATCCGGCGTACAAAGAACAAATGGCTCATGCGCGTCTCGCTCGGCCGCCTGGAAGCAAATCCGCGCTTCTGTCTGGCACGCGCCGCAAAGGAAGTCAATATTTTTAAAAATGGCGGAAAGGTGGTCGTGAAGCCACCTTTGGGGTATGCGAGCATCGGCGTGGAAAAAGCTTGCGTTGGAGCGCGCCTTTCCTCGGCCATCCGGAGAACCCAATCCGTACTGCCCATGATCAAAAAGAGCATCCCATCATGGGAATGCGGCTCAGCGGATCCTCCCGACGATTCAGTTCTTGTTGAAGATTTCGTTGAAGGCGTCGAAATCAGCGCGGAGGTGTTCGCTACAAACGGGCGTTATGACCTGCTCGGATTTTGCGAGAAATCTCCGATGCGACCGCCGTTCTTTGAGGAGGTCTCCTACTGCATGCCGGCCCGACGGCTGCCGCAACGACAGACCGTCATCCGCGCCGCGCTCTACGAGGCCTTGGCGGCCCTCGGCTTCACCGACGGCGCCGCCCATTGCGAACTAATCATCTCGCATCGACGCATCGTCCTCCTCGACGTGGGGTTGAGGCTCGGAGGATCGGGGCTGAGTCACGATCTCGTCTACCATTCCTCCGGGATCCCCCTGGCCAAGGCGGCTCTAACGCGGCTGATTGGGTGCGATCCAAGGAAGTTTCTGGCCTCAGACAGGAAAGACATCTGCCTTCTTTATCTTTATCAAGTCGGACCTGGGGGACGAGTATCCAACATGCCGTCCGTGCCGGAATCTTTGCGACAGCATCTGATACGGGCCGTGGACTTTGTCCATCCTGGCGACAGACTTCGCGGATATCCACGGTACTCAGGACTTCCCGGCTACGCGCTCTTTCGGATTCAGGGGAGAGGGCGGACGTCCTATGCGACGGTGGATCGCATCTTAAATGACTGCCGCGAGAAGCTTGCGATCAGCTACACGACCTCCCGCTGATGTTTGCAAGATACCTGGCGCTTTTCTCGATTCCGACTCTTATCGGCGCCAGTTGGCTGCTCGGCGGGACGCTCGTCAGAACTATAGATCCGCTCACTTTGTCATTTCTCAGGAACCTCCTGAGCGCTACCGCACTTATTCCCTTCGTGCTTACAAGCACAAAGAAAGAAGACATGCGGCTCGCTAGCCTAAGCTGGTTTACCGGGCAGATTTTCCTAACAATCACCGGGAGGGTCCTTTATTATTATTTTGCGACGCGGAGCCTTCTGAGCATCCGACCGGTTGAAAGCATCCTGATTGCCACGAGCCTGCCACTCTATTTGATGCTTTTCGCCTTTTTCATTCAACGGACCATCATCCCACTAAGGACGACGCTTACTGGAATCCTCGCCGTCGGCTGCACCGTCCTGGCGATTCTTCGGACCAACGCCATGGCCGGATTCGCATGGCAGCCGGGGCATTCCGACATGATCATTGCCATGTTATTTTTTGCGATCCACCTTTTCTACTATTCCCGCCTGACCGGGTCGGCGTCAGCTTCATCGACTTTGTTCCTCCAGTTCGGTGCCGGAGCCGTCATCATGGCCACAATCATCAATCGCGCGACGCTCCAATCGATTCACTGGACGCCTGAGAGCATCATTCAACTGCTTATCTTCGCCATCGTGTGCAATCTCGTCCCCTTCATTCTTGTCCATCGATGCTTGAGATTCTTCCCCCCGCTCGTCGTCGGCAATGTTTCCCTGTTGAGTCCGGTTCTCGCCTACAGCATCCAGTGCATCATGGGCAAAAAAACCCCCGACGCCATCTTCCTTGTTCTTGCCTTCGCGACGGCTATTTTCGTTTTCCTTTCGAATTACTTTTGGGAACTCGACAGACCGGATGGAGCCATATGATGCGGGGATTCAAGATTTCCTTACTGATTTTCTCTTTTGGGAGCATCACCGCCAATGCGGGTGTCGTTTATTACGGCTCGTCCAATGCCGTGCTCGCCGCAAAGAACCAGGAGATGTTTCTGATGGGATTCGAGCTCGGCCTAGGAAACAACATCCCGAAGAACAAAGCCAAAGATCTGCTTGTCATCGAGCAGGACACGACCGGGAATCCTTTGGGGGCGCTTGTCGTCGCTAAGAAGATATTCCGCTGCGATCCGCCTATCGTGGTTGGTTTCCCGACGAGCCACGAAGCGCTGCTCGTCGCCAAAGAGTATGCGAAGAGCGGTTCGCTGATCATATTCGCCGGCGCCGGCCACTCGGAACTCGCCAGTTTTGGGAATACGGTCCACACGACCGGAGAGTCGATGGAGTTCAGCACCGGCATGATAATCGATTTTCTCAAAAATAAATTCGGCGGGCAGCACGGCGCGGTCATTGGGAATCCATACGCCGTCTTCTCGAAAAATTTCGATGACGGCCTCACGGCACAGATCCGTTCGCATCGCGATGTCCCGAAGCTCGAATTCTTCAAGCTCAGTAAAGATCAACAGCTTGGGGAGAAGGAACTCCTGCGATTGAGGACGGGCCATTTCGATTTCATGCTTATCAGCTCCTATCCGGATGAATGCGTGCGTCTGCTGGAACAGCTTGACCAGGCGCATATCGATCTCCCGATTGTCACGAATTCATCCTGGACCACCGGTGATGTGGACTATTTGCGAAGGCTCCTCTCAAAGAAGACCGCCGCTGTTTATAGCGCGGCATTATGGCTTCCCGGCTCACAATCCTCCCGTGGGTTCGAGGCTCTGGTTAAGAGCCGATTCGGCCGAGATGCCACCTCGGAAATCGCCTACGGCTACGATCTCGGAATCATCGTCGGGAAGACGCTCATTGCCGCCAAGTCCGACTACTCGAAGGGGAATCTGCTGCGCACGTTCTTAAATCTGCGTTGTTTTGACGGACTCGCCTCGGGGAGAATATGCTTCCAGCGTTCCGGAGGACATGCGGTCCGGACTTTACAGTTCGTCCAGTTCACCAACCATGGCTTGATTCCGGTCAGGTAGCTCATGAAAATCCGGTACCCCCTTCTGAAACTGTTGCTGCTCCTACAGATAGTCTTAGCCTTTGTCGGGGTGGCGATTTTTATGATTTCCTTCAACGCGCTAGGGAACTACAAATCGGCGCAACGAACCCAGCAGAGGGTGGAGGAGGTTCGATTTGCGCTTCAAGATAAGGTCGGCCTCTGGACCTCGTGGGTTATACTGGGAATGCCCGATGCCCTTCAGGAGGATATGGGAGACGTTGCAAAGAAAATGGGTCTCGCAGAGCTCAAAATAGTCGATCTGTCTGCTCCCAGCGCGACAAGCCATATTCCGGGAGAGCTGACGCTGCCTCTAGACATTCAAGGCGAACGGAAGGCGGTGCATATGAGGATTAGTCAAGAAGACTCCAACCATTCCTCCTCGATCTTTCATGCCGAACTGAACGAATTTCCCATATTCGCAGGACTCATTCTCATGCTGAGTCTGGTGTTTTTAACCGGCGGATTCATTTTCTTTTACATATACAAGCCTCTGCAAAGACTATCCGACATCATCAGGCAACGACATAAGATTGACGGTACGACGCTGGCGCGCGTACAGGCAAAAGGCGAGATTAAGGAGTTCGCAGAAGCTTTGCGTGAAAGCTGGAGCGAGAACGTGGTTCTCGAACGGGAGCGCGCCGCGTGGAATACCGCGAAGCAGGTTGCCCACGACATCCGCTCTCCTCTGGCCGCTCTTAACTCCGTTCTTAAGGACCTCTCGCAACTCCCGGAAGAGAAACGAATACTGATGAGAAGCGCTGTTGGCCGTATCGGAGATATCGCAAACAGTCTGATCGAAAAGAACCGAGAGGCAGCGTCGGTCGCAAGTGGGACGGAGCCGTCGGCGCGCGAGGCCCCGACGACGGGCTCCGCCCAGCTCGTGTCGAGCCTCGTCGACTCTCTCGTAACCGAGAAGCGGTTACAGTTCCGATCCCAACTCAGCGTCGAGATCGATTCGCGCTTTGACCCATCTTCATACGGTCTCTTCGCCTCGGTCCCGCCGTCCGAATTCAAGCGGGTGATCTCGAATCTGGTCAACAACGCCGTGGAAGCTCTACCGAGGAAAGGGATGGTCACCGTCCTGCTCGCCTCAAACGGGGACAGCATCGAGATCCGGGTCCAGGACAACGGCAAAGGCATCCACACGGACGTACTCGAGCGGCTCGGGCAACGAGGCGAAACACACGGCAAGCCCGGCGGCTCCGGGCTCGGGCTCTACCACGCCAAGACGAGCGTCGAGTCCTGGGGCGGGAGCCTTACGATCGCCTCGGAGCCTGGCAAGGGCACGACCGTGACCATCCGCCTGCCACGCGCCCATTCGCCGGAGTGGTTCGTCTCGAGCCTAGCCATATCTCCCGGTGCCTCAATCATCGTATTCGATGACGACGCGAGTATTCATCAGGTCTGGCAAGGACGCTTTGAGTCGGCGCACTTCAAAGAGCATGGCATTCAGGTCCTCCACTTCTCGACGCCCGCTGAGCTGCGTTCCTGGGCACGGACGGACGCGCGAACGGCCAAGGCCCCGCTCTATCTGATGGACTACGAGCTCACGGGCTATCGAGAAACGGGACTCAGCCTCGCCGAAGAACTCGGCATTGGCACCCGCACCATCCTCGTGACGAGCCGCTTCGAAGAGAAAAGCATCTTGGACGATTTGCTGAGGATCAAAGCAAGGCTTATCCCGAAATCGTTGGCCGGATTCGTGCCGATTTGCATCGAGGAAGAAACAGCCCGGGAGCGTTTCGACGCGGTGTTGATTGACAATGACCCTTTGACGCGGATGAACTGGAAAATGGCGGCCTCGCAGTCCGGCAGGAAGCTCAAGTCTTTCTCAACGGTGGCGGAGTTTCTCAAAGAGGCGCCCGCGATTAGCCGGGAGACGTCCGTCTACGTCGATGCCAAGCTGGCGGATGGTGTGAACGGCGCCCAGGAATCTCTTAGGATTCACGAATTAGGCTTCCAAGAGATATACCTGGCGACGGGGCATGAAGCGGCGAGGTTCTCCGCTTACAAGCATCTGCGCGGGGTGGTCGGCAAAGATCCTCCCTGGAACGAAGATTCTACGCTAACTCCTCGTCCGCCTGACTAACCGCTCGCTCCGGCAGATCGGAGGAGGTCGCGCGCCGTTGAGCTGAGAGGTAGGCCGGGAGGATCATCCTCCCGGACGCGACTACGCGAGCTCAAACGAGACGCGACCGTGCCTGAGCAGTTACTCCGCGGGCTTGATGACGACCGGCTTCGCAGAGAGCTTCATGGCCCGCACGCGCGCGGAGGCGTCGTCGAAGCCCGCGTCCTTATAGAGGACCACGATGAACTTCTTGCGGTTCTGGACGGTTACGATGCCGCAGCCCTGGGGTCCGGAAAGAAACACCGCCATTTCGTCGGGGAAATGAACCGTCGGAGGCTCACCCGGGAGGCCGGCGGCGGCCCAGGCGGCCTGGAGCGCCTCGGCGCTCTTCAGGGCGAGGGCTTTGACGAGAGGGGCTGACCGGTGCTTGGCCTTGGCGTCGCCGCGCACGGCGGCGACGCCGCTATCGACGCGCGCTGCGTTAGGCGTGGCCTGAAGGGACATCAACTCCCGTCCGCCAGCAGGAAGATTTTGGGGTTCGTCAGCCTTATCTATGACCCTGGCGATGCCCATGCGCTTTTTTTCTTCTTCGAAGCCTTTGTAGAGGCGCTCGTTGATGATGGAACGTTCTTCCTCGTTACGGGCGAGAAAAGCGCTACCCTCACCGCCAGCGGCTGCGAACTTATCGCGCGCGGGGGCCTCCGCGAGTTCGAGGGGCTTTCCGGGAGCGCTGATGTGCTTGCCGAAGGTTGGGGAGTCTTCGATCTTGCCGCCGACGGCAGCCTCCTGCTTCGCGCTTTGAGGTTGGTCCAGAGATGCGAGCCTGTCGGTGACGTCGATCGAAGGGGGCGCTTGGGCGGCGGTCTTCACCGCGATCTTTTCGCTGTCCCAGCCAACGCGCGGCGCCGCGATGTCCGATGGAGTCCGCGTCTTGTCCCAGACGACGAGCGCGACGACCGCGGTCGACAGCGCGAACGCAAGCGGACGGTAGGCGGGAGGCAGGATAAAATAGTCGCGCGTGGGCTTAGAGTCTTCGCGGGCACGGCGCGCTCCAAGCCTCGTCATGAAGCCGGCCGGTAACTTCTCCTTCGACAGGCTCTTGATCGTGTTGGAGACGGCGCGCAGGGCTTCAAGCTCGAGGCGCAGTTCCTCGGAGCGTGAAATCTCCACTTCAACGGCCCGGCGCTCCGCGTCGGGGAGCGCGCCGTCGAGGTAGGCGGACAATTTTTCGCGGATATCGTCGTTCATGCGGATACCTTGTCGAGTAAAGTCTTGAGCTTGGCTCGGGCGCGGAACAGGCGAGACTTGACGGTGCCCTCGGCTAAGCCGAGAACCTCGCCGATCTCGCCGTAGGAGCGTTCCTCGATCTCGCGCAGGACGACGATGGCCCGGTCGTCCGCGTCGAGCTGAAGCAGGGCTTTCTGCACCACGGCGGTCGTTCCCTCCTTCTCAAGTTCCGTGTCGAGCGGAGCGTCTTGACCGGCCGGCTCGAACATCGGGCCTTCGCTTTCCTCATTCTTATCGTTTCCGAATGCCCCGAACGAAATCGTCTTCCAGAAGCCGCGGCTCTTCTCGGCCCGGACCCGGTTCTTCCATGCGTTGACCGTGATCCGGTACACCCAGGTCGAGATCTGGCTGTCGCCGCGGAACCCCGGCAGAGCCTTCAGGGACCGGATCAGGGCGTCCTGGGCGAGGTCTTCGGCGTCGGAGCGGTTCCCGGTCAAGCGCAAAGCCAGATTGAAGACTAACGCTGAGTGCTTGTCCAAAAAGTCCTGTTCGGACACCGGCTGGTAAGACCCTGGGGAGATCAGAAAGTTCCTTTAGCGGGCGTAGGTTACGACGTCGGTCGCGACCTTGAAAGGCGCTCCCGTCAGCGCCTTCACGGCATCGACGGTGGTGTCGGGGGAAAGCGCGGTCAAAACGAGTCCGTCCTTCGTCACGTCGAAGGTCGCGAACTCCGTCACGATGGTGTTGACGACGCCCTTGCCGGTCAAGGGCAGCGTGCATTTCTTGAGAATCTTGGGGTTGCCGTCCTTCGTTGCGTGCTCCATCGCGACGATGACGCGTTTGGCGCCGGCGACCATATCCATGGCGCCGCCCATGCCTTTGACCTTCTTGCCTGGGATCATCCAGTTGGCGAGGTCGCCGTCAGCGGAGACTTCCATGGCGCCAAGCACGGTTGCGTCGAGGTGTCCGCCGCGGACGATCGCGAACGAATCGTGCGAGCCGAAGTATGAGCAGCCGGGAAGCTCAGTGACGGTTTCCTTGCCGGCGTTGATCAAGTCCGGGTCCTGCTCGCCGTCGTGCGGGTAGGGGCCGTAGCCGAGCATGCCGTTTTCGGTGTGCAAGGTGACCTCGACTCCGGGCTTCAGGTAGCTGGGGATCAATGTCGGAATGCCGATCCCGAGGTTGACGTACGAGCCGTCCTTAAGCAAGGCGGCGGTCTGGCGGGCGATGACGACGCGGCTATCCTTGGGTTCAGACATGGGTGGCGGCCTTCCTGACGGTGAGTTTTTCGATCGGTTTCTTGTACGATCGGCCCACGAGGACCGCATTGACATAGATGCCGGGCGTGTGAATGTGCTCGGGGTGCAGCCCGCCGATTTCAACGAGATATTCGACCTCCGCGACGACATGGTTCGCGGCGGTCGCCATGACCTGGTTGAAATTGCGCGCGGTCTTGCGGTACTCG
>JBBTJN010000014.1:0-2764 GCA_038059415.1 Elusimicrobiota bacterium | reverse complement strand
ACCATTTCGGTGAAGCTACCTACGTCGGGGGCAGGGCTTACCGGATTTTCTGGGAGCAGAAGAGAGTGGGAAGCTACAAACATGGCACCGATGAGCATCGTGTCGTAGAAAACAGAATGGCATCCCGCGTTCTTGGTACAAGGTCGTTGCTTAGATGATCTCGGATTATTCGCCGGCCGACCCGAAGGCGTTCAAGCGCAACGCGGCCCTGTGGTCCTTGGTCGGCGCACACAACAGCGCCGCCGCCTCCGCCGCCGAGGCGACCCGCCTCGAGACGCTCGCCAAGCGTCCGAAATCCGATGCGATCCTCGCCGCCAAGGAGCTCGTCGCGCACCCCGAGGTGAAGACCGCCGCTTTGCCGTACACTCGGGAAGGCGCAGGGGTAAGGAGGCGGCCATGAACAAGCGAGAGGGATACATCGAGATCAAGAAGGCGGGCGACCGCTTCAAGACGAAGATCGCCTGGCTCGACGGCAACCACAGCTTCAGCTTCGGGAGCCACTACGACGAGTCCAACACCCATCACGGCCTGCTGCTCGTCAACAACGAGGACTACATCGAACCGATGAAGGGCTTCTCGACGCACCCGCACCAGGACATGGAGATTGTGACCTGGATGCTGGAGGGGGAGGTCGAGCACAAGGACTCGATGGGCAACAAAGGGATCATTTATCCGGGCTTGGCGCAGCGCATGAGCGCCGGCACGGGCATCTATCACTCCGAGATGAACTCCCGGGGGGACGCTCGCGCGCACCTGGTGCAGATGTGGGTTCCCCCGGATACGGAGCGCCTCACCCCCGGCTATGAGCAGCTCGACATCACTTCCGAACTGTCCAAGGGCGAGCTCATCCCGCTCGCCTCGGGAAACAAGGACCTGGCCGCGATTCGTATTCAACAAAAGGACGCGACGTTGTGGGTCGGGCGGCTGGCGCCGGGCAAGACCGTGAAGGTGCCCGAGGCCTCGCATGTGCACCTGTTCGTGGCCAAGGGCTCCGGTACGCTCGCCGGCGCGGGCGGCCTGGCCCAGGGCGACGCGGCCCGCCTCGTCCGGGTCGGCGCCCCTTCCTGGACCGCGGGCCCGAAGGGCTCCGAGATCCTGATCTGGCAAACCGAAGCTTGATGCGGAGGGAGCTTGAGAGCGGGTACTCGGTGACGATCGCGGGGAAAGCGGCGCGCAAAGCGGCAAGCGCGGCGCAGCGGGCGTGGGCGGCGGGCGTGGAACGCGCTGACGGATCGGGAAGAGGCGATAGTGCTCCGGGCGGCTCACGACCGCCCGGATCTGTCGCCGCGGCTGCTGTCGGTCCATCTTATCGACGAGAAAGAAGAGTCGATCTCGGAGTCGCAGGACCCCTAGAAACACAAAACCCACCTTTCGGTGGGTGGCTGTCCTGACATTTCTCGTCTCAGGTTCGAAAACTAACGCGTCTAAATGGTTGCGGGGGGAGTTCGAGCCTTGCGTAGTTGGGAATGTTCAAACCGCAAACGCATTCAGGCCAACAAAATTCCCGAAATCGCCAAAGACTTACACCACTACCGGGCGAAATCGACTACTTCTTCTTAAAGCCCTCGGGGATCTCGAACTTCTCGGCGGCGGTGGGTGAGACCTCCACCGACTTGACCTCGGTGCGTACCGAGAAGGCCGGCTTGCCCAAAGCCTCTTTGATCTTCTGCTTGATCTTCTTCTTTGCGGCGCGCTTGGCGAAGCCGCCCAGCATGCCCACCGCGGCGCCGCCGATGCTGCTCGCGCCAGACGCGTCGGAGAGGGCATTGCCGTCGTCCTCATCCTTCTCGGGCTCGGGCTTGCCATTCGGGGTGGTCGGTGCGGGAGAGCGCCAGGTCGTCTCCGTCACGATGGGGTAGCCCTAGATGGACGCGAACTCCTTGCCCATCTTGCGGATGGCGCCCTCCACCTCCGGGCCGCTCGCGCGCAGGAACGCGCGCGCGCCGTCGGCGCCAAAGCGCTCGCGATCTTCGGGTAAGAGATCGAGCCCGAGCTTCTTGAGGTAGGCCTTGGCGAACTTGGCCTCCTCATCCATCGCCTGACGCAGTTCCTTGGTCCAGGGCGTGGCCCAGATATCAGTGGTCATCGCGTACTCGGCGGTCTTCTTAGTCTCGATCTCCTCGATGACGACGGTGAGCGTGGCCGCCCATTTCCCGGTCTTGAAGCCGTTGATGGTCTTGGCCTCGTCGCTTTTCTTGACCTCGGCCTTGGCGGACTTGACGCAGTGCGTGGGTTTCTCTTCTTTGCCCGGCGCGGCGCCTTTGCCTTCGGCCTTCTGGTCCTTGGGCATCTCGAACTTGATGGGACCTTCGGTGTAAGTCTTCTTCTTGAGGTCCAAGGCCCAGCGCTTGTCGAGGTCCACGCGCAGGATGTCGGCGCGCCGGTCCCCTTCGTCGCGCGCCTTCACGCCCGACACACTACGCACGGTCTCGCCGGAACTCGCGCCGATGCCGTGAAAGCCCCCGTTCTTGTAGGCGGTCTTGATGACGACGTCGGCCATCGCCGACGGGCTCAGCAGCAGGACGGTCAGGGCGAGCGAGAGAATTTTCATTGCGTGTTTATACCAAAAGAAGCAGACACTCCGCTCGAAGTGACGTCCCCCGATAATCTAAGGCCAATCTGAATTGGGGTTCTGTACGTTGACCCTGTACCTCAGTTCAAACTGGCCTAGATTTCCCGGGGCACGTCAATTTGGGGCCAAGAGGGTTAAACCTAGAAACGGCAGTTGCCCCCTGCCGATCATGAGATTCGCTTGATTTGCCAA
>JBBTJN010000013.1:0-1968 GCA_038059415.1 Elusimicrobiota bacterium | reverse complement strand
CCTGAAGTTCCCCGGGACGTCGAGTAGATTTAGCTGCCAGTCCGGCGGGTTGGACACATTCAGGCATTGGGTTTCTGTCTACAGCGTGATGATGTCCAGCAGATCGAGAGCACGCCGCTGCGCCGCAGTGGGCGTCGTGACCAGCGGGAAGGTCGGTGCTTCTGTGCCGGCTGCGCCCGGCGCCCGGCATGTGTTGCGCACGATCGTCGCGAGGTCCGCAAGCAGCGTCCGGAAGCTGTGCACCGGCGTTCCGTCCTCGAGCGTGTGCTTCGATGTCTTGGCGAGCGCGGACGCCGAGCGCCGGGCGGGTGCCACGGGGTCGCGCGTCTTCTTCGCCGCCTGGTCTTCGTCGGAGAAGAGCAGCGCGCGCCACGCCTCCAGCATGTGCCATTCGACGTAGTACGCGAGCGTGCAGAGGAAGATGTGCGCCCGGACGCGATCGGCGAGCCGGTGGTGGATCGGGCGGACCTTCAGATCGATGGTCTTCATCGATCGGAAAGCCCGCTCCACGCGGCTGAGTGCCTTGTAGTTGCGCACGGCGTCGGGTCCGCTGTTCTGCTGTTTGGAAAGGCTCGTGCGGATGACGTAAATGCCATCGAGGGCGGCTTCGGCGGCGACGTGATCGTCGCGGAGATGGAAGTCGAAGCGGCCGTCTTCGATCTCGAGCGCGAAGTGCTTGGCGACCTTGTACTTGTTCATCACACGACCGACGCGCACGCCGATCTCGGCGCTACTGCGCAGCCGCCCGCGCCCGACCATCCCTCGCACCTTCTCGAGTTCGGCGCGCGTCGCCTCCAGCA
This sequence comes from Elusimicrobiota bacterium, assembly GCA_038059415.1. GTDB lineage: Bacteria > Elusimicrobiota > Elusimicrobia > UBA1565 > UBA9628 > GWA2-66-18. The sequence goes on along the minus strand of JBBTJN010000013.1, from coordinate 1,168 downwards.
GGGACGTGCGCTTGTGTGCACGGAGTTTTCCGAGTTCCGTGTTCCGGCAGGCCACCAGGCGCTCGCCCGGGTAGTCGGGATGTGTGATCTCGCACAGGTTGCGCTCGTCGAACAACCCGAGCTGGACGAGCCCGCCCTCGACGAGCGACCGGATCTGCCCGGTCTTGAGTGCCGTGATCCACGCGAGCCCTTCGACACCTCGCAGTTCGTCGATCGCCTTCTGCGAGATCATGCCTCGATCGCCGACGAGCACGACGCTCTCGAGGCCGAAGTCTGTGCGTAGCTTCTGGACCTGCGGCATCAGGGTCTTGGGATCGCTGGTGTTGCCCTCGAAGACCGACACCGCGATCGGGCAGCCGCGTCCGTCGGTCAGGAGCCCGTAGTTGACCTGGAGCCTGTCCCGCTTGCCGTCCCGGTCGTGGCCGCGCTTCGCCAGCGGACACGTGCGGCCCTCGAAGTAGCTCGAGGTCAGGTCGTAGAGCACCAGGCTCTTCTCATCGAGATGCCGCGCCGCGAGCTTCTTCTCGATCGTGCTCTGCCGTGCGAGCAGCCAGTCCATCGCGGCGTAGAGATCGTCCTCGCTCGCGTCGGCGATGCCCAGATCCTCGGCGAGAGTGCGGGTGTGCCACCAGCGGGTCGTGGCCAGCTTCGAGTGCGGCGCCACGATCCTCGCCGCGACCATGCCCATCACCAGATCGACCTCACGGCATCGGCGCGACGAGACCAGGCTCGCAAAGCCGAGCCGTCGCATCGCGCGCAGGACCGCATCGACGTCGCCGTGCGCGCTGGAGCGGGTGATCTCGAAGGCCTCGACCGCCGGTACGAAAGCCTCGCCCCGCAGCGCGCGTCGTACGAGATCGATGACGGACTCGGGCAGGTGCGAGAGGTTGCCGACGGTCTCGTTCTTGACCTTGCCGGCCTCGCGGTAGCTCCTGCGCAGCAGGTGGGTCGCGTAGACGCGCCCCTTGTACGTGCGATTCGTAGTGACGACGTGTACCGCGCCTCCACGCTTGGCCATGGACGCTCTTGTAGCCGGATCCGCCGCGCCTGTCAACTCTATTTAGTGACTACGTTCTGCAGACGGGAGCCAAGACCGTATCGAGCGTAAGCAAGCCTGCCAACACCGCTTTCGCGACTACGAATCGTTGAAAGTGCGGGGGAACTTCAG
>JBBTJN010000012.1:0-4787 GCA_038059415.1 Elusimicrobiota bacterium | reverse complement strand
CAACGACCACTCCTGCGTCCCCGCGTTCTCCCAGTTCGCCGCGATCGAGGCGCTGCGCGGTCCACAGGACTCAGTGACGGCCATGACCGCGGAGTTTAAGAAACGGCGAGACGTGATCGTGAAGGGCTTGAACTCGCTGCCGGGTTTCACCTGCAAGACCCCGAAGGCCGCGTTCTATGTTTTCCCGAGCATCAAAGGCACCGGCCTGAAGTCCAAGGCCTTGGCCGACGCCTTGCTGGCCGAGGCGGGAGTGGCGTGCCTTCCCGGCACCTCGTTCGGCGCCATGGGAGAAGGCTATCTCCGATTTTCCTACGCGAATTCCGTCGAAAACATCGAAAAAGCTCTGTCCGCGATGAATCTCGCGCTTCCCAAGCTCACGGCGGTCGGGGCGAAGTGACCGCGGACCGCCGCTCGTTGGACCGCCTCCTCATCTACGTCAAAGCGCACCGCGTCCGCCTAGCCCAAGCGACCGCGGTCATGGTCGTCGTCGCCGCCCTCAACGGCGCGCTCGTCCAGGTCCTCGGCCCCATCACGAACAGCCTGTTCATCGATGCCAACCCCGTGCAGCTCAAGCGCGTAGCGCTGATGATTCCGGCGATCTTCTTCCTTAAGCTGATTTTTCAATATACGCAAAGCTATCTGATGAGCTGGCTTGGCCAGAAGATCACGCAGGATATCCGGGAAGACCTGTTCATCCATCTGCACGCCCTCTCGATGGATTTCTTCTGGAAATCCAAAGCCGGCGAGGTCCTGTCCAAGCTCACCAACGACATGACCGCGCTGCAGTCAGCACTGCAGTTCGTGCCGCTATACGCGATCCGCGATTCGCTGACGATCGTAGTCGTCCTAGGCATCATGATCACGACCAATCCGAAGTTCGCGTTGGTCGCCCTCATCGTCATTCCGATAGCGGGGGGAGTCCTGGGCGTCCTCGGGCGCAAGCTGCGCTCCTCCGGCCGCCGCGGCCAAGAGGTCATGGGCGAGATCTACCACCGCTTCCAGGAAAGCCTGCAGGGCATGCTCGTCGTCAAGTCCTTCAACTACGAGAAGGGATCGATCGCAAAGTTCAGAGTCGAGAACGACGAGTTCTTCCATCAGATGATGCGCTACTTCCGGGCGACCGCGCTCTCGGGTCCGCTCATGGAGTTCCTCGGTTCTCTGATCATGGCCGCCATCGTCTGGCTCGGCGGAAGCTCAATTGGCGCAGGCACGATGACCGCCTCGCAGTTCGCCGTATTCATCGGGGCCTTCTTCATGGCCTACGGCCCGATCAAAAATCTCGCCCAGATGAATTCGACATTGCAACTGGGCTTGGCCGCGGCCGAACGGATCTTCTCGATCCTGGATGAAAATCCCTCCGTCGTCGAGCCGCTGCGGCCATTGCCGTTTCCACCTCTGAGCCAGGGCGTGGTCTTCGAGAACGTCTCCTTCCGTTATCCTTCCCGTGAACTTTGGGCTCTCAAGGATGTTTCGCTTACCATCAAACCCGGAGAGGTCGTAGCACTTGCCGGGCCGTCCGGCTCGGGCAAGACCACTTTCGTTCATCTTCTCCTGCGCCTCTTCGATCCGACCGAAGGCCGCATCCTCATCGACGGCGTCGATCTCAAAGAGATGTCCTCGCACGAGCTGCGCATGCGCCTGGGCCTTGTCTCTCAGGAGACGATCCTCTTCAACGACACCGTATTTGGCAACGTCGCCATCGGCAGAGAGGGGGCGACGCGCGAGCAGGTGTCGAAGGCCCTCGATGTGGCCGACGCCTCGGAATTCGTCGGCGCGATGAAGCAGGGCCTCGACACGCCGCTGGGCGACCGCGGCGCGCGCCTCTCCGGCGGGCAGCGCCAGCGCCTGGCGATCGCCCGCGCGGTGCTCAAGGACCCCAAGCTCCTGATCCTCGACGAGGCGACATCAAACCTCGACGCCGGCAGCGAGCGCGCCGTGCAGAACGCGATGGAGCGCCTCTATCCGGGGCGCACCGTCGTCATGATCGCCCACCGCCTCTCCACCGTGCAGAAGGCGGACCGCATCATCGTGATGCGCCACGGCCGTATCGAGGAGTCGGGGACTCACGCCGAGCTGCTTGTCCGTAACGGCGTCTACGCCACGCTCACCCGCTACCAGCAGCTCGAGGCTCCCGAGGCCTGATGAAAGCCGTCATCTTTGACATGGACGGCGTGATCGTCGATTCCGAGGCGCAATGGAAGGCCGTTGAGGCCGAGTTCTTCCGCGAGACCGTGACCGGCTGGAAGGACGCCGACAACGACCGCATCACCGGCCTCGGCGTCGAGGACCTGCATCGCTTTCTTGTAAAGGAGTTCGACCTCACGATGGGCAGGGTCGAGTTCCTCGACCACTGCGACGTCTCCGCGCTCAAGGTCTACCGAGACCGGGTTGACTGCTCAGAGGGCTTTCTCGACCTCGCGCGCCATCTCAAACACAGGGGCATCCGCACCGCGATCGCGTCCTCCTCGCCCGAGCGCTGGATCAAGCTCGTCGTGGACCGTTTCGAGCTGTCGCCTCTGCTCGACACGATCGTGTCCGCCGAGGACGTGGGGGGAAAAACCAAGCCCTTGCCCGACCTCTATCTCGAGGCCGCCTCAAGATTGAACTTGCCGCCCGGCGATTGCCTGGCCATAGAGGACTCCGCGATCGGCCTGCTCTCCGCCAAGCGCGCTGGCATGAAGGTCGCCGCCTACCGCACCGCGCACAATGAGGGCCAGGACATGTCCACCGCGGACTTCGAACTCGGGAGCTTCTCCGGGCTCGACTACGACCGTCTGGTCGCCCACCTCAGACGCTGATGCGCGGCCTTTATGCCGCCGCGACCACCGCTTCAATTAGAGGCATATTTCGCGGCTGAGGCGCTGAGTCGACTCGACGAAGGCCGTCCACTCCGAGCGCCGCTTGGCACGAGCCGTTTCGTCGGACTTCGGCGCGAAGGTCTTCTCGACCTTCGCGTCGGCCATCCGCTCCGGATCAGGCAGGCCCGCCGCCTTCGCGGCGAGGATCACGGCGCCCAAAGCGGTCGCCTCGACCTCCTTGCGGCGCTCGAGCGTAGCTCCCAACGCATCGGCCTGGAAGGACATCAACGCGTCGCAACGCGACAGGCCGCCAGCCACTTGCGCGCGCGTCACCGCGGAGCCGGACGCCGTCATCACGGCGGCGGCGTCGGCCAGGAGCATGCAGAGCCCCTCGGCGGTCGCGCGCACGAGATCATGCCGCGTCGTCTGAGAATCAAGCCCGAAGAACGCCGTCTTCGTCTTGTAGTCCCACCTTGGCGCGCCCAGACCGCCGATCGCGGGAAGCATCAGCACCCGTCGTTTTGATTTTCTGAAGGCCTCCTCGACGGCCTTGGCGTCCTTCATCAGCCCAAGATTGTTCTTGAGCCACTCAAACGACGTCCCCGCGGCGTGGACCGTGCCCTCCAGATAATAACCGCGAAGCTCGCCCACCGTCGCGGCCGCCGAGGCGAGAAGGCCGGGGGCCGACGAAGGGCGCGGACCGGTGTGGCGCAGGAGAAACGCGCCGGTGCCGTAGTTGGCGACGGCGTCCCCCTCGTTCGCGGCGCCGAGGCCGATCGCGGCCGACTGCTGATCGCCTACGGTCGCAAGCAGCGGGATCTTGCGCCCCCTGCGCTCGACCGCGCCCCAATCACCCGCGGACGAGCGGATGGAGGGGAGTATCTCGGCGGACAAGCCGAAGTACGCCAGAAGCCCCGGATCCCAGGCCGCCGTGTCCAGATTCATTAGAAGCGTGCGTTGAGCGCACGTGGGATCGGCCGCAACGACCGCGCCCTTGGTCAGGCGCGCGGCGATGAAGGTGGAGACGGGCGCGCACAGCAGGCGACCCGCGTCAGCCAGCGCCCGGACCTTGGGCTCGTGGTCGAGAAACCAGCGGATCTTCGGAGCGGAATAATAAGGAGTGGCGTACAGGCCCGAGAGACCGCGGATCTCGCCTTGGCGCTCCTGGAGAAGGGACACGAACTCGGCGGCGCGGCCGTCCATCCAACTCGGAGCGGCGGCGACGGGTTTGAAGGTCCCGCGTTCGCAGAATACGATAGTCGAGCGCTGGACGGCGAGACCGGCGGCGAGCACTCGATCTCTCGGACCGATCTGAGAGAGGACCTGGTCTAGAGAAAATTCGAGCGTCTTGGCAAGCTCCATTGGGTCGTGCTCGGACCAGAGCGCTTTAAGCCTTTTGGTGCGCACGGGACGCTGGGCGAACGCGACGATGCGTCCTTTGAGGTCAAAAAGCGCCGCGCGCGATGACGAGGAGCCCTGATCGAGCGCCAGAAGCAGGTCGCGCGTCTTCATGTCATAGGATCTTCAGCTTCAGGTCCGTCGTCTCGCAGCGTTCGCCGATTTCGCTCAGGCGCGCGCGAAGGTTCGCATCCGTGGCTCTGTCCTCGATGAGCTTATTGACGAGGGGGGCGGAGGGCGCGAGAACTTGTTCGAACACGCCCGCCTTTTTCAACATCTCGAGAACCTTCTTCTTGTCCTGGAACTCCCACTTCACAGCGGGGGAGGATGAGACCTCAAAGCGATCGCCGAAAGCTCGGACATAATTCTTTTTCTTGAGAGCCTCGGCGAGCTCCTTGCCGGCGGCCTGAGCGGCGGCTTTCGCCGCTTCGACATTCGCCATGGCGTCGCCGTACTTGTCGACGAACGCCGCGAGTTCCGGCTCGCCCGCGGCCTTCGCGGCGACGGCCGGCATGCCCGCGTACTGGTCCTTGTAAATCGGGCACAGCGGCTTGTAGTCGCACCAGCGGCAGGCGTTCTCGGTGGGCTTCG
>JBBTJN010000011.1:0-72307 GCA_038059415.1 Elusimicrobiota bacterium | reverse complement strand
CGCAGCCGAGCAGGAGCAGGCCCTTCGTGAACGCGAGCTGCTCGAGCGCGGCCATCAGCTCGCCGGCGGGTTCCTTGGTCATTGGGTCTTTCACGAACTCGACGCCGATGAAGAGGCCTAGGCCCCGGACGTCGCCGATGCATGCATGCTTGGCCTGCAGTTTCTTTAAGCCGGCGAGAAGGCGCGCGCCCATTTGCAACGCGTTATCGGCCAAACCGTCCTTTATCAGTCCGATCGTCGCGAGCGCCGCGGCGCAGGCGACGGGATTTCCGCCGTAGGTCGAGCCGTGGGAGCCGCGCGGCCAGGTCATCACCGACTCCTTGGCGACGATCGCGCCGATGGGCATGCCGGCGCCGATGCCCTTGGCCGTTACGAAGATGTCGGGGGTTACGTCATAGTTCTCGTAGCCCCACATCTTGCCGGTGCGGCCTGCGCCGCACTGGACCTCGTCGAAAATAAGGAGGATGCCGTTGTCGGTGCAGAACTCGCGCCACCATTGCATGAATTCCCTCGAGGGCAGGACGTAGCCGCCCTCGCCCTGCAGGGGCTCCATGACCACGGCCGCGACTTCGGACGGGTCGAGCTTGGTCGCGAAGAGGTCCTTCGCGGCGCAGACGCAGTCCGCGAGCGTGTTGCGGTAGGGGTTGTGGAAGGGGAGATGGTAGATCTCGGGCAGCATCGGGCCGAAGCCCTTGCGGTATTTCACCTTTGAGGATGACAGGGACATGCCCGCGTACGAGCGGCCGTGGAACGAACTGTGGAACGACACCAAGGCATGGCGATGGGTGTGGTGGCGCGCAAGCTTGACGGCGCCCTCGATGGCCTCGGTTCCCGAGTTGGACAGGAAGGTCCGCCACTTGCCGCCGCCGGGGGCGGACTTGGCGAGAGCCTCGCAGAGATCCGAGAAGCCCTGGTAGTAGAAGTCAGTGCCGCAGATATGGAGAAACTTCGCCGCCGCATCTTGCACGGCCTTGGTCACGACAGGATGCTGATATCCCGTTGAAGACACGGCGATGCCCGCCATCCAGTCGATGTAGCGGTTGCCGTCGACATCCTCGACCATGGCGCCCTTGCCGCCGGCGATGACGAGCGGATACTCCTTTATGTAGGAGGGGGAGGAGTACTCATTGTCTTTGGCGATGACGAGCTTCGCCTTCGGTCCAGGAGGGGCCGTGACGATGCGAGGGTACTCCGCTTTCACCGGCGTGATCGTCTTGGCCATGGCATCATTCCATGATGGTGCGCGATTGTTCGCGCATGAACTGCGTGACGTAATAGGGCCCGCAGCCTCCCTTGCCAGTCGAGCCGGAGCCCTTCCAGCCGCAGAAGGACTGCACGCCGGGCCACGCGCCGGTGGTCGCGCCCGAGGGGCGGTTGGCGTAGCAGACGCCGGACTCGATCTCATCGAAATACCGCTGTATCTCTTCTTGACTGGCTGTAAAGATTCCCGCGGTCAGGCCGTACTCCGCACGGTTGGATTGCGTGATGGCCTGATCCATGTCCTTGACCTTTCCCACCGCGAGAATAGGCACGAACAGTTCTCGCATGAAGATTTCATGGTCGAGAGGAAGCTCCACGATGGTCGCGGCGCAGAAGTGCCCCTTGTCGAAGAGCCCTCCCTTGAGGCGCTCTCCGCCGAGCAAAACCTTGCCGCCCTTCTTCGCGGACTCGATGGCTTGATCGAAGGTCTTGGCCGACTTGGCGTTGATGACCGGCCCGAAGTATACGTCCTTCTGCGTGGGGTCGCCGCTGACGATGGCCTTGCTCTTTTCGACGAGCTTGGCCACGAAGGCGTCATAGATCTCCTCGTGGACGTACACGCGCGAGCAGGCGGAACACTTCTGTCCCTGCAGACCGAAGGCGGACTTCATGACGCCCGAGGCGGCGTCGTCGAGGTTGGCGGTTTCGGAAACGTAGGTCGGGTTCTTGCCGCCCAGCTCCATGAGCGCGGGCTTGGGGTAGGCCGAGGAGAACTCTTTGACCATGCGCATTCCGATTTCCTTGGAGCCGGTGAACACGATGCCGTCGACGCCCGGGTTCTTCCACAGCGCGTCTCCGATCACCGAGCCCAGGCCCGTCACGAAATTGAACAGCCCGGCCGGGATGCCCGCGGCCATGTAGCACTCGTAGAGCATGAGGCCGGTCCAGGGCGCGTCCTGGGCGGGCTTGTAGACGACGCCGTTGCCGGCGAGCAGGGCCGCTGCGGACATCCCGGTCGAGAGCGCCATGGGGAAGTTGAAGGGCGCGATGCAAACAAACACCCCGAAGGGGCGCAGCACCGAGCGCGTGTTTTCGTTGGGCAGGAGCTTGCCCAGCGGCACGATGTAGCCGTTATTGTCCTCGACGTTCTTGGCGTAATATTCGATGAGGTCGGCCGACTCCTCGGCGTCGCCCATGGCCTCCAGGCGGCTCTTGCCCACTTCCAGGCTCATCACGGCGGCGATCTCGAACTTGCGTTCGCGTATGGCGACGGCGGCCTTGCGCATCGTCTTCACGCGCTCCTGCCACGTGAGAGCGCGCCAGAGCTTCTGCTCGCGATGGGCGGCTTTGACGGCCTGGTCCACATGGTCGGCGGTCGAGGCCGCGAACTTTCCGAGGACGAAGGATGTATCGATGGGCGAGAGGTCGACGAGAAGGGGGGAAGCCGACTTCACGGCCTTGCCGTCGATCCAGAGCGGGTGCTCCTTTCCGGCCTTGCCGCGCACGAGCGTCAGGGCCTCGTCGAAAGAACGGTGGAACGCGGTCATGTCCGTGTTCACGGAGGTGTAGGTGATCTTCGCGGCGGGAGCGGCGTTAGCGGTGGACATGAAGTTTCTCCAGTGTGCGTTCGAGCGCGGTCTTGAAGCGGACGACGATCTCGTCGATCTCCGCCTCGGTCACGATGAATGGGGGGGCGAGCACGACGAGGTCGCCGTTCTCGCCGTCGGCGTGCCCGGTGTTGGGCCAGACGAGGAGCCCGGCGTTATGGGCCGAGGCGACGAAGGTCTCGGCGAATTTAAGCGCGCGGGGAAACGGCGCCTTCGTCTTTTTGTCGGCGACGAACTCTATCCCCGCCAAAAGACCGAGGCCGCGGACGTCGCCGACGGACGGAAGGTCGAGCAAAACGGAGATTTTGCGCTGAAGCGCGGCGCCCATCTTGGAGCAGCGGTCGACGAGGTTGTTTCTCTTGATATGACGGACGGCGGCCAACCCTGCGGCGCAAATGGCGGGCGAGTGGGAAAAAGTCTGGGCGTGTTTGAATGTTCCCGATCCATTGGCGATCGGGTCGATCACTTTTCTTGTCGCGAGGACGGCGGACAGCGGCACATAACCCCCCGACAAACCTTTGCCGAGCGTCATGATGTCCGGGGCCGCGTCGAAGTGTTCGAGAGCCGTCCATTTGCCGGTGCGGCCGGAACCGGACAAGACCTCGTCTGCGACAAACAGCACGCTATGCTTGTCGCAGATATCTCTCACCCGCTTGAAGTAGTCCTTCGGCGGCGCCGACGCGCCGGTCGAGGAGCCGCCGACCGGCTCGGCGATGAAGGCGGCGACCGAGTCCGGACCCTCTTTGAGGATGGCGTCCTCCAGGGCCGAGGCCGTCATCGCGGGAGAGTCCGGCATGCAACGGTAGGGGTATGGAGCGGGAATCATGGTCACGGGCACGAGCCAGTGAGCGAACATTTTCTTGTACTCTTCGCGTGCTGACGCGGAGAGCGCCAGCAAGGTGTTGCCGTGATAGCCGGGCGCGCGCGCGATGATCTTGTGCTTGCCGGGCTTTCCCGACTCGATCCAGTGCTGGCGGGCGAGCTTGAGCGCGGCCTCGACGGCCTCCGAGCCGGAAGAAAGGAAGTAGGCGAAGTCGAGGCCTTGGGGGTTGAGCGTGCGCAACTCTGCGGCCAGTTCCTCGGCGGGCTCGTTGGTAAAGGCCGTCCCATTGACATAGGCGACCTTGCGGACTTGCTCGGCGACCGCGTCAGCGATCTCGCAAACGCCGTGCCCCAGGTTCGCGACGTAGGCTCCGCCGCAGGCGTCCAGGTAACGCCGGCCCTTGTCGTCGACAAGCCAACAACCCTCGCCGCGTACGATCATGGGGAACTCTCGATCGAGCGCGCGGTAGAAAACACCGGTCTCGGGGTAGCGCCGGGTGGGCATGGGGTTATTCTAACATAAGGCCGCGATCGAGCAGGGGCCGACTATCTCGTCGACGCGGTGATTTCCGCCGTGGTGAGCGCGATGGCCTTGTAGGAACCCGCCTCTAGCTGGTCGGGCAGCCAGGTCACAGGCTGGGGCTTGAAGGACGCCTCGACGAAGGTACGGCAGCCGGCCGCGTGCGCCGCTCGCACCGCGTCGAGGTGCCGCTCGCAGGCGACGGTCTGCTCGCCGAGCAGCGCCTTGATCCTCGCCGGGTCGTTCTCGGCCTTTCCCGAGGTTCCCATAAACACGGGGACCTTGGGCGCCTTCACCTCGAGGGCCGCGAGCGTTGCGGCGAGGGCGTCTTTGGCGGGAGCGAAGGCCGCGGTGTGATAGGGTCCCTCAACCTTGAGAATCTTGATTTTCACGGGCCAGTCCTCGGCCCGGGCTTTGGCCGCGTAGGCCTCGAGCGCGGCGAGCGTCCCGCCGAGCGTGCCGCGACCGCGCGTGTTCCACAACGCGACGCAGACGCCGGGCACCTCGTCCGCGGATTGGACGACGTCGTTGAAATCGTCCGCCGAGACGGCGGCCAGTCCCATCGGCTCGGTGAAGGCCTTGCAGCAGTCGGAGAACGCCTTCGCGCGCGCGGCAATGAAGCGGCCGGAGTCCTCGAGGAGCAGAGCTTCGGCGGCGACCAGGGCGGCGACCACGCCCATCGAGTGACCGACGGCGCCGGAGAGCTTGATGCCGGGATGAGCCGACTTGTAGGCGAACCAGTGCGCGACATGCGAGGCATGGATCGCGCGTTGGGCGTTGAAGGTGAGCGCCAAGGACTCATCGGGCATCGTCGTCAGCAAAGTCTCGAGATCGGCGCCGAGCGAGGGCTTCAGCCTATCGATGACGGCGCGGGCGGCGGGGTTTCTCAGCAACTCGACGCCCATGCCCGTCTCCTGAACCGACTGGCCGGCGAACAGCGCGCAAATGGCATCGCTCATGCGATTCTCCTCACGAGATCATGAAGCTGGCGGCCGCGAATCGGCCGGAGTGGGACAGAGACAGGCTCCAGTCTTGGAGAGCACCGCGCCACAGCACGCCGGGAAGGCCGGAATTTTCGGTGAGGGCCAGGCGCGAGGCGGTGGCGATCTCGTCGTTGGACGAGGCGATCATGTCGAGCGCTAAGTCCCGGACGAAGGCGCCGGCAGAGGTTCCCGCCGGGACCTCGCCCACGGTCCAGAGGATATCACCCGCAGTCTCCTCGTCGCCGATGTAGCCGCCGCGCAGGACCGCGACGCAATGGAGCTTCTCCTCGTCGTCGTCGGTGAAGCGGATGTCGAGTTGGAGGCCGCTCGGGATGTGCGTCGCCCTGCGGCGGAAAAGGTCTATTTCGATCTCGTGAAACGCGCCGTTGGGGACCACGATCACGGCGCGGCCCAGCGCCTTGTGGCAGGCTTCCTTCGCGCAGAAGAAGCGCCAGAAGCAGCGGAAGAGATTGGTCGGCCCTTGTTCGGGGAGATAGGCGAGTTCCTTCTTTGTCAGGTGACGTTCGAGCCACTCCTGATCGGCCTCGGTCAGGTCGTCGGAGAAATTCTCGCGCAGCAGCGGCGTCTTGAGGTCTACGATGTCGTTGCCAGCACAGTTGCGCGCCATTTCGGAGCCCTTCCACCACTCCTGCTGCATCTCGGCGAGCCGGTTGAACAGGCGCTGGCTGATGTCGCGGGGATTCGTCTCGCCGGGGAGCACGCCCGAGATAAGATCGGCCACGACGCGTAGACGGTCGCCACGCGGCGGGCAGGCGGTCGTCGAGATCTGGCGGTCGGAACGCAGATACACGCAAAGGAATTTCGAGGCAGGGACCTCGATGGCCAACTTGCCGAGGAAGTCCTTCGGGCGCCGAGGCTCGAGCCAGCCCGAGCGCGAGCGTCCGGCTTCCGGATAAACGAACACGGCGCCGCCCTCTTTGAGAACCCATACGCACTTGTCGAAGGCCTTCCGTCGCCACATTTCAGACGCCGCGTCTTCCCCGCCCCGAAGGAACGGGATGCAGCGGCACAGATAGAGCAGGCCGCGGATGAGGGCGCTTTGCACCGGCCCGCCGAGCCTGTAGTAATTCGTGTACTCGGGCGTGGACCAAGGGATGCGCCGCTCATCGAGGAGGCGGCTGACGGGGAAGATCGCCCAATAGACGAGGAAGCTGTCGATGAGCGTCAGGTGGTTGGCGGCCCAGATGACGGGGCCGTCGTGCGCGTCGAGCTTGGTCCATATGTCCGCGCGCAACTCGTCGATGTCCTCGTCGAGGCGGTACTGGAAATGAAACCGCGCGATCGCGGTGACCACAAGCGACACGAGCACCACGAGCGCGCGGCTCAAGCGCCACTGGAAGCGGAGGGCTTTGACTTCCTCCGCATCCAGCGGCATCGTTAGGAGAGCTTCTCGGCGAGCGTAACGGCTTCCTGAAGGGCGGCGCGAACCTCGTCGACCTTCTTGCCCTCGATTGAGCGGCGCTTGCCGGCGGCCTCGGAGACTTCCTGCGAGACGCGAAGCTTGGCCGCGCTCATCTTGAGACGCGTGCGAATTTCGGCTTCCTCGCCGCGCAGCTTGGCGAGCGCCGCGGCATCGCCGTCGGAGGAAACGCCCTTGATCTTGTCGAGGGTCAGGTTCAACTCGCTGGTCAGCGCGTCGAAACCGCCCTTGTCGTTGGCGTAGGCCTTCGCCTTGGAGGCCGCGAGCTTGGCCGCGTCGGCGAGAAGGAGATCGTAGTCCTTGGCCTGTGCTACGAGGGTCTTCATGTTGACGATGGCTTCTCCTCGTTCGGCACCGGCCAACTTATCGGCCTTGCCCGCCATCTTCTTGAGCGCGTCGGCCATCTTCCAGCCGTCGCCCGTCGCCATCACGTAGGCAAACGACATGACCTTCTCGAGATAGGCGTCGTTCCTCGGTAGATGGCCGAGGTCCATGAGCATCTTGACCGACAGTCCCGGCGTGGCGGCTAAAGCGTCCTGGCCGTCCAGGATGCGAAGCTTGCCGAGTTCTCCCGCCTTGAACTTGTATTCGGAGGAGCCTTCGGACAGGGGAACCTTTGTGGTCATCTTGGTGAGGAACTGGCGCTCAATGGACATCGTGATGTCGGCGAGGTTCGAGGACTCGATGCCCATGCCCACGATGTGCCCGAGGTAGGGTGTATTCGCGTCGGCCACGGCGTAGTTGGCCTCGTTGGTGGCGTATTTCTTGACGCCCGCCGTGATGCGCTTCTCGGCCTCTTCCGCGGTGAGAGTACTCACGTCGACCGCCTCGACAACCGACTGTTTTCGCATGAATGCCATTTTCTTCGTTCCTCCGAGGATAACTGCGATTCTATTATTTTCCGTCCCAGCGTTTGAAGAGGACGCATCCGTTTACGTCGCCAAAGCCGAAACTGGCTTTGATGACGTACTCGAGCTCTTTTCTCACCATCTGATGCGGGATGCTGTCGCCGATGGGAATCTGGGGGTGAACGTCCTCGCTGTTGATCGAGGGATGCACGTAACTGTTGACGATCTGGTCGACGACGGCGACGCATTCTAAAGCGCCCGCCGCGCCGAGCGCATGCCCGATCATGGATTTCGTGGACTGGATGAGAGGAAACTTCTCCAGCGGCAGTTCCAGAGCCTTGATCCAGCTGCCCACTTCCTTCGGATCCGCGCCCGTCGACGTCAAATGGCCGTTGATTAAAGAAATCCGGCGGGGATCCAAATCTCCATCCTTGATGACTTGTCTTATGCAGCGCATGACCCCGTCCGGGTTGGGGAAGGTCATCGTGCCGCCGTCGCGTTGGCCGCCGGAGTTAACGTAGGTCGCGACGACTTCGCACAAAATCTTGGCGCCGCGTTTGCGCGCCGACTCCAACGTTTCCAGGCGCAATACGCCCGCGCCGCCGGACGGGACGAAACCGCAGGCGCCCGCGCCCATCGGTTGGGAGCCCTTCTCAGGGCGGTCGTTGAACCTGGAGCAGAGCACGTCACGCATCGCGTCGAAGCCCGACCAGGTGCCGGGGTGGGTGCCTTCGGCTCCGCCGGCATACATCGAATCGCAGAAGCCGAGCTGAATATGTTTGAAGGCCTCGAAAATAGCTTCCGTTCCCGTGTTGCAGGCCGACGAGTTCGTCGTCGTTTGCCCGCCCAAGCCCAGGAATTTTCCGACGGCGACCGACACCGAGCTCTCCATGATCTTGGGGACGATATCCGTTCCCATGGGGCGCACGCCCATGCCCGGTTCCTGCGCGCTCGCCGCCGCGAGCACCGGCCCCATGTCCTCGCACATCGTGTCCATACCGCCGATGCCGCAGCCGATGATCGCGCCCGTCGTCCAATCCACGGGAGTGTCGCTATAGCCCTTCTTTAAGTCGACGTTTACGCCGGACATCCGCGCGCACTCGACGGCGGCCATCGTCGCGTACACCATCGCCTCGTTGAGCTTGGCTAGGTCGGGACCGGAGAGCAGGGCCTCGGCTTCATCCGGGCCGACGGGGGGCTTGCCGCCGATCTGGCAGGCGAAGTTGAGCGTCGCGAGATCTTCATGGTGGGAGATGCCGGACCTGCCGGCCAGCAAGGCGGCGTGGTAGTTTGCGATGCCGAGGCCGTTCGGGGCCACGGCGCCGATGCCGGTGATGACGACGCGCTTCGGGTAGCGGGTGCTCATTTCAGTTTCTCCGAGTCCTTCGACATCCAGAGTCCGGACACGACGCCGGTAAACGCGGCCTCGCCGTCTTTGGGTCCGCCGAGGAAATTGATCTCGGCCTCGGCCACGAGCTTCCCGTCGCGGAAAAATCCGTCCTTGCCGAACGCCGCGCGGCAGGCGAGAGTGTCGCCGGGGCGCACCATCTTCTTGAAGGAGCCCCGGTCGAGGTGGGTGAAGAGGTTGACCATGCTCGACAAGCGCTCTTCGCGGGCCCTGGCGCTCATGAGATAGATCGCCCAGGCGACGACCGATGTCTGGACCGCCATCTCCACCATCTTCACGCCGGGCACGACGGGGTTGCCCGGGAAATGCCCCGCGCAGTCCGCGTCCTTCCAGGTGTACTTGGTGAGCACGTGCTCCTTGTCGATCTCGACAATCTGATCGATGAAGCGCATCGGCGGACGTTGGGGTACCAGCTTGAGCACCTCGGCGGCGGTGAGATCGCTCACAACGCCATGCCTCCATCCACCGCGATGACGGCGCCCGTCAGATATTGGTTCTCGATCGCGTGCCAGACGGTCTCGGCGATGGCTTCGGGCGCGCCGAACGCGCCGAGAGCGACGTCTTTTTTGATGCCGGCGCGCTGATCCTCGGGGATGGCGGCGGTCATGCTCGTCTCGATGAAGCCGGGGGCGATCGCGACGACGCGCACTCCTTTCGGACCCAATTCCGAGGCGAACTGCCGGGTTAATGCCTCGACCGCAGCCTTGGAGGCGCGATAGATGGCCGAGCCGACGACGGCTTTGCGCGCCAACACTGACGAGACGTTGACGATCACGCCCGCCTCGTTGCGCGCCATCTCTTTGGCGAAGTCGCGCATAAGAAATAATGGCGCCCTCAGATTTGTGTCCATAATCTTGTCGTACGCCTCTTCTGTCACCATCAATGCGGGCTCGTGGGGACGGTCGATGCCGGCGTTGTTGACCAAACAATAAGGGGTTCCCGCGGAAAGCACGGCGTCCAAGAGAGCTTTACGACCTTCGGCCGCGGACAGATCGGCCTGCACGACAAACGAATTCGGGATATCCTTGGAAAGCGCCTGAGCCGCGGCCTTGTTCCCATTGCAGTGTAGGCAGACCTGGAGGCATCCTTCGGATCTTGCGTGGATCATTATCGCCGTCGCGGCGCCGATGCCGCCCGAGGCGCCGGTCACGACCGCGATATCGGGCATTACTGCACCTCCATATGGCCGCCGCCCCACGCGAGACCTGCGCCGAGGACGGCGTACACGATTTGGTCGCCCTTCTTCAATTTATCCAAATGCTGGGCGATGGCCGAGGGCATGCCGGCCGAGGCGATGTTGCCTTGGACTTGCACATTGCTGATATGGCGTTCCTTCGGCAGATTCAGATGACCGAGGATGCTTTCCTGCATCACGAAATTCGCTTGGTGAGTGACGGTGTAGACATCCTCCGCGAAGAGTTTCTTCGCCGCGGCGATCTGCTCGAACATTTCGACGGTCCGTCTTATCGAGAACTCGCGGATCTTCGCGCCGTCCTGCCAGAAGTGCCTCGTGGCGTCCACCTTCACGTCGTCGCAGCCCTGGGGGTCGGTCGCGAACACCAGAGGCTCCACCTTGATGCGGCCCTTATGCTTAAGCGAGCATATCTGGGCTGACGCGCCGTCGCCCCAGATGTAGCCGTCGAAGTTTTCGGGGGAGTAGTCGGTGCGCGTCGTGTAGCAGGCGGTCTGCACGGTCAGTACGAACTCGGGGAACGCGCGGTCGCTCAGATCTCCCAGGTACAGCATATGACGAGCAAACGAGGAGCACGCGGTGTTGAGGTCCATGTGCGGCCCGGAGCCGATGCCGAGCGCCTTGGCGATGTAGTTCGCGGTGCCGGGCACGAGATCGAAGGGCAGGTCGCAGTTGCAGACGACCATGCCGATCCTCGCGGGCTTTACGCCGCAATGGGCCATCGCCCGTTGCGCCGCGCGCACCGCCAAGGATACCGGCGTCTCGCCGTTGGCGCGGGCGTGGATGATCGCCTGCAGAGGGTCCTTGTTGTGCGTCTTGGCGATGTATTTCCTTGATAGAACCGAGTAGCGCTTCAGGATGCCGAGGCGCGAGAGGCACCATTCGGGTGTCTTCTTCAGGCCCACTTCCTTGTGCAGGAAGTCGTTGTCGATTTCGTTTTTCGGAAGGGCCCAGCCCATTCCCAAGATGTTGAAGGGGTTGCTCATGGTCGCTTTCCTGCGGCTTTCGAAGCGACCATTCTCCCGCTATGCTCGGTCACAGGCCTGATATCGCTTCCCCGCCGTCGGCGCGGATTATGGAACCGTTGACCCACCGCAAGGCGGGTCCGCAGATGCCGAGGATGGCCTCGGCGATATCCTCGGGCGTCGTCAGCCGATGGAACGGGTTGCGGATGCGGGCCTGGGCCTTCATCAGGTCGAAGTTCGGGATCGCGTTGCCGGCGGGCGTGTCGGTGATGCCGGCCTGCATGATGTACGAGGACACGCCGTAAGGCGCGAGCTCGACGGCCATCGCGCGGCATGAGGCTTCCAGCGCGGTCTTCGCGGCAGAAACGGCGGCATAGCCCTTCCACGCGACCTCGTTGCCTTCGGACGTCATGGCCACCAAACGGGCGTCCTTGGTGAGGAGGCCTTCCTTGCACAGCTCGCGGCCCCACAGCAAATAATCGTAGCCCATCATGAAGATGGTTTTCTCGAAATCTTCCTGGGTCAGCAGCTCCTCGCGGTACGGAATTCGCGAATCGGCAAGCGTGTGCAATGCGTCGCAGCCCTTGTCGTGGAACGCGGCGTTGACGGCTGCCTTGACCTTCTCGGGAGGCAGACCCAGCGCCTCGGCCAGGCCCTTGATCGCCTTGCCGCGGAAATCGGGAGTCTTGTCGTCGATCATCAGACGGCAGGAACCGGCTGCGATGGACTGCATGAATAGATGAACCTTGCCGGGCCCGCAGTTGGTCTGGATGCTTTCGAAGAGTTCGCCTCTTGCGTCCTCATCGAACAAATTGATGTTGTGGGTTATGAGGTTGACGCCCGAAGCTCGAATTTCGTCGAAATGGGGCTTGATCACCGTCTCGACTGTGCCTTCCTTGTCCTTGTGCCCGATGAGGATGTTGAAACCGGCGCGTGCCAGCCTTTTTGCCGTCGCTAGACCGAATCCCGACGAGCCGCCGAGGATGACCGCCCAAAGGCCGGAACCGTGAAAATCCAGCGTATTTTTCTGATCCATCCCTTTATTCTACCATGCCGATATGAGAATGTGTCATTGACCATCATCAATTCGGCGGTGCCGGGGTTTAAACGTTAAGGCTTGGGGTTGATGAGTTCGGATTTAATGGCGGGGAACCGATCGGGGGGGAATTCCCGGGTGGACAGGAGTCTGCCGTCGGCGCCGTACATCGACTCGGTGCACCGGGCCTTGCCCGTCGCGTAGAACCGCTCGCAGATGAACAGCGGGTTGGCGCCGGCGTTGTGGAAGGAGTATATCGCGACGTCGGCGTCGGGGCCGGTGCAGAGCAACGGAGTCCTCTTGAGCAGTTTGGCGTCGCAAGGCTTGTAATGGTACTCGAGCGCGGCGAGGCAGCGGCCTTCTGTTCGATCATAGCGGTGCTCGACGATGCTCTCCAAGAAGCGGGGGGAGCGCGCGCGGACGGTCTTATCGAGGGCCTTGGTCAGGGCGCGGCACTCACTCTCGTGACGGGCGCGCGTCTTGTTCAGGTGACGAACGGCGAACAGGCCGCCGAAGGCGACCCCGACGATAACGGCGAACGCGGCGGTCTTCGATCCTCGTCGGTTCATGCCTGGAATTCTAGTATATTAAGGAAATGGAGGCCATCACAGCGGGTTTCTCTAAGGCAGATTGCCCGCGTCGATCATGCCCATGCCCTGCAAGGTCGTCGCGAGGCCCGCAAGTGGCGTTGCCGCTTTCTTGAGCGCGGCGCGCACCGCGGCAGGAGTCGACGCGCCGCGCGCGACCGCGAGGGCGGCCAGGCCCGCCACATGCGGGGTCGCCATCGAGGTTCCGGACATCTCGACCCACCCGCCGTCCATTTTGACCGATTTCACGTCCACGCCGGGCGCGATAAAATCCACCTCGGGCCCGCGGCTTGAGAAATCAGGGACGTTGTTCTTGATGTCGGAGGCGGCGACGGCGATGGTCTCCGGGTAGTTGGCGGGGAAGTCAACGGAGCCGCCCGAGTTCCCGGCCGCGGCGACGATGAGGAGCCCGGCCTTGTTCGCGGCCGTGACGGCGCGTTTGAGCGCCTCGCTGCCCTCATCGGCGCCGAGGCTCATGTTGGCGACCTTGATGCCGTGTTTGGCGGCCCACTCGATGCCGGCGATGACGCTCGAGAAGCCGCCGTTGCCGTTCGCGTCGAGCACCTTCACCGCGTAGAGTTTGGCCAGAGGTGCGACTCCGACGACGCCTTTGCCGTCGCGCTTGCCCGCGATCGTGCCGGCGACGTGGGAGCCGTGGCCCTCGTCGTCGTCCCACGCGTCGGGCCTATTGGGGTCGAGGGCGTTGAAGCCGCCGATGACGACGCCGATCAAATCGGGATGCGTCCGAGAGATGCCGGTGTCGATGATCGCGACGGCCGAACCCTGACCCTGGCCGCGCGGCGTGGTCCAGGAGGCGGCGGCATTCACGCGGCGGATGCCCCACGGCTGTTCTCCCTCCGCGACGGCGACGGGCTTCAGGGCGGCCATTCGTTTGAGGATGTCGCGGGCGACGTCGTCGAAGGCGAAACGCGCGGTCGGCGCCGGCGGCGCCACGGTTGCGGCCTTGAGCCAATTGATAATTTTATCGGTTTCGACAAAATCCACTTGAAACGCGCGCCTGAGCGTGGTCTCGGCGCCGTCGGCACGGAAGGCGGGTATTTCGACGACGATTGCGTTGATCGAAGGCAATTCGCGCACGACCGCGCAGCCCACGCTTTGCGCGAGCTTGCGACAGGCGTTCGTCGTCACTTCCGGCGTGCAGGCCACGATCTTTCGGACGGTGTCGCCGGAGTTGAGCGGGCAGAACTGCGCGTGGGCCGAGGAGGAGAGAAGAACGGCGAGGATCACGAAGGAGGGGGGGAGGGGGCTCATGGACCTGATATTAGCCGGGTCCTTAGGCCCAAGTCAGGGCCTAAAGGCCCATGCTAGTATAGGCCTAAAGGCCCATAATCCGAGTTCGCCAGTCCGGGCCTTATGCCTTCGCGCTCTTCCCGTACGGCCTAGAGCGTGCGGGTCTAGTCACGATACAATAATGCGGACGGCAGACCGGACGCAGGGAGAAAACTTCGCATGGCCCGACGCCTCAACCGCATCGTCTCGATCGCTCTTTGCGCCGCGCTCGTCGTCCTCTCCGCCGGACTCGATGCTCAGCGGGCCGCGGCGCAGACCATTTCCGGACGCGCCGCGTCCGTTTCCCCGATGCCCCAACTCCGCCTCGGGATGACGAACGCGCCGACTCCGTTGGGGTTTCCTTTAACCGTCGCGCTGACGCGCATCGACGCGTCTCTCACGGCCGCCATGCCCGCGCTTCAGGCGCTGACCGAGTCTAAAACCGTCGACTGCGCGGCAATCGCCGGCCGCAATCTCGAAGCTGCCTTGACCGGGGATATTCCCGCCCGGCCTTCCGGAGGCATGTCCAACGTCGTCGTCGGCGCCGCGTCGGACCGGGGCCCGGGCCTTTCGGCGCGATCGGCCACGCCGCAAGTTGGGAAGGGCGCCGAGGTTCCCGCCGCAGCCCCGGCACCTTTCAAGTCGATCGAGTCGGTTTTTGCTTATAAGGCCCATCGCTTCGCGCTGATGGTTATCGCCGCTCTCACGGGCGCGGTGTTCACTTTGCCCCAGGCCGGCCCGGCGCTCACCGCCCAGATCATCGCCTCCGCCGCGGACAAGACGCTCGTGCTCTCGGATTTCGACGACACGTTGGCCGGCAACAATGAGATCCTGCCCAGCCCCAAGGTGGATGCGTTTGTCAAAATTCGAGCCGCGGGCAAACACATCGCCGTGATCAGCGACCGTGGCGACGTCAGCTATCCCAATTCCACGCAACTCACCGTGTTCGAATCCCTCGCGTCGCTACCGGTTCCAGACCGCGCCGGCATGTACGTGGCCGCCAACAGCGGCGGCAAGGTGTATCGTTACGATGCACAGGGCGTGCCCCAGAAGGTACACGAGGCGCCCGCCCTGGCGAAAGAAAAGGTCGCTGCCGTCACAGCCGCCGCGACCGCTACCAAGACGCGCCTGCAAGAAGTCGGCACCGCGCAATATGGCGGCGACACCAGGAATCCCCCCGAATCCTACAGCGACTACGGCTACGCGATGATGCTCGCACTCGGCTCCTCCGAGGACTCGGTGAGAGGCGCCGCCGCGATCCTGTCCGAGGAATTGTCCAAACGCGGCATCAAGGTCGAGGTCAAAGCGCGCTTCGCCAAGAAGCCGGAGAACCCGCCCTACATCATGTTCTCGATTATCACCAAGACCGATGCGGCGGCGTATATCGCGAGTGCCCTTCAGATCGAGGCCAAAGACGCTCTTGTCATCGGCGACGCGATGTTCGTCCCGCATGAGGCGAAGAAGGCCGGCTGGCTGTCGCGACTGGGCGAGCGTCTCAGCGGCCGCCCGCAGGTGAAGATCGGCAACGAGACCGACCTGAACATGGCGAAGAAGCTGCCCGGCGTGCTGACGCTCGGCGTCGGCACGGCGATGGATCCGCGCGCGCGCAACGGCTGGGCGCTTAACGGCAATGGGCCCGAGGTCGCGCAAAAGGTGCTCGAGTCCGTCGCGTCGAAGGACCGCAACGCCGGTTCCGGTCATTAGGGTTCGCGCGAGTTCTTCCAGACGATCGTGCCCGACCTCGTGCTAAAATAAGGGGCTATGGTCGAGTCTATTCTGTCGTGGTGCGCGTTCCTCCTTTATATCGCGGCGTGCGCCGCGGCTTTCTTCTATCTGCTGACCAAAAACGCGCGCGCCAGCCGCTTCATGTTGACGCTCATCGGCTGCGGTCTCGCCGCGCACCTGCCGACCTTCGGCATCCGCCTCGCCGCGTTTTGGGCCTACCCGGAGAATCGTTGGTTCCTGCCGGTGAACAACTTCTTCGGCGCGCTCTCCTACATGTCCTTTGCCCTGGCCGCGGCGTTCTACACGATTGAGGTGCGCAGGCGCCTGGGCATTCTCGGGGCGTTCGTGCTGCCGATGGTCGCGCTGAGCCTTGGTCTTGCGGTGCTCTTGGCCGATCCGGCGCTTGCGCCGCTTGGCCCCAGGCTGCGCAGTTACTGGCTTAACATTCATCCCATGGTCCTGATGACCTCGTATGCGGCGTTCACCAACGCATTCGGCGTGGCCCTGGCGCTGCTGATCCAGGAGCGGCAGATCAAGTCGCGAAAGCCGAGCGAGCTGTGCTACCGCCTGCCCTCGCTTGACGAGCTCGACGCGCTCAACGGTAGCATCATCGCCGTCACGCTTCCCATTCTCGTCGTGGGGCTTGTGATGGGCTCGGTTTGGGCGTACCAGGCCTCGGGCCGCGCCTGGTCTTGGGACCCGAAGGAGACCATGTCGCTGATCACGGCCGCGTTCTACGCCGAGTTTCTGTGGCTGCGCTATGTCTGCGGCAAGCGCGGCCGTATTCCCGTCTACGTCTCCATGGCCGGCTTCGCGTGCATGCTCCTGACCTTTTTCGGCGCCGAGCTGTGCTCCGGCCACCACGGCTTCCTGGGGGGGAAGTGAAGCTCGTCTGCCTGAGCTGGAGCCACCGCGACCACGCCTGCGCGGCGCGTGAGGCGCTGTCGAGCGTGCCCGTCGAGCGCGTGCTGCTCGAGCTGAAGGCGCGCGGCTTCACGGAGGCCGCGGTGCTGTCTACGTGCAACCGCTTTGAGCTGTATGCCGCCGGCTCGCCGGACCAAGCTCCCCGCGCGGCTGCCTTAATTGACGCGCTCGAGGAACTGGCCGGCATTCCGCTCGGGGAGAAGGCCGAGGTCCGCGATGATGGCGCCGCCGTCGACCATCTTTTCTCCGTCGCCTCCGGCCTCGACTCGCTCGTCGTCGGCGAGGTCGAGATCCTTGGCCAGGTGAAGTCCGGCTATGAAAAGGCCAAGATCGCGGGCATGACCGATAAGCGCCTCAACGTCCTCTTCCAGCGCGCGCTGTTCGTCGGGAAAAAGGTCCGCACGGAGACCGCCCTCGCCGCCGGCTCGCTGTCGGTGCCGTCCGTCGCCGTTCAACTCGCGGAAACGATCTTCGGCCGCCTCGAGGGCAAGTCCGTGCTGATCTTCGGCGCGGGCGCGATGGCCGAGCTCGCCGCCAAGCACCTCGCCGAGCGCGGCGTGAGCAAGCTTGCCGTCGCCAATCGCACCTGGGAGCGCGCCTACCAGTTGGCCGCGCGCTATCAGGGCGAAGCCGTCAAATGGGAAGCTTTCCCGGCCGAGCTTGAGCGCGCCGACGTCGTCATTTCCTCGACCGGAGCGCCCAATGTGGTGCTTACTCACAGCATTGTCCATGCCGCCGTCCGCCGCCGCGGCGGGCGCTCGCTGTTTCTCATCGACATTGCCATGCCGCGCGACATCGAAGAGTCCGTCCATAAGATCGACGGCGTATACCTTTATCGCCTTGAAGACCTCGAGGCGATCGTCGCCAAGAACATGGCCTCGCGCGCGCAAGCCGTCGCCGCGGCGCGCCGCATCGTCGACGCGAAGACGTCCGAGTTCGTCGCGTGGGCGAAATCACTGTCGACGGGACGCGAACGCAGCTTTAAACATTCGGAGAACCCGCAATGACAATCGCGACGTCGTTGGCGCTGCTCCTCCTCTGCGCTCCGCTGCGCGCGGCGACGGCGCCCTACGGCATCCTCCTGCTCGCGCACGGCGGAGACGCCTCGTGGAACCGCGAGATCGAGATCTTGCGTGCGCGCGTTGACAAGCAGGTCCCGACCGAGACCGCGCTCGGCATGGCCGACACCAAGAGCCTCCAGGCCGCCGTGGACATTCTCGAGAAACGCGGCGTGGCGCGCATCATCGCCGTGCCCCTGTTCGTGCAGAGCCGCTCCGAGGTGCTCGATCAGACGCGCTACGCGCTCGGTCTCGCGCAGAAGCCTTCCGAGGCCTTTCGGGCCGGGCTCGCGCTCATGCCCCGGACCCATGCCGGCCACTCAGGCCACGTCCATGCGATGTCGTTCTCTCTCGAGCGCGTCAAAGCGCGCGCGCCGATTGCGATGTCGCGCGCGCTTGATGACCACGAACTCGTCGCACGCATCCTCAACAAGAGGGCCAAGGCGCTGAGTCAGGACGCGTCGAAGGAGAGCGTCGTCCTCGTCGCGCACGGCCCCGTCGACGACGCGGCCGTGCCGGCCTGGAGAGACTCGATGATGTCGCTGTGCCAGGCCCTCAAGGGATTTCGGGACTGCGGCTTCTGCCTTCTTCGCGACGACGCGGCGCCCGAGATCCGAGCCGCGGCGGTGGCGGCCCTGCGTTCGACGGTCGCGCGCGCGAAGTCGCGGGAAGGCCGCGCCATCGTGCTCCCGGTGCTCATCGCCCGCGGCGGCATCGAAGAGAAGATCGTCAAGGACCTTGCCGGGCTTGACTACGCCTGGGATGGGAAAACTTTGATGCCGCACACGGGCTTCGACGCTTGGATCCTCGATCGGGCCGCCTCCGCGGCGGGAGAGCAGGGGAAATAGCATGAGTGAAGATTTGCTTGCCCGCCTCGCGTGTTTGACAGGTCCGAACGCTAATTGATATTTTGAGAGACTTCGCGTTATTTTTTTAAAAAAATTTGAAAAGGCAAGAACGGTAAAATGAGCGAATCCAATTCGAATCCGTCTTCAGTCTCCGGCCCAGCCGCCGCGCCGAAGCCGCTCGTCAAACCTGCCGACCTCTCGAGGGGGGATTTCCTCTGGGCCGGCTGGGGCATGCTCGCCGCCTTTTTCGCCGCCTCCGCGGCCGCGGGCGCGCGCTTCATGTTCCCGAACGTGATCTACGAGCCGTCTCAGAAGTTCAATGCCGGACCCGCCGTCGGCTACGATCTCGGCGTCTCCACGAAATGGCTCAACGAGCAGCGCGTCTGGATCGTGCGCACGCCGTCGGGCTTTTACGCGATGTGGGCGCGCTGCACCCACCTCGGCTGCACGCCGAACTGGTGGGGAGACCAGAACCGCTTCCAGTGTCCGTGCCACGGATCCAACTACACGCTCGACGGCGACGTGATCGCCGGCCCGGCGCCCATGCCGCTGTGGCGCACGAAGGTGGACTTGGCCCCGACCGGCGACCTGATCGTCGACAAGGCCGTCCTCGAGAACAAACCCGGCAAGCGCGAGAACGCGCCTTACTTCGTGAGCTACGTTTAGGCCTAAGGACCATCAAAATAATGCCCACTCTAGACCTCGAGAAGATCAAGAAGGAGATCATAGACTCCCAGCTGTGGCGGTCCGTTTTCCGAGGAGGCGTTTGGAAGGACACCCCGCGTGACCGCGCCGGCCACATCATCGGAAACGTCTGGCTGCACCTCCACCCCGTGAAGCTGCGGCCGCGCGCGCTGAAGTGGACCTACACTTGGGGCATGGGCGGCATCTCGTTTGCGCTCTACCTGCTGCTGACGCTCACCGGCGTGGCGCTGATGTTCTACTACCGCCCGACGATCGGCCTCGCCTACCGCGACATCAAGGACCTGGAGTTCGCGGTTACTCTTGGCATGTTCCTTCGCAACGCCCATCGATGGGCCGCGCAGGCGATGATCATCGCCGTCATCGCGCACATGGTGCGCGTGTTTCTGACCGGCGCGTACAAGAAGCCGCGGGAGTTCAACTGGGGCATCGGCGTCTTGCTGTTGACTTTGACCTTGTTCCTTTCGTTCACCGGGTACCTGCTGCCGTGGGACCAACTCGCGATATGGGCCGTCACCGTAGGCACGAACATGGCGGGTGCGACCCCCGTGCTCGGCAATGAGGGCCCCCTCGGCGCGCTTGTCGGCATGCGCATCAACAACGACGTGCGCTTCACCTTGCTCGGCGGCACGATGGTCGGCGAGAACACGCTCCTGCGCTTCTACGTCATGCATTGCGTCGCAGTTCCGCTCCTCGTCGGCATCCTGCTGATCCTCCACTTCTGGCGCATCCGCAAGGACAGCTTCTCGGCCGCGCCCTACACCGCGACCGAGGAGAAGGTAGACGTGTGGCCGCATCTCGTCAAGCGCGAGTACATCGCCGCGGCCGGCACCACCTTATTTATCATGATCTGGTCCATTCTTCAGAACGCGCCGCTCGAGGCGATCGCCAACCCCAACGTGACCACGAACCCGTCCAAGGCGCCGTGGTACTTCGTCGGTCTGCAGGAGCTTCTCGTGTACTTCGATCCGTGGATCGCCGGCGTCGTCATGCCCGGCCTGATCATCGTCGGCCTGGTCGCGATCCCATACATCGACACGAACCCGAAGGGCGTCGGCTACTACGCCTGGAAAGAGCGTCCGTTCGCGAACACCTTGTTCATGCTTGGCGTCGTGATGTGGTTCGTGCTGATCTACATCGGGAACTCCTTGCGCGGGCCGAACTACGCCTGGTACTGGCCGTGGGAGTCCTGGTACATGCTGAAGGCCGCGCCGGCGCCCACCTGGAGCGTCTTCGGACCGAAGGGCGCCGGCTCTTACAGCATGCTGATTGGCATCCCGCTGATGGGTGCGGTGTCCGCTGCCTGGATGCTCCTGCCCAAGCTCATCCAAAAGGAGCTCGACGGCAAGAAGACGATGGGCGCCTTCCTTGGCCTCGTCGCCGTCTTCGCCGCGGCCGGCTTGGCGATGGGCAAGATGGGCGCGGCCGAAGGGGGATTTCTGCTGTTCTTCCTCGGAGCGTCTTTCTACTTCGGCTTCGTCCTGCCGCAGCGCCACATACGGGCGCTCGACTGGCCTCGGTATCTCGTCACAATGATCCTAGTCATCAGCACGATGAGCGTCCTCCTGAAGATGTGCGCTCGTCTCGCGTTCAACATCAAATACGTGCTGACGATACCCTCGATCAGCATGAACTTCTGACATGAGCTACCGGAAAGCCTTTATCGTCTCCAATGCGCTGATGCTGGCGGCCTTCGTTTGGGCCTTCGCCAAGGACTTTTACGCTCCGTGGCGGCCGTATCAGGCGAAGTACTACCAGATGGCGGCTGACGTCATGGAGAAGCAGGCCGCGGTCGAGAAGGATCCTACAAAAGCCTCGAATCTCATGGCCGAAGCCCGGAAAATGCGCCATTCTCCGATGGAGATCAAGCAAATCATCGCCGTCGATCTCGGCCGCTTTGACCGCTGCGTGACCTGCCACGTGGGCATGGACGAGTACACGAACACCACGCTCAAGAACGACTTCACGGAGAACCCGTACAAGGCGCATCCGAAGGTGGACACGGCGCTCATCAAGGCTCATCCGTTCTCGAAATTCGGCTGCACCTCGTGCCACTCCGGCCAGGGGCTCGCCACGCAGGTGGAGCCCGCGCACGGTTGGGTCAAGCACTGGGAAAAGCCCATGCTCAAGGGCGTCACGATTCAGGGCTCCTGCGTGAAGTGCCATGACAACTTTGAGACCCTCAAAGGCGCGGAAGTGGCGGCCGCAGGCAAGAAGCTGTTTAATCGGCACGGCTGCCAGGGCTGCCATGCTATCAACGGCCGGGGCGGCGTTACCTCGGTGGACCTCGGAGACATCGCCGACAAGCCCTTCGAGCGCATCTCCGGCTACAACTTCATGCGCGTGCGCATCGACGGCAAGGAGCTTGCCAACGAGCACCATGATAGCCATTGGAATATCCAGAACTGGATTCTCGCCCATCTCGTCAATGATCCGGTGGAAGTCACGCCTAACGACCCGTTCGCCCATCTTAACTCGGAGCCGATCTCTCCGTCGGGCATGCCCGACTTTACGAAGGAAATCAGTCGCGCCGAGGCCGATGCGATCGTGGCCTACCTATCGGGCATGACCAAGGAAGAGGTCATCCCGTACCGCTATCATGTAGCGGCTGCGCCCGTTAAGGAGCCTGCGCTCAGCGCTGTCGCGCACGGCAAGTTCGTCTACGCGAAGTACGGCTGCCAGGGCTGCCACGGCCTTGATGCGAAGCAGGGCCGCCGTCGTTTCAACGGATCCAGCAACGCTCAAAAGCCGTACGACGAGAAGATGTCCGAGACCGAGCGGTACGAGCAGATGAACATCGGCGCCGAGCCGACCTTGCCCGACTTGATGGGCACCTACACGCACGAGGAGCTAGTCAAGAAGATTGAAGCGGGCGTGCCGGCGTCGGACGCGACGAGGTGGAGCTTGAAAGGCCCCATGCCGATGGTGTATATGCCGGCGTGGCGGGGGAAGATCTCGAAGCAGGAGCTCGACGACCTCGCGACCTGGCTGCTCAGCATCGCGAAAAAGGACGACAGCGGCTTTTAATTACCAGGAGGCAATGACATGAATCGCAAACTGACTTTGATACTCGCGGCAACCTTGATGGGTGGCGCCTATGCGTCGCCCGTGCGTGCGGTCGAGATGAGCGAGAAGGAAAAAGCGATGACGAACCCGTACCCGAACGACTTCGGGCCGGACACGCTTCCCGCGGACCTCCTCAAGACCTACCCGGCCAACGTTCAGACGGGCTACGCGAAGCTTATCGGCGCCAAGGGCGGCTGCGCGCAGTGCCATTCGGCCGCTCGCCCTCTCAACAGCCGCTTCGTCGAACCCGAAGGCGGGTTGGACGAAGCGAAGCAGAACGCTTGGGTCGCCAAACTTAAGATAGACCAGCCTGAGCTGTTCAAGGACGGGTCCGTCTGGCAGATCGAAACCAAGGTCTGGAGCCGCTATGTCAAACGGATGATGAACAAGCCCGGCTGCAATCTGCAGAAGGCCGACGGCAAGGCCATCTACGAATTCCTCTCGTACGACTCGGTCAAACGCAAAACCGGCGCCAACGCGGCAGCCTGGGCCGTGCATCGCAAAGGTCTTGTTGAGCAGCTCAAGACAAAGGACCCGAAGCGCTTCGCCGAGCTTCAGGAAGCGAAGGACCTTTAAGCAATTGGGCGAAGTCTCGCGGGCGCTGCTCGTCTACGGTTACGCGCCGAGCGGGCACTCCGCGGCGGCGTTCGCCATCGAGGAGGCCGGCCGAAAGGCCGGCCTCTTTTTTTCCCGGGTGGAAATCGCCGCGGATTATCATCCGGCCGCCGGCCTAGCGGCGGCGCGGGGCTATCATGGGCTTTTGCGTGCCGCGCCCGGTTTCTATGGAGCGTTGTACCGGGGCGCCTGGGCGCGCTGCGTCCTGCGCGCGGTGCGCGCCGTTTACCTTGACCTTGGCGGCACCCGGCGCCTGCGCGAGGGCATGCGCCGCTCGGGAGCCCAGGTCGTGGTCTGCCCTCAGGCTACGGTTGCGGCTGTTCTCTCGGAGGCTCGACGACGAGGCGAGCTCGACATCCCGGTTGTTTCAGTCCTGACCGACTACGGCGTGCACCCGTTCTGGGCCGATCCGCCGGCGGATCTCATTTTGGCTCCGGACGATACGGCCGTGGACGCTTTGGCCGCTCTCGGCGTCCCGCGCGAGCGCCTTCAGTCGACCGGGATTCCAATTCACCCTGCGTTCCAATCGCGACCTTCCCGGGAGGAGGCCCGCCGAGCGCTCGCCCTGCCGTCCGCCGCGCCGGTCGCTCTTCTGTCGGGTGGGGGAAAGGGACTTGGCGGCATCGATCGCGCGGCCGCCGCCCTCCTGGCCGTAAGCCCGCGCGCACACCTGCTGATCCTGTGCGGCGCCAACGACCGGCTTCGTGCCGCGCTCTGCTCTCGCCGCGAGGCGGGCGGGCGTCTGCGCGTGTTTGGGCCGCAGCCGCCGGAACTTGTCGCGGCCATGATGGCGGCGGCCGACATTCATATCGGCAAGCCTGGAGGGCTCAGCGCGGCCGAGAGCCTCGCTTCGGGACTGCCCATGGTATTAATCAATCCTTTACCGGGCCAGGAGGAGGTCAACGCCAGGCGCCTAATAGCCGCCGGCGCCGCGATTGAAGCAGGAGCGCCGGAACGCGCTGCGCGGACAGCGGCCGCCCTGTTGCGCGGCCCGGGGGCGCTGTCGAACTTGCGCGCCGCCGCGTCCTCGACGGGACGGCCGTCCTCGGCGGCGGCCGTCGTGTCCGCGAGCAGCTCTCTGGCGTTTGACCGCTCCCGCCAATTCCTGTTACAATAACGCGGTGCCCGTGAGTAAGATAAAGCCTGTGATCGTTGGTGACAGGGCTCCGAATTTCTCCGCCGCCGACGAGACCGGGCGCACTTGGTCGCTGAATGCGCTCAAAGGCAAGACCGTGGTCCTTTATTTTTATCCGAAGGACAACACCTCGGGCTGCACGACCGAGGCCTGTGACTTTCGCGACTGCTACGACGCGTTTGTCAAAAAGGGAGCGCGCATTTTCGGCGTGAGCCCCGATGCGGCGAAGTCGCACGCCGGCTTTAAGGCCAAGCACGGCCTCCCGTTTCCTTTGCTCGTTGATGAGGACAGGGCGATTTGCCGCGCGTACGGTGTGTGGCGGGAAAAAACGCTTTACGG
Source organism: Elusimicrobiota bacterium (assembly GCA_038059415.1). GTDB lineage: Bacteria > Elusimicrobiota > Elusimicrobia > UBA1565 > UBA9628 > GWA2-66-18. Next base: position 47,996 of record JBBTJN010000011.1, on the reverse strand, counting down.
GCGCAAGTTCATGGGGATCGTGCGTTCGACCTTCGTGATCGGACCAACCGGTAGAATCGTTCATGTCGCGAGGAAGGTGTCCGTCGCCGGACATGCCAAAGCTATTTTGGAGACCGTTTAATGCCCTCCCTCCAGAATGATGCGCGCCGGGCTGCCCTCGTCAAGGGCGCGTCGAAAGCCAAGATCAAGGCTCTTATCAATCTCTCCGCCTGCACCGGCTGCGAAGTCTGCGTCGCCGTGTGCCCCGTGCCTCAGTGCATCGAGAAGTTCGGCACGGACCCGTCGAACACCGGCGTGTTCGTGAACTACGACATCTGCATCGGCTGCCAGCTCTGCGCCAAGGACTGTCCGTGGGAGACCATCAAGATGGTTCCGACCACGACCTTGGCCGGACACCAGACCTCTTTGGACAGCCAGCCCAACCGCGAGCACGCAGTGTTCGAGAAGCTCGAGTTGCTTCCGGAAGAGGTCAAGACGCCCTTCGTCCTCAGAGGGGAAAAGCCTGTCGCTCCTCCGACGGTGGCGGCCCCGGCCGCCGTGATCGCTAAGCCGTCTTCCATAAGATTTCCCTAGTGGCTTCTCACGAAACGCCTTTTCTTATCAAGAGTTGGCATCTTTGACCCCTTCCGCGTGATGGCGGATGTCCTTGCCGAGGGTCATGAAAATCACGTCCTCCGCAATGTTGGTGGCGTGATCGGCGATCCGCTCCAAGTTCCGGGCGATGAGAATGAGTCCCAAAGCCCGTTGAATCGTGGATGCGTCTGATTGCATCAGCTGCATCAGTTCGTTGAACGCCTCGCTCTTTAACTGGTCTTCTTCGGCATCTCTAGCCAGGACTGTTCGTGCGAGCGCGACGTCTTTCTTGACGAATGAATCCAGGCTATCCTTGAACATGCTTTGCGCCAATTCCGTCATCCGCGGGATATTCAGTAACTTCTTCTCGAGCTGGGGGTGATCTAGCAATAGGGCGGCTGTCTGCGAGATGTTGACTGCTTGGTCGCCGATGCGTTCAAGGTCGGAGTTGATCTTGATCGCCGCGATTATGAACCGCAGGTCGGTCGCGGCGGGTTGGTGTAACGCTATCAGGTTGACGCAGCGGTTGTCTATGTCGATGTGGAGCCGGTTGACCTCGTCCTCGTTTGTGGTCACCTTCTGCAAAGGCTCCCGCTTCCTTTCGGCAAGTCCCTGGATGGCCGAATGGATCATCTCTTCGGCCAGACTTCCCATCGACAATATTTTATTCTTCAGTTCGCCTTCGGCTTCTTCAAACTGTCTGCGCATAAATCCTCCCCCTTATCCAAACCTGCCCGTGACATAATCCTGCGTCTTCTGGTGTTGCGGGTTGGTGAAAATGGCGCTGGTCGAATCGAACTCCAGCAGCTCCCCCAGCAGCATGAAGGCCGTAAAGTTGGAAATGCGGGCCGCTTGCTGCATGTTATGGGTCACGATGACGATGGTGTATTTCTCCTTCAACTCCACCATCAGCTCCTCGATCTTGGCCGTGGCAATTGGGTCGAGCGCGGAGCATGGCTCATCCATGAGCAGCACTTCCGGCTCGGTGGCCAGCAGCCGGGAAACGCATAGCCTCTGTTGTTGCTCCGGAGATAATGACAGAGCAGAATTGTTGAGTCGGTCTTTCAACTCCTCCCACAGCCCGGTTTTCTTTAGGCTGTTCTCGACTATCTCCGGGAGATCTTTCTTATTAGCAAGATCGTGAATCTTGGGGCCATAGGCTACGTTCTCGAAGATGGAGAGAGGAAAGGGATTGGGCCTTTGGAAGACCATCCCGACCCGCTTACGCAGCACGGTGGTATCCATGTTCTTGGAATAAATGTTGTGGCCGTGCATCACCACCTGGCCCGTGATGCGGACGCTGGGGATGAGGTCGTTCATCCTGTTGAAGACCCGCAGAAGCGTGGACTTACCGCAGCCTGAGGGGCCAATGATGGAGGTGATGGCCTTCTCTGGAATCCTCACCGTGACATCTTTCAAGGCATGGAAATTGCCATAGAAGAGGTTGAGTTTGAGGCTCTCTAAGGATACCACGGAGGTGATGTTCATCCGAACCTCCCCGTGACGTAATCCTCCGTCCTCTTGTCTTTGGGTGTGGTGAAAATCACTTGGGTTGGGGCGAACTCTACCAACTCTCCCAGTAGCAGGAAAGCGGTTTTGTCGGCCACCCGCGAGGCCTGCTTGACGTTGTTGGTGACCAGGATGATGGCCATGTCGTTCTTGAGGACTTTTAGGGCTTCCTCAATCTGTGCGGTGGAAATCGGGTCCAGGCCGGAGCAGGGCTCGTCCAGAAGCAGTACCGCGGGCTCCATCATGAGGGTTCTGGCCAGGCAAAGTCGTTGTAGTTGGCCGCCGGAGAGGTTGACGGCGGGTTCGCTTAGCCGATCTTTGACCTCGTCCCAAAGATATGCGGATTTGAGGCTGGCCTCCATCCTTCGCTTCAGTTCGCTGATCTTCATTACGCCGTTGAGTCTTGGCCCGAAGGCAAGATTGTCAAAGATGGACATTGGGAGGGGCGTTGGGACCGAAAAGACCAGGCCGATCTTTCTGCGGATGTCGACCTCGTCGGCCCTCTTGTCCAGGATGGATATTCCGTTGAGCTGGATGTCGCCGGAAACTTCCAGCCCCTCGTCGAGGTCGATGAGTCTGTTAAGCGCCCGGAGGAACGTCGTCTTCCCGCTTCCAGCCGGGCCGATGATGCCGAGTATCTCACCCAGGCTCACTTGCAGAGAAACAGAACGCAGGATGTCCTGTTCACCCGCTCGGATACTGAGATGCTCGATTTGCAGCCTGTTTGGCTCCTTCATTTTGCCATCCTCAACTTGCGACGGATTCTGGACCTGACCCAGATGGCCGTGAAATTCAACATGAAAGTCAGCGCCAACAGAACGAAAACGGTCGAATAGAGGATGGGCTTGGTCTTCTCGACATCCGGCGACTGGGTGGCCAGCACGTAGATGTGGTAGCCGAGCTCCATGAACTGGTCGTTGAGCTTCTTGGGCAGATATGGCAAGAAATAGGCCGCGCCGGTAAAGAGGATCGGCGCAACTTCTCCAGCGCCGCGGCTGATGGCTAAGATGCCGCCCGTCAGGATGCCTCCGATGGATTGCGGCAGGACGACCCTGCGCACCATCTGCAGGCGTGTGGCTCCCAGGGAATATGCCACCTCTCTGTGGGAGGCCGGTATGGCCCGGAGCGCCTCTTCCGTGGCCACGACGACAGTCGGGAGGGTTAGAAGGGCCAGGGTCATCGCCGCCCAAATGATGGCAGGCTGGCCAAAAGTCAGCTGGTCGTTCAGGAAGATGCGGTCCATGCCCCTGCCGACGAATTCAATAAAGAAACCCAGCCCGAAGAGCCCGAAGACAATGGCCGGCACACCGGCGAGATTCTCTATGGCCAGCCTGATCCAGCGGACCATGGCGGACTTCTTTGGAGCGTATTCATGAAGATAAATTGCGGTCATGACACCCAGTGGGATGACCGCGATGGTCATCAAGAGAACCAGGAAGAACGTCCCGAAGATTGCCGGAAATATACCGCCTTCGGCCATGCCTTGCTGCGGCGCGGCTATCAAGAATTGCAGGCTCAGGCGTTCCCACCCAAAATAGGCGATGTCCCCGAGGATGGCAGCCACCAGTACCACGATTATCAGGCAGCAAAACGCAGTCAATGCGACGAAGAGTTTCCCGATCATGTCGTCCCCAATATCCTCTTCTGTAGCCGGGTGATAAACCAGTGTGCGAACATATTCAGGACGAACGTGAAAATAAAGAGGCAAGTGCCGATGAAGAAGAGGACGTGGTAATGTGCGCTGCCGATCACGACTTCACCCAACTCGGCCGCGATGGTGGCAGACAGGCTGCGTACCGGTTTGGCTAGTGCCAAGGACATAATCGGAGCATTCCCCGACGCCATAAGGACGATCATCGTCTCCCCGATGGCCCGCCCGAAGCCCAACACGCAGGCGGCCAGAACGCCGGGAAGGGCAGCTGGGAACACGACCAGCCAGGCGGTCTGCCACGAGGAAGCGCCCATAGCGATGGATGCTTCCCGATAACTCTTAGGGACGGCTGTCAGGGCGTCATCGGCGACCGTGTAGACGATTGGTATTACCGCCAAGCCCAGGGCTATCCCGGCGTTGATGGCGTTGAGACGATAGACGATGCCAAAGGCATCCTGTACATAGCTCGCCATGACCATGAGCGCAAAGAATCCAAGCACCACGGATGGGATTCCTGCAAGAATTTCAATGATCGGCTTGATGAATTCCTTGAGCCAGTCCGGGGAAAACTCCGATGTGAACAGGGCTGCGCCCAGGGCCAGCGGAATCGCGAACAGGATGGCGACTAAGGTCACCTTCAAAGTCCCGATGAAAAGAGGCAGTATGGAGTACTTCGGGACCTCGGAAACCGGCTGCCAGGAGTAAGGATGGGCCTGATCCTGGGGCAGGAACAGTTTGGAGATGTTGGCTTCCTTGCGCACCTCCGAGGAGGTGAAGATGGGCAGCGCTTCTTTTCCGATGAACACGAAGATGAGGAAAAGTCCGATGATGGCGGAATAAGCGCTCGCGCGGATGATCCCTTCTATAACTGCTTCCGTAATGCGTCTGCGTGGTCGGCCCCGGACGGAAACCGGCAGGGCCAACGTCGGCCCCACTGGTCCGGTCGCTTCAACAGGCACGCCTTCCGCTCTTTTCATGACTTTTTCTTTGCGGGTTTCTTAGCCTGCTTGAGGGGATAGTATCCCACTTGGTCGCATATCTTCTGTCCCTCTGGTCCGAGGACCCAGTCGATGAAGAGCTTCTCCTCGCCCTCGGGTTTGCCTGCCGTGTAGAAGTACAAGGCACGGGAAAGGGGATAAGAGCCGTTGAGCACGTTTGCCATGGTCGGGGTGATGGCCGGACTCTTCTCGTCCTTGCTGACGCTGAGCTCCCGGATGCCCTTGCCGTAGGCGATGCCGCCGTAGCCGATGGCGATCTTGTCCTTGCTGATAGCGTTGATGACTGCGGCCGTGCCGGGTAAGCTAAGTATCTCAGGGGCAAAGTCCTGGTTACCGAGTACATGCTCCTTGAAGTAGGCATAGGTCCCGGAGTTGTTCTCGCGGCCGTAGGCTATGATCTGGCCGAGCTTGACCCCGAGTTCGTCCCACTTCGTCATCTTCCCTGTATAGATGGCCTTGGCCTGGGCTAGGGTGATGGTCTTGAGGGAGTTAGACTGATGGACATAAATGGCCAGACTATCCTGGGCCACAGGAATCTCCTCGACGTCCTTGCCGTGCTTCTTTTTTACAGAAGCCTTTTCCTCCGGCTTCATGGGGCGCGAAGCCTCGGCAATATCGGTCGAGCCGTTGATGAGGGCGGCGATACCGGTCCCCGAGCCTCCGCCTGTGACCTGGATGATCACGCCCGGATGCGCCTTCATGTATTCTTCCGCCCAGCGTTGGCCCAAGATGACCATCGTGTCGGAGCCCTTGATCGTCACTGTCTTGCCGGCGGCGTAGGCCGTGCCGGTCATGAAACCTGCGCTGAGCAGGATGGCAGCCGCCTTGATTGCTCTTGTGTTCATCTATTTCTTCCCATTTTTCCACTTTCAGTATATCGGCTGCGATTAGCACGCTCCATAGAAGCGGGCTCTATCCCGAATGACTTTTGAATGACGGAGGTGTGGCGCTTATGCGGCGGTGGGCAGAGTGAAGCGGAATGTGGAGCCTTGGCCTGGTTTGCTCTCGACGCCGACGGAGCCGCCATGGGCATCAATAATGTGTTTGACGATGGCCAAGCCCAAGCCGGTGCCACCGAGTTCGCAGGAACGAGCTTTGTCTACGCGGTAGAAGCGCTCGAATATGCGCGGCAGATTCTCGGCGGTGATTCCCGAGCCGGTATCCTGGACTACGACGGTGACGATGCGCTGGTTGGCCGATGCCTTAACAGTTACGCTGCCTTCGTCCTTGTTGAACTTAATGGCATTGTCCAGTAGATTGGTGAGAACCTGCCGCAATTGGCCATTGTCCGCGCGGAGAAGTGGGAGATTGTCCGGAATCCGAATGTCGACACGCACCTGCTTACGGTCGGCAAGAGGCGCAAGGCTGGCGGCCACTGCCATCGCGCATTCCGCCAGAGCGACAGGCTCAAAATTGGGAGCTCTGCGGCCCGATTCGATAGAGGAAAGCTCAAGCAGGTCGTCTACAAGCCGCATCATCCTGTCTGCGTCCTTCTCGATGATCTCAACGAATTCCTTGCGGTTCGCGGGATCGTCGATGGCCCCGGTGCGTAAAGTTTCCGCGAAGGCTTTGATGGAGGCCAGCGGCGTCTTGATCTCGTGGGAAACGTTGGCCACGAAATCCTTGCGGATCTGTTCGAGTTGGCGCAGGCGCGTTATGTCATGCAAAACCAGGAGAGCGCCGATGCAGCGTTCTTCCATGAGCAGGGGAACGGCCTGAGCTTCAAAGACGGCTTCTTCTGGAGCCAAGACCTTCACTTCATCCTGCTGGCGCGTGGAATCCTTGATGACAATGTTCAACAGGGCGCTAAGCCTGTTGTTGCGGATGACTTCCAGGAAAGGCTTGCCGACGCACTCCTGAGGCTGGATGCCGAATAAACGCGTCAGGGCGGGGTTGACCGCAAGCACATGTCCGGTTTCGTCCACGGCGATCACCGCTTCGGTCATGTTGGAGAGAATGGCGGAAAGATGGGCTTTTTCCTGGGAGAGGGCATGAATAGCTGATTGAACCTTCTGCGCGAGGAGGTTCAATGTGGCCCCTAATTGTCCGTGCTCATCGGGCAAACGGGGCCGGACCCGTGCGCTGTAATCCCCTTGCGCCAGTTTTTCGGCGATACGGGACATCTCTGCCAGGGGCTGGCTGATTGAACGCGACATCCAAAGGGAGGCCAGTATCGCAGCAAGAATCATGAATATCGTGATTGTGGCGATGGTCTTGCGTACGCCTGCGATTTTCTGCTCGACTTGAGCCAGGGACATGGCCACGCGTACCACGCCATGCACCGTGCCGTTAAGACGAAGCGGGGTTGCAGCATAGAGCATGTCCTGCCGGATGGTTTCGCTGTACCGGATGGAATGTCCCGGGCTACCGGCAAGCGCCGTGCTGATTTCCGGCCTTCCTTTATGGTTTTCCATGCGGATGATCTCGTCAGTGGTTAGGCTGGAATCCGCGAGCACCGCCCCGTCCTTGCTGACGAAGGTGACTCGGCAGTCGCACGTCCGGTCATACTGTTTGGCCATGCTTTGGAGTTCGCCGCCGGCTTTCTTTGAGAAGGTTTTTGACCGCAACTGCATCTCAATGAGGTCGGCCTGGACCAAGAGGTTCGATGCGACTTCATCGATGAATTGTCGCCGCAGTGCACGGGTCAGCAATAGGTCGGTCAGCGCCATGGCGCACACAAGGATCACGCCGACCATCAGGGAGAGTTTGCGGGAGAACTTGCGAAAGACCCAGTGAGCCACGATCAATCCATATTAATGCGGTAACCGACGTTTTTCACAGTGACGATCCGACTGGCCTCGCTCCCCAGTTTGCCCCGGAGGCGGGCGATGTGTTGGTCGATGGTGGTGGTGTCGATCTCCATCGATTTGTCGTAGCCCCAGACCTTTTCGAGGAGCTGGTCCCGTGTCATCGCTCGACCGTCAGCTTGCAGGAGGCACTTCAAGAAGTCGAATTCCTTCGGGCTCAGAGAAACCGGGGCGCCTTCCACCCGAACCACGTATCTTTCCAGATCGACCTCAAGGCCGCCGATGAGAATCACTGGTTTGTCGGATTCCTTATCACCGACGCGTCTCAGGATGGCCTTGATGCGGGCCAATACTTCCCGCACGCTGAACGGCTTGGTTACATAGTCGTCGGCCCCAAGCTCCAATCCCAGCACCTTGTCGATCTCGCCGGTCTTTGCCGTCAACATTAGGATCGGGGTTTTCGCGGATTGCCTGACGGCTTTGCAGAACTCAAAACCGTCCAGCTTGGGCAGCATGACGTCGAGGATTACCAGATCGGGTTTCTCATGACGACACAGTGCCAGCCCGGCCTCCCCATCCCCGGCGATCGAAACCCGATAATCCTCTTTTTCAAGGTTATATTTGAGGATCTTCACCAGATGCTTCTCATCCTCCACAATCAGGATCTTCTCGCCCGCCATATATTTTATTATGCCAATTTCTGGCGTCCCTGTCCCGAAAATTGCTTTGCTTCCCTCGCGGATGTTATGAAACAGGCGTTCGTTGATACGGTTAAGGGTTGATTTTATGGGTTTAGCCGAGGGGCAAGATGATAGAAGTTGCCTGTGATTGGGACTGCGACACTTGGATGGGTGGCAGATTGGGTAGCAAGATATGATTTCCTCGACGATAATGGACTGTCCGTGGGAGACCATCAAGATGGTTCCGACCGCGACGGTCGCCGGCGACCAGACCTCGCTCGACAGCCAGCTCGACCACGATCACGCCGTCTATCTGAATCCCGCGCTCGTCCCCGAGGAGATCCGTGGCTTCGTCAATAAGTCCCCGAAGACCGATCCTGTCGTGCTAGAACTCTTCGGTAAGAACAACCCCGTCGTTCCGGGGCTGATGAGCCCGAAGTAAGCCGCGCCTGAAATGATCGCGTTGGTCTGCTGGCCGAGCCACGTGATTGCGGACTGCGAACTCACCTGCCTCAGCCTCGTATTTTCAGCCTAGATCCAGGCCTCGCTCGGTTTCTCGAGGACGAGGGCGATCTCATCGACAAGTGCCGAGGACTCGCCGGCGAGTTTAAAGATGACGAGAGATGTCCCCGTCGGTCTTAGCGCGCGCCTCAAAGCCGGTGGACGCCCACCCGAGAAACCCGCAAAGGATAAAAATGACACCGAAGACAGTCATGAGCCTGGCGTGTTTTGGCATGCCTGACTCCTTTGGGGTCCGGGATCTGCTATCTGAACGTCTATATGTGTCGGGGATCATGACTCTATGGTACCTCCGCCATTTTTTGGATCAACCGCTCGACCTCTTTCATCTCTTGCCCGTACCCTGCCAAATCGCCTTGCTTTAGACGAGACTGCGCTTTACTGAAGCGTTCCTGGGCTTGCCGGATCAGGCTCTTGATACCGGGATCGCGCGAGCCTGGCGAAGCATCGACCGGGGCTCCCTGCGTCCTCCCGTCGAATATTTTGTTGAGGGACTTTTCGAGATTCTCTTCCATGGCGATGGCGTTGCCGTAGACCACGATGACACGTTTGAGCTCGGGCAGTCCGCCACCCGTCGCCTCGAGGTACAGTGGCTGGACATAGAGGAGCGAGCTTTCCACCGGGATCACCAGCAGGCTGCCTCGTATGACCTTGGAGCCGCCCTGATTCCAGAGGCTGAGCTGCTTGGATATTTCTGCGTCCTGGTCAATGCGCGATTCGATCTGTTGTGGTCCGTAGACCATTTTTTGTTTGGGGAAGTTATAGACCAGGAGCTTCCCGTAGTTGGGAGCGTCGCACCGAGCGGCCATCCAGGCGATCATGTTCTCCTTGCGGGCCGGGGTAAAGGGCGCCATCAGGATGAACTCTTCTTGCTTGCCCACGGAGGCCAGTTTCATAATGGTGTAGTAGGGAGGCATCCTTTGAACCTGGTTGCCGACGCTCTTTTCTGGAATCTTCCAGAGGTCCTCCTTGTTGTAGAAGACTTGCGGGTCCGTCATGTGGTAGGTGGCATAGATGTGGGCCTGGATGGAGAACAGGTCCTGGGGATAGCGGATGTGGCTCCTCAAGTCCTGGGGCATCTCGGATATGGGCTTGAAGGTATTTGGGAAAATATTTGCGTAGGTTTGAATGATTGGATCGCTGTCCTCGGTGACATAGAAGGAAATGTCCCCATTGTAGGCGTCCACGACGGCCTTGACCGAGTTCCGGATATAATTGCCCACACCCCTGATCCTTTCGGAATAGGGATAGTTGTCGGTGGCCGTGTAGGCGTCCACGATCCAGAAAAGTCTCCCCTTGTCGGAGAGGACGAGGTAGGCGTCCTGGTCGTAGCGCAGGAAGGGTGCGGCCTTGGACAGCCGCTCCTGGATGTTTCTGTGGTATAGGATTTTACTTGCCGGCGTCATATCGCCGGACAGAAGGATTTTGAGCTCCTTGAAGCGCAGGGCGAATAAGAGCTTCTTCAAGAACCCATGGATGGACACCCCTCCTGTCCCTTGGTAGTTGGTGTAGATGTTTTCGTCTCCGGAAGGGTAGTCGAACTCCTTGGACTCGGTGTTGACGATGACGTAGTTTCCCTTGGCCTCGCCATAGTAGATTTCTGGGCGCGTGACCTCGAGGTTCGTCGAGGCTTGGGGAGGGATGTCCTTGATGAAGAACTCAGGTAGGCCCTCGGGCGATATGCGGTTGACGGGGCCCAGAGTCAGGCCGTAGCCGTGGGTGTAGGTCAAGTTCTCGTTGATCCAGATGCGGCTAGGCAGGGCGGCGGGATTGAGTTCCCGCGGAGAAAGCATCACCTGGCGGTACTCGCCGTTGACGTAGTATCGGTCATTGTCCACGTCCATGAAATCGTAGTAGGTGCGGATCTCCTGGAGCTGGCCATAGGTCGTCAGCAGGGGCGCATGATCCCAAAGGCGGATATTCTTGACGGTGAGGTCGTTGCGCTTGAGGACCTGCGGCGTCAGGTTCTCGGTCGGTTCAAACTCGAGTTCTTGGATTTGATCTATCCCGTAAGCTTTGCGGGTGAATTCAATAGCCCATCGTATATACGGTGTTTCCTTGACGATTTCGTTGGGAGCCACGATGAAGCGTTGGACGACGCCGCTGAACAAACCGGACAAAAGGCTTCCCATAACCAATAGGCCCGTTCCAGCCAGCACCAACTTAGCGCTTTGGAAGAACGGGCTGGCCCAGAGGAGCAGGGCGGAGACTATCGCGACGAACCTCAAGCCTTTGAGAGCGGGAAGATAGGCGGTCAGGTCCGCGTAGCCCGGCCCGGGCGCGACCGACCGCTGGATGTTCAAGAGACCATAAATCTTGAGCTGGAAGTGGAAGGCCGTCAAAAGACAGATCAGCGCCCCGAGGAAGGCCAGGTGGTTTCTGACCCAGGGAGTGGTTTTGAGGCCTCTGCCTGTCAGAACCAGTTTGCCCTCTAGGACGTAGAGGACGAGGGTGACAAGGCCCGACAAGAGAACCGTCCCTTGAAAGAAACCATGGACGAACCTGTAAAAGGGCAGGGAGAATACATAGAAGCCTATGTCCTTGTTGAAGATCGGGTCCTGCGAACCGAAGGGCACGGCATGGCGGAACATAAGGATGTTGTCCCAGTGCGAGGCGGACCATGAACCGATGAAGAACGCAGCGGCCGCGCTGCCGAGAAGAAGAAGGGGGCCGGCCTTTTCTCGGATTTCATGTAGCTGGGGGATGGTTGCGATCTCATCCTTGCTGACTACGATCACTCCGCGTTTGGCCCATCTTTGAGCCAGGCGAAGGTTGATGAATATTGCCAGCCACGCGGCCACGGCACTCAGGATTCCCAGGCCCCATTTGGAGAGGAATGTAACCGTGAAGACCGAGAGGAGGTCCATCTCCTTGAACCAAAGATAATCAGATGCCAGTCCCACGATCTTGTTAAAAAAGCCCAGCCCCACGAAGAGGATGAGATAGGCGATCGTCCCGAGTTTTTGGAAGTGTTTAGGCATGTGTTACCCTTTTAGTGAACATTGCACGTCTTCAGCGATTTCGGGAATTTTATTGGCCTGAATTCGTTTGCGGTTCCGGCGTCCGTGCCATATTGTACGCATAATGCCGAGCCATCGTCTCTAGCTTGATCTTGGCCCGCCGCTCCAGCACCTCTTCCTTGCTCGGCAAGGAATGCGAGCTAGGTAGCAAGATATGATTTTTTCAACGAGCATGGGCTGTCTCCGCGGGAGACCATGAAGATCGTTGCGACGACAACCGTGGCGGGCCAGCAGACCTCTACGGCTTCGTGGCGAGAATATGCCCGCTCGGGCGGCGTGCCGGATTGACTACAATGGAGGGGAAATGAATAATGGCGGCATTCCGGCAGACGCGTCGCTCCGGCCATGTCTGAGATGAGCTCGCCGTGAGCGCCTCGTTGATGCGCCGCCATGCCCGACTCTACGGTTTAGGGACGGCGTTGCCCCCGCATAGGGTGGGGCAGCCAGCGGCGAAACGGTTTATGGATTCTTTGGCTGGGGCCACGCTTACGGGCCGGCGGCGCGCGGTCACGCTCGAATTTTTGAACGGGATATACGCCTCTTCGGGCATCGAGAAGCGGCACAGCGTGCTGGGCGACTATGCCAAGGACGCCCCGGAAGATTTTGATTTCTACCCGGCCAACTGGGCGCTCGAGCCCTTCCCGACCACGGCGGCTCGCATGAAGCTGTATGAAAAATGGAGCGTCGACCTGGCGGAGGCGGCCTGCCGGAAAGCCCTGCGCGAATCGGGCGCCCGTCCCGCCGAGGTGACCCACCTCGTCTTCACGACCTGCACCGGGCTTTTCGCGCCCGGCCCCGACATCCTTCTGCTCGGCCGTCTGGGACTGGGGCTCCAGGTCCACCGGACGGTGCTGGGCTTCATGGGCTGCTACGCGGGCTTCAACGGCATGAGGGTGGCGGGACAGATTCTGGCCGCCGAGCCGGAGGCCGTGGTCCTTCAGGTCTGCGTCGAGCTCTGCACTTTGCATTTTCAGAAGAGGCCCCTTCCCGATTTCGTCGTGGCCAACAGCCTCTTCGGCGACGGCGCCGCCGCTGCCGTTTACGCCCGGCCGGAGCGCCTCAAAAAGGGCTTGGGAGATCTCGTCGCGACACACAGCTGCGTCGAAAACAGCAGCCTCGACCATATGTCCTGGCGCATTGGCCCCTCGGGCTTCGAGATGCGTCTGAACCGAGAGGTGCCCGCGCGGCTCAAGGCCGCCGCCCCGGGTTTTGTAGCAGCGCTCCTGGAGAAAGCGGGTCTCAAGCGCGAGGAGAGCGCTTGGGCCATCCACCCCGGGGGCCGCAAAATTGTCGACGAGGTTCAGGCCGCCCTGCGCCTGACGGACTCGCAGGTTCTCGCTTCGCGAGAAGTCTTAAAAACCTGCGGCAACATGTCGAGCGCGACCATCCTCTTCGTTCTGGACCGGGAACTGCGGCGAGCGTCCGGCCGCGTCGTCACGGCCATGGGATTTGGACCGGGCCTCACCATGGAGGGAGCCGTCCTTTTCCGGCCATGAGCGCGCCCGCCCTATCCGCCTTCAACTCGCGCAGTACGGCTCACGAACTGATCGACGAGCACGGCCTCGACCCCGCCGAGTTGGCCGAAACCTTGGGGGAGCTCGCCTTTATCAATAAAACCTTGGGCGGCCACGACGCGACGTTGGATGGCTTGGCCCAACTCATGGCGCCGGACTGCGCTGAGTTCGACGTCCTGGACGTGGGTTCGGGCGGGGGCGACACGGCGCGATGCATCGTGGAGCGGGCGAGCCGCCGGGGCCTGAGCGCGCGCGTCCAGGGCATCGATCTATCGCCGGAGGCCGTCGCCTGCGCGCGCCGGACGAATGCCGGCCTATCCGTCCTGGAATTCACCGTCGCCGACCTCTTCGACCTGCCGACGACGCGCAAGTATGACGTCGTCCACGCGGCGTTGTTCCTCCACCACTTTTCCGATGAGGCGGCGGTGCGGGCCCTGGCGAAGATGTTCGAGCTGAGCCGATGGGGGATCGTGATCAACGACCTCCACCGGCACCCGGCGGCCTACTTCGTCATCAACGGCTTGACCTCCGCGCTCTCGAAAAACCGCCTCATCCGCCACGACGCCCCGCTCTCGGTCCTTCGCGCCTTTCGCCGCGGCGAGCTTGAGGATCTCGCGCGCCGTGCCGGCCTGCCCGACGCGGATATCTCCTGGCGATGGGCCTTCCGCTGGCTCATGGTTGTCCGCAAATGAGCGCCGGTCCAGACGGGCGCTGCGAGATCGCGGTGATCGGCGGCGGCATCGCGGGAAGCGCTTTGGCGGCGCTGCTCTCGCGCTCCGGTCGCGACGTTCTTCTTTTCGAGAAGGACGGCTTGCCTCGTCATAAGCTGTGCGGAGAGTTTCTGTCCGCGGAATCGCAGCAGATGCTCCAGCGCGTCGGCTGTCTGGGGGGGGTGCTCGCCCTGGGGCCCGCCCGCATCACTCAGGGGCGATTCTTCTCCCCTTCCGGCCATGAAGCTGTCTTCGACCTGAACGGAGTGGCGCTGGGGATCAGCCGCTGGTCTCTCGACGAGACGCTCTTCCGTCACGCCGGCCGTTCGGGGGCGTCGGCTCACGAAAGGGCTAAAGTCATCGGCATCGTGGCGATTGCGGGCGGTATACGACTCAACCTGGAGTGGCAGGACGGGAGGCGGACCGTCGTCGAGGCGCGCCTGGTCGTGGCGGCCTACGGCAGACGTTCCCCGCTAGACGCCCAGCTCGGGCGGCCCATCCTGGAGGATTCGCCCTCCGCGCTCGGACTCAAACGTCACCATCGTCCGGCCGATACCGAGACGGGACGGCTTCTGCTGCGCGAATTGACGGGAGGCGTGGAGATACATCTCTTTGAGGATGGTTATTGCGGCCTGAGCCGCGTCGAAGGGGGGCTCGTCAATGTCTGCCTCCTGGTTGAAAAATCCTTTCTCAAGAGATTGGCCGCCCCAAGCTGGGACGAGGTCTGCTCGGCCATGCGCGCACGCAGCGCCAGCCTGCGCGGTCGCCTCTCGGCGCTGGTGCCTGCCGAAGACGGGTTTCATGCCGTGGCGGGACTGGGTTTTTCTCCCAAGGAGACGAGTTTAGGACGCGTGATATTCGTTGGAGACGCCGCGGGCATGATCGCGCCCCTCTGCGGCGATGGCCAGGCGATGGCGCTTGAGTCCGCGATTCATCTTGCCGAGTTGATTGGGGGCCACCCCCGGCGCATGGACGACAGTGACATTGCCGCACTGAGCAAGGGTTGGGACGAGATATGGAAGAGTCGATTCGTCAAACGCCTGAAACGCGGACGCCTTCTCCAATCGACCTTACTTTGGGCGCCCGGGGGGGAAGCGGCCGTGCGCCTGATTTCCAGGATTCCCCGCCTCGGTTCCGCTCTCGTGCGCGCGACCAGACAAAGCCTGACAATTGGAGGCTAGCGCTCCTTAAACAGGCCGAGGAAACGGTCTTCATATTGACGGAACATGCCGAGACGATCGAGTTCAGACTTGAGTTCAAAGGCCTTGGCGCGATCTTTGGCAGCTTCAAGGAACAACTTTTCGACGCGCTGCGCGTCCTCCGAGGAGGAGCCTTCGTCCGCCTCGAGAACTGGACGCAGGGCCTCTTCCTCTTGCGCCTGCGCGGGACCGGCGTCACGCAGGGCCTTTATGGCCTGCTGATAAGCGTCGGACAACTGCTCCTGCATTTGGCGTCCGTAACGTTCCAATTCGTCGAGATCGAGTGTCATGCCGGTCATCGTGCAGAATATGCGCAGGACCGCAGCCGACGCGGAAGGGTAGGGGAGATGGAGCGCCAGCGCGGGCATCTCGCCGAGCAGCCCCACGCCGGGTAGACCCTGTTCGGCGGCAACCGCGAGCAGCACCCCGCTGAGGCCTGAGATTCGACCGCTGTCGACGATGGTGACGTCCCGGCGACGCAGTGCGCTCAGGCCGCCCTCATCGGTCGCTATGCCGTGTACGCGGGAACGGTCGGAAGCCATCATATTCGACGCCCACGCGGCAAAGCAGCAAACGTGGGTCACATTGAGACCGCGCGCTATGGTCAGGAGGCGCTGGCATAAGGCCAGTTTGCCCTTCGGCGGCTCAGCTTCACCCAGGAAGGCGACGATATCGAGGTTCGGCGCGACATCTTCGGCCAGGAATAGGCGGCTGCGCGGCAAATGGACGGCGTGGACCAGGCCGCCTTCAACGTCGGCCGCCTCAAGTTCGAAAAGGTCCCGCGCGTCGAACTCGCCGATTTGCTTCATCCTCAGATTGGACAGCAGGTAGACAACCGCCGTGACGGCCACATTGCCCATTCCAGGCCAAGCCGTCACCAACCAGCGTTCCCTGCCCTTGCCCTT
Source organism: Elusimicrobiota bacterium (assembly GCA_038059415.1). GTDB lineage: Bacteria > Elusimicrobiota > Elusimicrobia > UBA1565 > UBA9628 > GWA2-66-18. Next base: position 31,971 of record JBBTJN010000011.1, on the reverse strand, counting down.
CGCTATTTTTGCCGGAGTCATATTGGAGGGAGCCAGACTGGAGAGAAGCAACGATATTGCCATGACGGCGGCGCATTTCTTGGCGTTTTAGTTGCACCACTATCAAGCAAGTGAGGAGGGCAATAGCATGGTCGACAAGAAGATGGCGGTGGTGGAGAGGGAGGTCGAGAACGAACTCGAGACGTTGGATCCGTTCCGGATACTCAACCAACTGCGGGAGTTCCGGCGATTGCCGTTCGGTGGTCTCGAGGACATATTCTCGCCCATGCGGACGAGTCTACCCGCGCTGCCGACTGCGTGGATGCCTCGAGTGGACATCCGGGAGACGGAGAAGGAGTACATCCTCGACCTCTCGCTTCCGGGAGTGAAGAAAGAGGACGTGAAGGTGGAGGTCAAAGATGGTGTCCTGACCATCTCGGGCGAGAAGAAGACCGAGAAGGAGGAGAAGGGCAAGACCTGGCTGCGGCGCGAGTCGTCCTACGGTTCCTTCCAGAGGAGTTTCGTCCTCCCGGAAGGCCTGCACACCGAGGACGTCAAGGCGTCCTGCAAGGAAGGCGTACTGACGTTGACCATGCGCAAGCCCGCGGAGGTCAAGAGGCGAGGCGTGAGCGTTAGGGTCGACTGAGGGCGCGCCGTGGGGCGGGCGGGGGGAAACCTCACCCGCCTTTTGGGGCCGGGGCGATGGGCTATAAAGACTATTACTCGGTTTTGGAGATAAAGACGAGCGCCTCTAGCGAGGAGGTGAGGCGCGCGTATCGTGTGCTGGCCAAGAAGCACCATCCGGACCTGCATCCCGAGCGCGGCAAGGCGCCTCGGCAGGGGAGAGATTCAAGGAGATCAACGAGGCGTACCAAGTGCTCTCCGATGAGGAGAAGAGAGGGAAGTACGACCAACTCGGCCCATACCGGGAGTCGGAACATGAGCCGCGATATGGACGCGGTCGGGGAGAATCCCCCCGGGAATTCCGCGAGGCGCAGGGGGGGGCGGCTTCAGCGACTTCTTCGAGGAATTATTTGGGGACGCGGGCCGGCACGGCTTCGGCGTCGAGGATGCGGACACGGTAGGCTCGATCAAAGGGCAGGACGTGGAAGCGGAGTTGCCGCTGTCCCTGGAAGATGCCGTCGGCGGGGGCGAGAAAAGGGTATCGCTCGTGGTTCCGGTTCTCTGCGTCTCCTGCGGCGGCGCCGGTCATCGCGGGCGCGGGTTTTGCTCTCGATGCGGCGGTGTGGGTGAAGAGCGGCGCGAGAAACATATCACGGTGCGCCTGCCCAGGCATGTCCGCGACGGCGTCAAGCTGAGGCTTTCCGGGCAGGGCTCTCCCGGCCTAAATCGTAAGGAGTCGGGTGATCTCTTTCTCAGGGTGCGGCTGCTGCCTCATCCAATGTACAAGGTCTCCGGAGACGATCTGGAAACCAGCGTCACGGTTATGCCTTGGATGGCGGCGTTGGGCGGGAGGTCTCGGTGCCCGCTTTGGACGGCTTGATCCGCATTAAGATACCCGCGGGAACCCACGCCGGGCGACCTTCCCGCATTCCCGGCAAGGGCTTGGGCAAGGAAGACGGCTCGCGGGGCGACCTCTATGCCGTACTGCGCGTCGACATTCCCTCCAGGATGAGCGAAAAAATGGAACGCTTGTACCGTGAAATGAAAGTGGCGGATTGCCGAACCCCCTCTACGTAGCCCCCTCGACAGTGCCTCACGGTCGTAAGTCGAAGCGGTTCGGGGGGGGGCGTCGTTTTTCTAGGGTCGAGACGGGGTGCGATGAGCGCGACGAGAGGCGGGCTTCTTTGGGGGCCGCGCCTGCGCGATTATTTTCATAAAATCCGTCGTCGTCACGATTCCCGCCAACTTGCCGGCGCGGGTGATGATGATGCGATGAATATTTTTCTTCAGCATGAGACGCGCCAGGTCCCTGACCGGGGTCGTCTCTTCCGAGGCAATGACGGAGGGTGTCATGACGTCGATGACATGATGGAAATCCGGGAGATCATGTGAGTAGAATGCGGGACGCGAACTTTTGTCGTCGTCCGTCTGCTGCTGCTGCTGCTGCGACGACGTCTCAGGCGCCCTGGAATTGCGCCGCACTAAGTCTGTTTGGGAAACCATCCCGACGAGTTCGCCGTGGTCAAGCACGGGAGCTCCAGAAATTTTCTTTTCGAGGAAGAGCTTGGCCGCGTCCCGTACGCTCATATCCGCTTCCACGCTGATGACTTTGCGCTGCATGATGTCCTTGGCTTGCATAGTGGTTTCCTCGCGCGGCTTCCCTTTCTATCCTACGGCATGATACGACACATACAGAGGCCGGCGCTCTCCGGGCGCCTCATGCGAACGCGGGAGAACTTTTAGTGTTATAATTAATCGTCAGTAAAAATGCAAGGAGCGATTGAGAAATGGGTAAGAAGCTGTTCGTGGGCGGCCTGCCGTACGAGATGACCGATGCTCAGCTCAAGGAGTTGTTCGGCGCCTGTGGAACCGTCGTAAGCGCGAAAGTGATTATCGACCGGGCCCTCAACAAGTCGAAAGGGTTCGGCTTCGTTGAGATGACGACTGACGATCAGGCGCAGGCCGCGTTATTAAAGTTCAATAATTTCACTCTTGGCACGCGCCGCATCATGGTCAATGAGGCGCGCCCGATGGCGCCGCGCCCGGCGGGTGGATTGCCGCCTCGGGACAGTTCCGGCGGCGCGCCTAGGCTGACCGCGGGCGGGTTTGGCGAACGTAACCCCAATTTCGGCGCAGACAGCAAGGCCTTTTCCGACCGAAAGAACCGCTACGACAATAAGAAGAAGCCCCGCGGCGAAGGCTTTGAAAAGAAGGGAGTTAAGGGCGGTAAAAAGGGCGACAAAGGCCACGACGAGGACAACGACGGTTGGTAGCATCCCGGGACTGGACGCCCGGACCGTTGCCGTCGCCGCGACACGAGGCCTGCCCCGACGTCAGGGCAGACGACATGCCGCTCCCTTAGATTTCGTAAAATATGATCGTGAGCGAGAACACGTTCGGCAGGACCGTGTATCCGCTGGCGCTCGTGCTGTGGACAGGCGCGTTCGGCTGGCGCGCCTGCGCGATCTCTCGCGACGTGTCGGTGATGAACCTCGAAGCGGGCCGCCTCGAGGACGAATCGCGAGCGCTCGACTCGGGCGCGCGCCGTCTGCGCTTGCTCGTGCGCGATTACAGCGAACGCGCCCGCGACGCGCGCTTCCTGCAGGACATCCCAAATATTCTTCCCGAGGACAAGGGGTACTTAAGAACGCAGGAGGCCATCAAAGGGGAGGTTCGCCTCCTGCGCGCGAGGGTCTCCAAGCGCCTGAGGGGGCAGCTCCATCTTGTCATCGACGCGAAGGCTAATACGCTCTACGTCAAAAATGGCGTCAAGTTGCTATGGCAGGCCGATGTCTCCGTGGGCCGGGGAGGCATCCTCATGGACGCCATGAGCGGCCGTAAATGGGAGTTCGTCACGCCGCGTGGAGAGTTCCGCGTCATCGGCAAGGCGTTCAATCCTCAGTGGCGCAAGCCCGACTGGGCCTATGTCGAGAACGGCGAACCCGTGCCGCCTCCCGGCGATCCCTCGCGCATGGTGTCCGGCGAACTCGGGGCCTTCGTCATGAACCTCGGCGATGGCTTCTTGATCCACGGCACCAAGCGCGAGGAGCTTCTCGGGCACCCTGCCTCTCACGGCTGCGTGCGGGTCGGCGCCGCCGACCTCGAGAAGCTCTATGTCTCCGTGCCGAACGGAACGCGGGTGTTTATCTTCGAATGAGCGCGACACTGCAGAGCCGTCTGCGCGCGCTCGATTGCCGGGTCGGCGCCCTCGGCCTTGCCGCCGCCGGCGGCGCGGTGCTCGCGTGCCTGTGGCTGATGGGCCGCTGGGTGTCCGCGCACGTCGCCATCGCCGTCGATCGGCGTGCAGCACTCGCGGTGGCGCGCGAGAACCTTGATCTCGACCTGGCGGAGCGCGAGGCGCTGATCGCGCTCGTGTCCCGCGATTTCGCGCGTGCCAAGGAGAGTGCGACGACGCTGTCGCGCTCCCGCAAAGTCCTGTTCGAGGGGGGGATGGCGCTGTCCGAGGAGAAACGCCTGCTCGAAAAGCAACTCGAGATTATGAGCCTTTGGATCCGCCTCGACGAAGAGGCCGGCAAGGTCCAGCTCTTTCGAGGCGAGCAGATCGTCGAGAGCCTGCTCCTCGCGGGCGCCCGGCCGCGCGTTGTCGGCGCGGAGACTCGCCCGCTGCCGCGTTTCGCGACGATCTTGACCAAGGAGCGCTTCGCCAGCACCGAGCGCCCTAAGTTCGAGCAGGTCGGCGGCCAACTCCATTGGGAGCCGCCCCAAGTCGGCACCTCCGTGCGCGCGAGCGCGCTGGGCGAGTTCGTCCTGTTCACGAGAGAGGGTCTCGTGCTCCACGGCCCGCCGCTCAAAGAGGCCGAGCACGAGGCCTTTGCGCACCTGTGCCTCTCTCTGCCGCTGCCGGTCGCGCGCCGCTTGTACACGCAGAGCTTTGTCGGCACGAAGATCGTGCTTGCGATGAGCGCTAAACCTTGACGCGTTCTGCGTCCCGCCGCCCGCTGACTCGCTTCGACCTGGTCTGCCTTGGCGTCAATGCCGTGGTCGGCTCGAGCATATTTCTGTTCCCAGGCCGCCTAGCCGGACACCTGGGGTCGGCTTCTCCTGCGGCCTACGCGCTGACCGCCTTGCTTCTGGCCCCCGTGGCGATCTGTTTTGCGGAGGCGTCCTCGGAACACGACCGCGCGGGCGGCCCGACCCTATACGCCCACACGGAGTTCGGGCCGAATTGGGGATTTGCGATCGGGTGGCTGTGCTGGATTACGATGATCGTTAGTTGGGCCGCGGTCGCCAACGGCATCGCGTCCTATCTTCCGTGGATCGCAGCCCGGCCCGCGATCGGCAAGGCTGTGGCATGCCTCGCGATAGCCGCCTTCGGCGCCCTGAACTGGCGCGGCGTGCGGCTGGGAGCGTGGACGACGGATTTCTTCACGGTTGCCAAGCTCGGCGCGATCGCGTTGATCGCACTGGCGGGGGCGTACGCTTTGCCCGCCTGGCGTCCGGCGCTTCCGCCGGCGGGCTGGCGGCCTCTCGGGGAGGCCTGTTTCCTCGCGTATTTCGCCTATCAAGGGTTCGAGACCGTGCCCGTTCCGGCGGGCGAGGCCCGCGATCCCCAGCGCGACGTACCCTTCGCCATTCTGACGGCCCTGCTCGGCTCGGCGGTGCTATACATATTGGTGCAGATCGGCGCGCTCTCGTTGGTTCCGGATCTGGCCTCATCCCAGCGCCCGCTCGCCGACGCCGCGGCCGTCTTGATGGGGCCTTGGGGCGAGGCCCTCCTCACGGCTGGGGCGGTGATTTCGATGACCGGCTTCGTGGCCGGTTCGGCCTTGGGCGGTCCCCGCTACCTGGTGGCTTTGGCCGAGGAGGGGCACTTTCCCAAAGCGCTCGCTGCGGTCCATCCGCGCTTCGGCACGCCCTCGTCGGCGATTCTGGGGTCGACCGTGGTCGCCCTGATGGCAGCGTTGCTTCTTGATTTCAACGGGCTCGTGGACTTCTCCAACGTCGTCATCGGGGCTCAGTTCTTGTCCACCTGCGCCGTCGTTCTTGTGCGCCGCGCGCGCCGATGCGGGGGAGGCCGACGCGTATTGCCGGGCGCCTTGATTCCGCTCGCGGGCATCTGCGCCACTCTTTGGCTTGGCGCGCAGGGCGGCTGGCTTCAGGTCGCGGCGGCAGCCGCCGTTCTCGCGGTCGGCTTCTTCTTGCGGCGCTTGACAACGAGATAAGCGATCCTGTTATATCAGTTCGTCGCTCGTCGCTATGAAAGGGGAGGGAGGTTCCATGCGGATGATCGTCGTTCTGACCGCCATGCTCGCCGTTGCCGCGTCGTCGCTGCGCGCGGAGATTTATGTAATAGACGCGGCGCACTCCTCAGTCGGCTTTCGCATCAAGCATCTCGTCGGGAAAGTCCCCGGTCGCTTCACGAATTTCACGGGCACGATCGCTTTTACTCCCGGCAAGCCGGAATCCTGGAAGGTCGACGCGACCATCGATCCCGCCTCGATCAACACCGACAACGAGAAGCGCGACAGCCACCTCAAGACCCCGGACTTCTTCGATGTCGCGAAGTACCCGGCGATATCCTTTAAGTCCACACAGGTCACCGGCATCAAGGGCGAGACGGCGAAGCTGCATGGGGACCTCACCATGCACGGCGTGACCAAGCCCGTCGTCCTCGACCTCATGCTCGGCGGCACGACGAAGGATCCGTGGGGCAACACGCGCGCGGGCTTCTCGGCGACCGGCACGCTCAATCGCAAGGACTTCGCAATCAGCTTCAACAGGACGCTCGATGCCGGCGGGCTGTTGCTTGGCGAGGACGTCGCGATCTCCCTCGACATCGAGGCCGTTCTCAAGCCGCAGGATGCCGCGAAATAGCGGGGCGCATCAAGATACGCGCTCAGGCACAACTTCGCGCTCGTTAGTTTAAGTTTACGTCTTTCCAGTACTTGTTCCCTTTAACCGTTATCTCAAGGGCCAGCCCGGTTTTCGTCAACTGATAAACGGTCATGTCTTCGATCAAGACTTCGCCGCCCGCAGACGCGCCTTTGTCGCCGGCTTTCGCCGCCGCATTGGCGTGTCCGCCGGCTTCCCACCCGTAGTCGACGAACCGTTCCAGGGCTGCGGGGGTATTGAAAATAAAGATCGCTCGAAAATCCTTGGCTCCCACCCCCAGCCCGATGCCGATCTCCGCCATTTTCATGAAAATGGGCTTGTTGGTTTTATTGTCGGTGGCGACGCCATAACCGCCGCCGAAGCTTGCGAAGATGATGTTGACGCTGGCGTTGCTGAAAACCGCATAACCCGGCGCCGCGGCGATCCGAGCCTTTGCCTCGGGGCGCACTTTGTAAAGATCCGCCAGCACCTCGTTTCTCATGGAGAGGATGGTTTTGCGTTTTTCTTGCGGGGTTTTACCGCTCATCGTGGCGCAACCGCATAGAATGAACGCCATGACGAGCCGACCGACGTTCGCGAGATTGCTCATCATGCGGCGGCGAAGGCGACGTTCATAGGACGGAAAGGCTAACAGGCCGCCCCGGATTTCGGCTTCGGCTTGCTCATGCCTATCGCGAGCTTAACGCTCGCGCCAAAGGTCTTGAGCGGCTCGCCGAGCGTATGGGACACCATGCGCACGCAGCCCAGCGAGCAGCCGGCCTCGCAGGGCTTGTGCACGTTGTTTGTCTGCAGGCGTTCGGGCGTGGCCGACATCAACTCGAAGGCGACGCCGCGCTGCTGCGCGCACCACTGGATCGAGCCGGCGGCGGTGATGTAGAGGAATTTGAAGCCGCCGAGGCATTTCCAGGGACGGGAGAAATCGCCCGCCAGCATCTCTTTGAGGTGTTCGCCGTAGAAGTTGACGCCTTCGAATACGCCGTACTTGTCGAGCAAGGCCAGGTATTTCTCGCCCTTGATCGCGATCCGGCCGCCCTTGCCGTGCATAATCGAGAATCCAAAGGCGAAGGGCAGTTCTTCTAAAGCAGCGCGGAACTCGTCGTAGTTGTTGAGGTTCTCTTCGTTAAGTACCGACTGAATCTCTACCTGGAACTTCGCGGTTTCGGCCAAGAGTTTTAATTTCGGCAAAACGGATTTAAGCGACTTGTCCGACCAATCCGTCGGATGGAGAGTGTCGACCGAGACCTGCATGAAATCAAGACCGGCTTCGTTGAGGTCTAAAATATTTTTCTTCGTCAGCAAAAAGCCGTTGGTGATGATTGTCGCCAGGTTGGATCCGCCGCGCTTGGATTTCACGCGCTTGACAAGCTGCGCGATGTCCGGATGCATCATCGTCTCGCCGCCGAGGAAATCGTAGACGAGCACGCCGAGCTCGTCGAGTTTGTCGATCCTGGCCGTCATCGTCTCAAGCGGGACGATAGGAGAGCCCGGGGCGTACTCGTCGCAGTAGGAGCAGGTCAGGTTGCAGTCGTCGGTGACGACAACCTGCGCGTACATCGGGCGGGAGTCCACGACTCGTTTCGCGCCGGTGAGGAGAAATGTTTTATCGACGGCCACATTGTATTGTACCATTCGTCCGCGGAGGATGATAGAATACCGCGTGATCTCCGGCATAGGCGAACTGCTGACGGGCGGGACCGCGCTCGACGCGCACTGATGTCCAACCGTCTTGCCTGCGAGAAGAGCCCCTACCTGCTCCAGCACAAGGACAACCCGGTGGACTGGTATGCGTGGGGGCCCGAAGCCTTCGCCAAGGCCAAGGCCGAGGACAAGCCGATCCTGCTCTCCATCGGCTACTCGACCTGCCACTGGTGCCATGTCATGGAGCACGAGAGCTTCGCTGTGCCCGCCGTCGCCGCGGTGATGAATGAGAATTTCATCTGCATCAAGCTCGACCGCGAGGAGCGTCCAGACGTCGATAAAATATACATGATCTCGGTTCAGGCGTTAAGCGGCCAGGGCGGCTGGCCGCTTAACGTGTTTTTGACGCCCGAGCTCAAGCCATTCTACGGCGGCACATACTTCCCGCCGGACGCGCGCTACGGACTGCCGTCCTGGACGGGCCTTTTGGAACGGATGGCGCTGCTCTGGAAGAAGCGTCGGCTGACTATCGAGAACAACGCGCAGGATCTGGCGAACGCCGTGACTGTGCATGCTTTGGCGGAGGACGAATCCCGGAGACGGCCGGATGATTCGTCGTTGGAGACGGCGCAGCGCAATCTGCACGCGTCCTTCGACAACGGGAACGCCGGCTTCGGCGAGGCACCCAAGTTCCCGATGCCGACCAATCTCCGGTTCCTCCTGCGGCGGCATGCGCGCACGGGCAATGAGGACGCGAAGACCATGGCGGTCGAGACGTTGCGGGCGATGACGCGGGGGGGGATTTTCGATCAGCTCGGGGGCGGATATGCGCGCTACTCCACCGATCAAAACTGGCGCATCCCGCATTTCGAGAAAATGCTCTACGATAACGCGCAACTGCTCGAGAGCCTCGCGCACGCGTGGACGATTTCAAAGGATCCGGAGCTATTACGAGCGTTGGAGCGAACGGTCGACTACCTCAAGCGCGACCTGAGGGCGCCGGGCGGGGGATTTTTTTCGGCCGAAGACGCTGACAGCCTGCCGCATGACGAACCGCGCGGACATAAGGCGGAAGGCGCGTTTTATCTCTGGAAAAAATCCGAGATCGAGGAGGTTCTCCGGAAGGATTCCAAAGCTTTTTGCGAGAGATATGGGGTCGTGGAGGGGAGCAATGCGATCTCCGATCCGCACGGCGAGTTTGTCGGGAAGTGCGTGCTGTACGACAAGAATCCGGCGGCGATGCCGGAAACAGAGGCGGCAAGCGCGCGGGCCAAATTGTTCGCTGAGCGCTCCAAACGGCCGAGACCTTCGTTGGATGATAAAATATTAACGTCCTGGAACGGGCTAGCGATCGCGGGATTAGCATGCGCCTTCGGCGCGACGGGCGGCGGGATATGTCTGCAACTCGCCGAGGGCGCCGCGGGCTTCATCCGACGCGAATTGTCGTCGCCCGACGGGAAGACCTTGTGGCGACGATGGCGGGACGGCGAACGCGCCATTCCTGGAATGGCGGATGATTATGCGTGCATGGCCTACGGGCTGATTGCGCTTTACGAGGCCGCCTTCAAGCCCGAGCATCTCGAGTGGGGAAGGGATCTCGCGATGGAAGCCATTGGCCGCTTCGCGGCGCACGGCGGCGGCCTTTATCAAACGGCGGAGGAGGACGGAAGGGAACTCTTTACGAGAGCAATTGAAGATCATGATGGAGTCGAGCCCTCGCCGAGCGCCGTGCTGACGGATGTTTGCCTGCGGCTCTACGAGCTGACGGGTCAAGAGGAATTCCGGCGATTTGCCGACAACACCTTGGAGCGGTTCGGGCCGCGTTTGTCCACGCGGCCGTTGACGATGCCATTTCTTTTGGCCGCATGGGACAGGGTGATCGGGCGAACGGCGACCCTCCTCATTGCCGACGCGGACCTCCCCGGCGGAGCGGAGCTTGTCGGCGTCGCGCGCGAGAAGCTGCGACCGGGGCTCGTTTTTGCCGCCTATCGACGAGCCGAAAAGACGGCGTTGTCGAAAATACTGCCCATCGTGCGTGAGATCGCCGATGCGCCTCGCGCGAGAGCGTACTTGTGCGTCGGCCGGGCGTGCGGGCAGCCGACGGACAATTTCGAGGAATTACGCCAACGGCTCAATGCATCATGACCGATGAACGCTCCGACGAAGAAAAAGCCCGCTCAAAACGCGTTCACGCCATGGTGATGATCATCCTCGGCGCGATCATGGCTATCTGCGCGTTGGCCTCCGGTCTTATCGCGATGAGCCCGGGAGTGTTCCCGGCGTGGATGATGGGAGGGTGGGGCAAGCGCGAAACCCCGTCGTACCGCGTTGCGCGCAAGGCTCCGGCGCCTTTTGAGGATTTTGATTCCGGCGCGCTGTCTCGCGCCAAGGTCTCTCACAAGATCGTGCTCCTCCATCTGTCTCCGGCCTGGTCGCGCGAAGCGCGGTTGATGGAAGAAAGCGTCTACGCCGACGCAGGGGTCGCGAAGTGGATATCTGCCAATCTCGTGGCGACGCGGGCCGACGCCGATGAACGTCCCGACCTTGTTTTTTTATATGGCGTCGGCGCCTGGCCCACGACGGCGCTCATTGATCCGGACGGGCGGGCCCTCGCCGGGGCCGCGCGCCTGACGCCGAAGCTCTTTCTGCCGTGGGCGAAGCTGATCCTCGAGACGCTGCAGGCCGATCCGGCCAAGGCCGACGGATTTGCGGCCGACGCGCGCAGACGTTTGGAGGCCGTGCGGCGGCGCCCGGAGCCCGCCCCGGGGCCTGACGACGCGGTGTGGGGCGGAGCTTATCACGGTCCGAACGAATACGCAAAAACGCTTATCGACCAAACTTCCGTTGCGCTGTCCACCGACGCCGCGCGGGCAAAAGCCGTTTTGGGCTTCGTCGAGAAGTTCATGTCCTTGCCCGGCGGCGGCTATGCCTCCTCGGTGAACGGCGACGTTCACCTTCCGGACGGCCGTATCGAAGAGGGGACGTCGTACTTCGCCAAGGATGACGCCGGCAGGCGGGCCTCCGGGCTTCCCACCGTGGACCGGCGCCTGTTTGCAGGGCCCAACGCCGACATGGCCAGGGCCGTCCTGCTCTCAAAGGTCGCCTCGCTTGCGCAGAAGGCGCACGCGCGGCGTACTCTCGACTTGATCGAGACGCGCTACGTGCATGATGGTCGCGTCCTGCGCACGGCGGGTGGGCTTAGCGACTGGCCCGCCGACCAATGGTCCGTCATCGAGGCCGAGCTCGCGGCAGGCTGGCCTGAGCGCGCGCGCAAGGTGTTCGCGCGCCAGGACACGCCCGCGCTGCGCGCGGTGGGACCGAACGCCTACGTCGACGCCCTGCGCAAGCGGCTCTCGCACAGGAGTGGGGTTGAATAAAACGACCGCCGACAGCGGTATTTAGAAGTCGTTCTTGGAGGGCTTCGCGCCGGCGGCAATCGTCTGCCCGAGAGAGTAGAGATACTCGACGACGGCGTCGATTTCATTGGCGCCCAAATAATCGCCCCATTTCGGCATCTGGAGCATTGGCGCGGGTTTCGTCGAGTCGCTGGGAATCGGGACCGCGCCTGCCTTGATTTTCTCGTGCAGCTCGGCTTTGCTGTAGCCCTCCGTGACCTTGCCCAGGGAGTTGACGAGGCCGCCCGCCACGTTGTTGTTCGGGTAACCGCCGTAGCCGTCCTGGGCGTGGCAGGAGTCGCAACCGACCGAGTTGAAAATGATCTTGCCGCGTTTGGCGGCGGGCAGGGCGGCGGCTTCGGGGGTTTGCCAGGGCTTCACCTTCCAGGTCTGTCCCCTTTGCGCGGACAGGTAGGCGACGAGGTCGACGCGTGTAGAGTCCTTCAGGTGGAAGTTGGGCATGATCGTCTTCGGGTTCCAGGCGTGGGGATCCTTGAGCCAGGCATCTATCCAAGCCGATGATTTTCGAAAACCGAGCATGGTCAGGTTGGGGCCCCAGTCGCCTCCCTTGTCGCCAATGGCGTGGCACTTCACGCAGCCGATGCCGTTGAAATCCCGTTCGCCGCGGGCGATGGAATTCGTCAGCTCCGCCTGCCGAGAGCAGGAGGCCAAGGCGAGAATCAGGGAGGGCATAAGCAGGCGATTCATGTCAGACGCCTCCGAAAAGGAGCATGCCGAAGATGAGCGGAAGGAAAGCGAGCGAGGCCAAAAAGAGGCGGCGGTTGTCGACGACGGTCATCGTCCAGCTCGCGCGCAGACCAAGGAGTAAAAATGAACCTGACACCGCGAAGGCGCCGATCGCGTACTCGGGCCGAGCAAGTCCGACCAGCGCCGGGGCGATCGTGGCGGGAAGAAGCGTGAAAGAATGGAGCGCGATCTGGACGGCCGTCGTGCCTCCGTTGGGGTGCACGACGGGCATGACCTTGAAGCCCGCGCGCGCGTAATCCTCGCGGTGGATCCAGAACAGCGTCAGGAAATGAGGGATCTGCCAAAGGAACTGGATCGCGAAAAGGGTGAAGGCGCGCGCGTCGAGAGGCCCGCCCGCGGCGACCCAGCCGATCAACGGAGAGGTGGCGCCGGCGGCGGCGCCGATCCAGGTGGTTTGCGGGGTGACCTTCTTGAGAGGCGTATAGACAAGCACGTAAAGAATAATCGTCGCGAGCGTGAGGCCGGCGGCCATGGCCCCCCCCGCGGCCCAGACGAGCGCCGTCCCGGCGGTCGCGAGGATCAAGCCGAAAGTCATCGCGGCCCGCGGCGCGACGCGGCCTGTCGGCAGGGGGCGGTTTTTCGTGCGGTTCATGAGACCATCCTCGACGATCTCCAGGCGCGAGTTGAGCGCGCCGCAAGCGCCGGCGGCGAGCGTGGCCCCGAGCACGACGAAAAACAAAGCCCCCGTCGCCGTTGCGCCGGCCAGTTCCCAACCGAGCCACGTGGTGAGTGCGACCATCAGCGCGATTCGGGGCTTGGCGAGCTGGAGGTAGTTCTTCATGCGGGCTCCGCGGTCCGGCGCGAACTGAGCGCCAACAGGAGAAAGGCGGCCAAGGTGAGAGCCCCGCCCGAGAGGTGCGCGGTGCGCCATACGGCGGCCTCTTTGAAGCCGAGGACCATCGTCGAGTCCACCCGCACAAGAAGCGCGAACAAACCCAAGCAGAGCTGCACCGGTACCGCGACTGCGAGCAGCAAAGCCGGACGTTTGAGGACGTCGGCGTCGCAACGTAAAGCCGTGAAACAGGCCAGGGCCGCCAGAACGATGACGGCGCAGGCCCACAGGATGTGCCAGCCCAGGCCCTGGCCGGTGTGTCTCGCGAGCGCGCCGAGCGCCAGCTGAAGATAGGCGGCGAAAAATCCCAGCGCCGCGAAGCGGAACACGCGGGAATACCCGGGCCCGAAGACGGTCCTCGGAACGGAGAGGACCACGCAGGCCAACAGCAGACAGAACACGCCCTGGCCGAGGCAGGCGTGGGAGATTGAAACGAGGGGGGGTAGCTTCATCAGCACGGTCAGGCCGCCGAGCAGGGCCTGAAGCAAAATGCCGCCCGAGGCAAGCATGGTCGCCGTACGCGCGCCGGAGGGCACGCCGGGACGCCACGAGAGGATCAGGAGCGCCCAGGTCATGAGCGCCGTGCCGCCCGCGAACAGACGATGTCCGTGCTCGAAGAAGATCCCTCCGATCATGGGAGGGTTGATCCCGCCGAAGGAGAGGGGCCAGTCTGGAACCGAGAGTCCCGAACCCGTCGAGGTCACCATTCCTCCGGCGAACAGGAGAAAGAAGGCGGCGCAGACCGTGGCCTTGGCCCAGGAAGTGAACAGAGGATCTCCGGAGGGGGGACGGAGATTTAATCGCACCGGCCTTGCGGGAGTGGTGTTCATTTCGCCGTCTCGTGGGCGAGGCGGTCCTTCTCGACCTTATGCAGAAGCCAGCAGATGCCGCCGACTATGCTCATTGTCACCGACAACAGAATGATGATGCCCCACCAGATGCCGTCGATGAGCCCCTTGTTGCCCGTAGCGCCTCCAAAGCACACCGCGCACGCCGCAGCGCAACCGGGCATCAAGGGGAGCAGGGCGGCAAGGCCCAGGGCTCTCACTTGGGCAGTCTCGCCGAGCGGATATGCCAGAAGAGGTAGCAGAGGACGGCGCAAGCACCTGCGACGCTGACGTACATCAGCCACGGCGTCACGACAGCGGTCGGGTTGCCTCCCGAGGCCCAATAGCCGGTGAAGGCGAACAGGGCCAGACATAGGACGATGAAGAATCGGTGGAAGGCTTGCAGTGACATGTTAATTCCCCTTCTTGGCGGACTTCCTTATCTCAACATGCTTGCCCTCGCCGCCTTCATTCGGATGCTGGGCGGCGACGTCGGCCGGGCTCGTGACCTTGCGCGCGACCATCATGAAGTCGATCATCGGCAGAACCAGGATCGCGGCGCCGGCGACCGTGAGGAAGAGCATATTGTGGACCAGCTTGTTCTCGCCCCACAGATGCATGAATAGCGCGCCGACGAGGGCCGCCTTGATCAGAGCGACGAACAGGCCGAGGCCGATGGCTTGATGGCGGGGGAGATGGAGCTTGGATATCGCGACCGTGATCAAAGTCAGCACCATCAACGCGGCGAAAACCTTGACGTAGAGTGCGACGTTGGGCCGATGGGGATCGGGCGAGGCGTCATGAGATGAGGACATGATGATCTCCTAGAGTAGGTACAGCGCCGGGAACAGGAATATCCAGACGATGTCGACGAAGTGCCAGTACAGCCCGGCGCCCTCGACGCGGCCGAGGAATAACGGATTTTCCCAGTGCGCCTCGACGCCGCTCATGTACAGCAGCCCGCCGTTGACCGCGATGCCGCCCAGGATATGCAGGCCGTGAAGACCCGTCATCGTGAAGTAGATCGCATAGAACACGCTCGTATGCGGCCCGATGCCAAGCGCGAACTCATGCCCGTATTCGAATCCCTTGACCACGAGGAACCCGAGCGAGAGCAGCAAGGTCGCCGCCATCCACATCTGGAAGCCGGCCTTGTTCTTGTCGTAGGCCTTCACGTACGCCATCACGATGGTGACCGACGACGTGATCAGGATCACCGTGTTCAATGTCGCCAGCGGGACGTTGAGCACATCCCAGCCCCACGGCCAGGAGGGTGAGGCCATGCGCAGGACGATGTAGCTTGTAAACAAGGTCGCGAACAGCATGATCTCGGATGCGAGGAACAGCCACACGCCGAGCTTGGCGTTGCTGACGCCGCTGTGCGTGTCGGAGTCGTCTGGAATTGCGGCGCAGCTATAGGGTTGGCTCATGGGTTAGTTCTTGTCCGTCTGCATCCAGAAGTCCGTCTCGCGTCCGGGGACGGAGTACTCGTACGGCCCGCGGTACACCGTGGGGGTTATCTCGAAGTTGCCGTGCGGAGGAGGCGACGGGCACGCCCACTCGAGCGTCGTGGCCTGCCACGGGTTTTCCGGCGTCTTCTCGCCGTTGAACATGCTGTTGAAGAAGTTGTAAATGAACGGAAGTTGGAACACGGCCAGGAGGTAGGCCGAGATCGTGCTCACCACGTTCCAGCCTTGGACGGGGAGGTTGTGGAGTTGGGCCGTCGGGTCGTACAAGCGGCGCGAGGCGCCCGCCATGCCCATGAACAACATCGGCATGAAGACGCCGCACATGGTGGCGACCGTGCCCCAGAAGTGGATGCGTCCCAAGGTGTCGTTCATCTTGCGACCGTACCACTTCGGGAACCAGTAGTAGGTGCCGCCCATCAGCGCGATAATCGAGCCCGAGACCACCACGAAGTGGAAGTGTCCGATCACGTAGTAGGTGTCGTGCAGATAAATATCGGTCACCGTCAGGCCCAACGGCAGGCCGGTCAGTCCGCCGATGGCGAACAGCGGGATGAACGCCAGAGCGAACAGCATCGGCACGTTGAAGCGGATCGAGCCGCCCTTCAGGCTGAACACGAGGCAGGTCATCAGGGCCACCGACGGGACCGAGATGATCATCGTCGTGACCAGGAAGAAGTTGCTGAGCGATGCGCTCATCCCGGAGATGAACATGTGGTGGGCCCAGACCATGAAGCTCATGACGCCGATGGCGATCATCGAGAACACCATCGTCTTGTAGCCGTGCAGGGGCTTGCGCGTGTTGTTGGCGATGATCTCGGCGACGATGCCCATGGGCGGCAGGACGAGCACATAGACCTCGGGATGGGCTAAGAACCAGAACAGGTGCTGCCACAGCAGCGGCTGGCCGCCGCCCGAGCCCGCGTACGCCTTGCCGAGGAAGACGAGGTCCTTGGGCATGTAAAAGCTGGTGTGGAACACGCGGTCCATGAGCTGAAGTACTGAAGCGGCTTCGAGCGGAGGGAAGGCGAGCAGGAGCAGGACCGCCGTCACGAACTGGGCCCAGCAGAACACCGGCATGCGCCACAGGCACATGCCCGGCGCGCGCATATTGATCGTTGTGACCAGAAAGTTGATCGCGCCAAGCAAAGACGAGGTGATCAGCACCACCATCGACACGAGCCACATCGTCTGGCCGGGGTTGATGATGGACAGGGGCGGATAGGAGGTCCAGCCGGATTGCGCGGCGCCGCCGGGCATCAGGAATGACGACAGCATGAGGATGCCTCCCGGAAGATAGAGCCAATACGACATCATGTTCATGCGCGGGAACGCCATGTCGGGCGCGCCGATCTGCAGCGGCAAAACGTAATTGCCGTAGGCGCCGACCGCAAGGGGTACGACCCCCAGGAACACCATGATCGTGCCGTGCATGGCGCCGAGCGCGTTGTAGAACTCTCCGCTCATGACGCCGTTGGGAGCCAGGTCGGCCGGGAAGAACCGTCCGAAAAACGGGATCGGCGTGCCGGGAAACGCGAGCTGCCAGCGCATCAGCCCCATCAGCGCGAAGCCGACGAGGAGAAAGATGAACGAGGTGATGAGATATTGAAGCCCGATGACCTTGTGGTCGACGGAGAAAACATATTTCTCCTGAAAGGACAGCTCGTTGTGTCCGTGTCCGTGTTCGTCGTTCGACATGACTAGAAGGCCTCCGCGGGATTGGTGGGCTGGGCCGACGCGGGGATCGTCGCGAGACGGCTGCGGTACCAGGAGTCGAACTCATCCTGGGTCTGAACATAGACGTCGCCGCGCATCAGACTGTGGGCGAATCCGCACAGCTGCGCGCAGGTGATCTCAAACTTCCCGATCTTGGTGGGCGTGATCCACATCGGGATCTTAAGGCCGGGCACTGCGTCCTGCTTGATGCGGAACTCGGGGATGAAGAAGCTGTGAATTACGTCCTTCGAGAAAAGATCAATCAGGACGGTCTTGTTGATGGGCAGGCGCAGCTCGTTGCCCATGACGACGTCGTCGGCGGACGCCGGATCATCCCGGTCGAGACCGATCGGATTGCTGAAGTGCATGAGGTCCATCTTGCGCCGCCCGAGCTTCCCATCGGGGCCCGCGTAATGGATGCTCCATCCGAATTGCTCGCTGACGATCTCGACGCGGACCGGATCCTTCGTGTCGGGCACGTTCATCTTGATCTGGCTCCAGACCGGGATCGCGTAGAAGGCGATCAGCGCGATCTCGAACGTCAGGATGACCGCGTCCGGGATCAGGGACTTCAGCTCGCCCTTATGCCGGTAGAGCTTAGCGGCGAAGGGGAGCTTAGAGGACGAGTCGGGCGCCGGGGCGTCGTCGTGGTCTTCGCGCACGGCTTTGACGCCGGGACGGGCGCGGAACTTGACGAGAAGATAGACGAAGAAAGCGCCCCATAGCGCGAAGATGCTGAGCATCACCGCATGAAGGAGCCAGATGCCGAAGTCAATGTGGCCAGCGTAGCTCGAAGCGGCGACCGGCAACGACCAGCCGTATTTCCCCATTCGTTCCTCTCACCAGAAAACTGTCGGAGAGGAGTTTAACACAGCGGTTGGTCAAGGTGCAAGACTTCGCAACATAACGACCAACTTCCGGGGTCCCCGCGTCGCAGAACGCACGCCGCATGATGTTATCAGGTTGCCGGGTATGCGAAGAGCAAGTCATTGGCCGTACAGGACTTTAGACCTAGGGCAAGCCCTGGGTCCTCGCTGCCCCGCCGTTACCCACAGGACTCATGACAAGTCTCACTCCGTCAAGCATAATATTCAAGTCATGACGGGCAATATCAAATTATACAGGGGACGAAAATGGGAATATCAATCGTAAAACGAGCAAGTCTATTGATGATTGCGCCGGTAACGGCCATTTTGATGTCTATAAGCGGGTTGGCCCAGGCCATTCAGTTTACCGAGACCCGTATTCCCGCGGGCGGGGGCACCATCCCCGCTTGGAACGTCCCTTTTAACCTCGTGTCGCGGGGCATGCTGGACAACCTCAAAGTATTTCTGCTCACCGACACTGGAAAGGGACTCCTCTCCCGGTATCCTTCAATGACAACCTTCCAGACGTTGAAGCCGGAGAGTGAGGCGCATCGTCGAATCGTCGGCGCCTTGGGCTTACCCCCCGATTTCGAAACCCAGCTGGCAGAGGCGATTGAACCCGGAAACCCACGCGAATTAGAGGGCGTCTTGAGCACATTAGTGAGCGTGTATCCGACCGCCGAGAAGACGATCATGTCATCCGTTCAATCCCGCGCAGATGAGATCTCAGCCGCGTTCAATCAAAACGGGCAGGAAGCGATGCCGCTGTCCAAGGCCGCCTCGGAGTTGGCCCCTTTTACTTCCATTTCGCAGGCGGCCAAAGCGGTGACTGCCATGGCCGGCACGATGAACTCTGAGAATACGTTCGCAATAGAGGCAATGAAGATGATGGCGCGGGCAGGAAAAGACATGCGCCCTTCCATTGGAAACCTCAGGAGCTTTTCCAATCAACTGCAGCTCGACGCGCTCCAATCCCTGATTGATAACGACTACCAAATCTACGACAAGCTGCCCGCCATCGTGAGTTTCGACAACGAACATCAAGTCTCCGCACTCAAGGCCATGGTCGAAAACGGTCGGGATATTCTGCCTGCGCTCGGCGAAATCGTGAAATTCGACAATGCCCACCAGGCCGCCGCCGTCGGCCGGCTCGCGCCCACTGAGTATCGTATCTCCGACAAGATCGGCGACATCACTAGGATTAATGGGCCGATTCCGGTGGAGGCGATTGGCGCCATGATAGAGCATCATCGGGCGCTCAAGCCCTCGATGTCGAGCCTCGTCTTGTTCTCGAACGACATACAATTGGATGCGCTTCGCATATTGCTGAGCAGCAAGATTTACTATCAAATCTCGGACAAGGTGGCGGCGCTTTTGGAATGGACCCGCAAAGAGCAGGCCGAATCTCTTGCGTTGCTCGTTAATAAAGCGCTGCCCGTCAACTGGCTTCTCCCCGCGCTTCAAATGGTGGAATCTGTTGATCACGAAGATTTGATCAGCGGAATAGCCGCCAATATCGTCAAACCCGTTTATCGGCCGGGCATAATGGGAAGAATCGCCGGCTGGGCGGCCAATATCCCGAGCTCCGCGTTGTTCGCCATTCTGCTCGCCGCCGCGGGGTATTGGCCCATCGGCCTAGGCATTCTCGGCGCGGCGTATGCGGGCAGACGGATTTTGCGACACTTCGCGCAACAAGCAAAGCAATCGATGCGAGAAGCCAACCGCAAGTGGCTCGACGCATATCCGCTGATCGAAAAGGCTTTCGGCAAGCTGGACGATCCCGAGATGTTCTCCGAACGAGCGCAAAACTAAACGCCCGGGCCGCGACGGCGCGTTCAGACTGGATCCGTGGGCCAAAGGGCCCAACATAGACCGGGCACTCTCCCGTCACGCCGTAGGGACCAACGGCCCTTAAATATTTATCCTGAGTTGTTAAGATGTGCGCATGAAAAAACAGCGCCGCCTTTCAACTCTGTTCGTCGCCGCGTCTCTTTTCCTCGCCTCCGGCCCGCTGCCCGCCGCCGCGCAAATGCGCGCGCAACTCGGCGCCGGCTCCGGCACCGTGGTCCCCGTCGTGCTCGCGATCGGCGCCGGCATCGTGCCAAGCGCCGGCGCCTGGTCTAACCCGCTGACGCCGATCGGTCTCAATGGCGCGCTCGTCGCGCCTAGCATCGCGCCCGCGCCCCTCCTGTCCGTGGTTGCGACCCCCGTCGCGGGGCTCAGCGCCAGGCAAGCCGCCGAGAAAACCGAGGTTCACGCCGGCAAGACCGTCGAACTCGTTTCCAAGGATGGCGACGGACGCACACTCGCCACCCTCTTGCACCGCCCCGCGGCGGAGATCGCCTTCGACGGCGCCGGCGCGAAGTCCTCGACTATCTTCGGCCGCAGGGGCTTTAGAGAGCAGAAGCCGCTTCCTCTGCCCAACGGCAGCGCCGCCGATGAGCAGCCGACCATCCCTTCTCCCGACAGCGAGCCGACCACGCGCGTCGAGGCGTACGGCCTCCCCGGCAGCCGCGACGTCGGCGGCATATTCGAGTCCCGCAAGGCTCTTTCTGCCGATGCGTCGAACGTCACGGCCGTCGTGGAAGCCGTCAAGGCGATGATCGACGCCGACAAGGACCGCTACGGCGTGTCGAGCGCCGATCTGCGCCTTATCCACGCCCAGAAGTTCGAGGGCAAGGGCGAACAGGCCGACACGCTGTTCGTGTACTTCCTCCAGACCAAGAACGGCCTCGTCGTCCACGGCTCGGCCCTTTCCTTTACGATCAAGACGCTCGACAACCACCCGACGATCGTCGCGCAGACCGGCCAGGTCTTCCCGCAAGTGGACGTCAACACCGACACGGTGCTCACCGACGCCGAGATCGCGGTCAAGATCTCAGAGCGCATCGGCATGCTGGCCGCCGACGTCTCCGCCTTCTTCGAGTTTTCCGAGCAGAAAATCGTCTACGCTGAAGGCTCGTGGCACAACGTGAAGCTGTACGTCGCGGAGAACCTTCCGTTTATGGTCGCCGTGGACGTCGTCAGCGGCCTCGTGTTCGCCTGGGACAACCGCGCCGGCCTCAAGAGCTTCCAACAGACGCCCGCCGCGCAGAACGCCGGCGGCCTGTCCGGAACGATGAGCGGCAACACCGTCGATCGCGGCCCGATACTCAAGGATTCCGTCGTCACTGAAGTCCCGATGCCCTTCATGGAAGTGAAGATCGGGGCTAAGTCCTATGTCACGGACAAGACCGGCGCGCTGCCCGCCGGCCTCAGCGAGGAAATCGGTGCCGGCCTCGAGCTCACCGCGACCCTCTCCGGACCGTACGTCCGAGTCGAGGACCAGCAGGGCAGGACCCTGTCGGTCAAGGTGATCGTCAAGCCCGGCGAGAATAAAGTCGTATTCAATACCGGCACCGGCATCGAAGACGAGAACACACTGTCGCAGATCAATGCGTTCCATAAGGTGAACATGTCGCTCAACTTCTTGCGTGAGCGCAAGCTCACCACCAAGCGCATGGACAAGACCCAGCTCCCGGTTCGCACGAACATCGACGACGACTGCAACGCCTACTACACGCCGGGAAGACCGAGCCTTAACTTCTTCCGCTCGAGCAGGGACTGCGTGAACACCGCGTACGACACCGTCGCCGAGCACGAGAACGGCCATTTCTGGGACGACTTCACTGGCGGCATCCTCAACGGAGGCCTGTCCGAAGGCTGGGGCGACATCCTCTCGATGTTCCGCCTGAACAATCCGATCATCGGCGAGCACTTCCTCAAGCGGCCCGGCGACGGCGTGGACTACATCCGCCACGGCGAGAACACGTATCAGTACAACGAGTACGACGGAGTCCACGATCAGGGCTTGGCGTGGGGCGGCTTCGCATGGAAGCTTCGTAAGGCGCTGATGGCGAAGCTCGGCGATGCAGAGGGCGCTGAGATAACCGAGTCCCTCATCATGCCGACGATGTTCGCCAAGGCCGCGACCATTCCCAACGCGATGATGCAGGTCCTCGTCAACGCGACGAAGAAGGACGGCACGATCCTGCACGAGGCGGAAATCCGCGCGGCCGCTAAAACTCACGGCATCACTCTCCCGCAGGTGGACGTCGTGACGACGTCGCCGGCGGTGAAGGTTAAGTCGTCGTCGATTACGGAGATTTCGAGTGCAAATGCGCGACTTGCTCCTGAAGCGGCGGACGCGGGCAGCGGCGTCTCGAACGCGGAGGATGCCAAGATCGCACGGGGCCAGGCGATATTCTCGGTCGAGCGCGCAGTGCGCGACGACACGCTGAGCTACATCCGCGGCTACCTCGACTACTTCGGCGTGACCTACAAGATCAGCGGCAACGACGCCAAGTACACGCTCTCGATGACCGGCAATAGCCGAGCGATCGAGAACATCACGAAGACGCTCAAAGACGGCAACCTCGGCTACTAGTAGGGGGGCGGCACCCTAATGCGGTATCTCAGCGTGTTTGGCGTCAGCTTCTTCTACTGGGCGCAGGCCGGTTTGACGGTCTGCGCCCAGGTCGTTAAGGCCCCCGTCTCCCGCGTCGGCCCAGTCCTCAACGGCGCCCAAATTCACGGCGCCGTGGGCATGGGGGAGATCGGCGTCATAAACGAACGCCTCATCCTCACTGGGCTATTGCCGACGCCGGCGTTATCGTTTCCGGTCTCGGCTGCGCCGGCGGTCTACACGTCCAAGGATCTATCTGGGGAGGTCGGCGGGGCCGTTCCGGGTTCTCTGCGGGATAACAGGATCGTCTGGGACCTTGCAAATCCTGGAGCGACGTCTCCAAAGGCGCAGACCGGGCAGACGCAGCGATTGCGGGAAGTTTTGACGGCTATCACGCCCGCGCTCAGGGAACTGGGGAACCCATCTAGCGCCCCGGACGCGGTGAGGGACGTCGGCCAAAACGTGATGAACTCGCTCATCGGCACCAACGAGAGAGGATCGGCCGTTCTCGTTGCGGTGCCGCCTTCCAGCGGGATTTCGCGCGCGCTTCCCGTCGTCTCCCAGGTCTCCTACGCCGATGTCGTTACCCCGGCCCACCGCGACCTCTTTGCCCAAACGCTGCGCCGCCGCAAGGCGGGCTGGCTCCGGGGCCTCGCCAGGATGGATGTCAAGAATCCCGAGAGTGTCGGGCCTGTATTGAGAGTGAAGTCCGCCGAGGGCCTCAAGCCAAAGATGGCCGCCGACGTCAGCGAGGTCCGATTCACCGTCGAGTGGTCCCAGTCAAAAACGCATCTCGGCTCCTTTAAGGTGACCATCCGTCTCAAGGACATGCGGTTGACCTTTTCCCATCCGTCGACTCCGAACGCACCCCAAGACAAACAGATCCTCGTCCGATTGCGCAGTATTATCGTAAGCGAAAAATTCCCCGTCGACGTGGAAGTGACGTCGGAGATGATCGCAGAATTCTTCGAAGAGCGCGGCTTGCGTGTGCTCGCCAAGCCTGAGGCGCACACCTGGCTTGTCGCCGTCACCGGCGAGGCCCGGGCCGACGTCGTCTCCCGCGAATTATCCGGAGAGGGGCTGGTTCTCTTCGCCACCCCCGTCAAGGTCGATATCCCCGAATCGAGACAGATCTTGGCGATGTTCAAGAAGAAGACCGTCGTGGATATGGGAATTCCCGTTGAGACGGTCGTCGACGACGCTGCGATCGCCAAGACCTTGCGTGAGGCGGGCCTGCTCGTTCTAGCCAGCGATCAATACGGGCCATGGAGACTCGGGGTCTATGACGGCGTTGACGCCGAAGCGGCCGCAGCCAAGCTCGCGGCCTCCGGCGTCGTGCTCTATAGCGTGCCGCTGCGCTTCGCGAAGTCGGAAGAACGACAGGTCGTCGTTAAATTCAAGAAGAAAATCTTGGTCGATCTCGGCGGCATACATGTCGAAAACGAGATCGGCGATGACGATATCGCCGATGTCTTGACCCATGGCGGCCTGCAGGTCGTCGCAGACTACGGTTCCCGCTACTACCGCCTGCAGGCCCCGTCGGGGACGGGGAAACTCGACGCACTCAAGGCTCTGCTTGCGACCAATCTCGTCGAGAAGGGCGTTGCGGTAGGCACGCTCAGCGAAAATAGCATCCGCGATGCCGCCAAGCGCGCGGCCGCCAGGAAGGGTCAGCCATGGGCTGAGAGCGCGTATAACGAGTATCTCTCTGAGACTCGCACGAGCCTCGAAATCGATGGGGCGACCCAGTCCCAGCTCGCTCTCTTCGACCGGCTGAGCGCCGACGCACCCGTGCTCGATGGCGGATTTAGTTCCTGGTCGGGAGACTGACGGCCGCAGGTCATGTGGGCCGCAACGCCGGGGGAAAGCAATCGTCTCAACGTTTGCGTGCCAATACCTCCATCGAATCGCGCGTGTTGATGTACAACACTTTCTCCTCGATTCCCAAGGAACGAATCATCCAAAGTAACGGTTGATAAATCCAAGCGGGATAATGCCGCATCTTGCCGGCCCAATATCCCCAGGAAAAAATGCGCCCAAACGATTCCACTTGCAACACCTCAAAGCCCGCTTTATCGAGCATCTTGCCCAGCGTTCGTCCATCGAAGAAGTAGATGTGCGCGGGACGCAGTCCCCACCAATAGCTCCCAAGGATCCTCGCCGACAAGCTGCTCACATCGGGGGTGACGAGATATAAAATGCCGCCCGGGCGCAAAAGCTCCGCCGCGCGGGCCATGGCGCGGGCCGGGTCTGGCAGGTGCTCGATGACGTCGATCATCGCGACGCAATCCAGGCTACAGGGCGCAAAGCGCTGCGTCGTGAGGAAAGACTCCGGATAAACGTCGAGCTTGAACCTCTCGCGCGCGATGCGGCCGGCCCACTCGGACGGCTCGAGACCGACGACGTCGAAATCCGTCCTCGCCGCGTTGAGGAAGTAGCCCGTCGAAGCCCCGACTTCCAGCAGCTTCCCAGACTTGATGAAGCGCTTGAGGGTGTTGAGGCTCAGGTGCGCGTTGATGGAACGGCTCGAGCTCTCGGCCAGATAATTCTCATCGACGCAGTCCGCATAGCCCTTCAGGAGCGAGCCCGGCAGCGGGCGAGGATTGGTATAGATCAAGCCGCAATCGAGACAACGCACGATGCGCCCGTAGTCCTGGAACTCATCGGTGCTCGCCGTGTAGACGGCATTGTCGCATATCGCGGCAACCTGATAGGGCCTGTGGAAAACGACTTGCGTCCTATCGGCCCCGCAAAGAGCGCAACGGATTTCCTCAAAATTAGGATCTGCCATATGAAATCAGGTCAGGTGACTTTACCAAATTGCTTCAGCCCCAATCGGCAGATTGCGGTCAAAAGCCGCCATGGTGGCGGAAGGAGGCGGTGATGACGCGCCTGGCATATATGTTGCACGGGACGATGAAACGTCTACGAGAATATTGATTGGAGCGCAGGGAAATTGGAGGTTCTGGGATGAAAAGCGTGATGGCCTCAAGAAAGTTCTTTCTCTTCGGGTCGTTGGTTTTTCTGATTTATGCCTTGCGGGCAGACGCCGTAGCGCAGGCATTGGCGCCCGCGCCGATCGACACCTGCCGCGATTGTCATCAAGACGAGAAGTTCCGCGTCCAGAACAAGAAGATCTACGAATATTTCCAGGACTGGAAGGGATCGTCACACGACCTGGCGGGCGTGACCTGCACGGCCTGCCATGCCGGCGACCAGACCAAGAACGAAAAGAATGAAGCCCACAAAGGGATCCTCCCTCAGTCGAATCCCGAAAGCCCGTTCCATTACAAGAACATCCCCAAGACCTGCGGCGGCTGCCATGCCTCCATCCTGGAGCGCTATCAGAAAAGCCGTCACTACGATCTGCTGGTGAAGGCGGGCCGAGGACCCAGCTGCATCACCTGCCACGGCGCGCTCAATGCCAAGGTGTATTCCATGGCGATCATCCAACGGGCCTGCTCTAGCTGCCACAACAAGAGGACGGGCAACAAACCCCAGATCATCGCGGAGGCGCAGGAAATCCTTGGGCGTCTCAACTACGCCAAAGGCTATCGAAACGGCCTGGCGTTCTACTACAAGTCCATTCATAAGCCTGAGGCCATGAAAGTCGTGGACGCCGCCTATAGCGACGTCATCCTGTTCTGGCATGAGTTCGACTTCAAGAGGCTCGCGCCTCGCTCAAAGGAACTTCTCGCCGAGTTCAAGACCATCTATGTGAAAGCTCATGAGGCGCCCAAGGAGATTAAAAAATAGATCGACGAGCGCCGCGCGATCGAGCCGCGGGACCTATTTCCGATGGCAGGTCACACAGACCTCCGCCTCGACGTTCTTGCGCAGCGGGGCCTTGCGGTGAGCACCAAGCTCATGGCACTTGGCACAGCCCATCATATCGGCATGCATCGAGTGGGGCATCATCTTGCCGTTGTGCGTGAGCGTCTCAGAGGGAACCTTAACGCCCGCCTTCTGATGGCAGAGAATGGCGCAATAAGAGCCCGAGATTAAAGGCTGTTCGGACAGATCCTCAACGTTGGCTTTTGCCAGCGCCGCAGCCGAGTTAAGATCCGCGTCGACGCGACGCAGCGCAACCGATGCGAGATAGACGTTGTGCTCCGCCCGCTTCTTGCCGATGAAATTGAGAATCTTCATCGCTCGTTCAAGCGCCGCTCTGGGCTGGGCACGGCTTGATTCGGGCAGGGCGTCAATGGCCTGGGCCGTTTGAGCGGCCTTGGCTGAAAGCGCCGCCTCAGACTTGAGCACCTCCTGGCGCACAGAATCCCACATGCCCGCGAACTTGGGACCGTGGCAGCGCACGCAGGCCTGGTCACCGGCGATGAAGGTCACCTCGTTACGTCCCTTGGCGTCCTTGGCGCCGCTCTCCTTCTGATAGTGGCAGCCCGAGCAGTCCACACGGGCCAAGAACATCGGGCTCGGGATCTCGGGAAGACCGAGCGCTCTGACCCTGCCCGAGTAGAAGTCGATTTCGCCTTCATGTTTGTCCTTGTGGCACAGCCCGCATTCGAAGGTCGGATCCGGCTGATGCGTCGAGACGGCCTGAGGTCCGCGGGCTGACGCTGCCTTCACGGCCGCGTCGGGCACGGCCGTCCCCTTGATTGAAGGCAGGCGACCGCCCGTGTCGGCAAAACCGTGCTGGATCTCCTGGTGGCAGTTCATGCAGGCGATGCTCTTCTGAGAAACGTGCTTCTCGTGCAGGAGCGGGATGTCGGCGTACATCCCCAGAGTTTCCGCCGTGTTGTGGCAGGTCAAGCAGCGCTCCCGTGGCGCCGCACCCTCGCCGCGAACGACGTCGCGATGGCAGCTCTGGCAGGCAACGCCGCGATTGATGAACTCGGCATGACGATAGGTCGCCCCACCGATGTTAAACGCCTTCTTGGGCACGGAGTGGCAGCCCGTGCAGCCGCCGAGAGGCTTGAGATCTCGGCCCACGCCCTGGCCCTTGAAGTGGCAGAGAAAGCAGGCGTCGTAGGTGACTTCTATGTGGTTGCCCACCATGACCTGGGAGTGGCAGGACACGCAGCGCAGCTGGTGTTTTTCGGTCAGATGGGGACGATGGTCGAAATGGATGCCCGTTTTGGCGACGATGCGACCCTCGAGCAGACGCGTCGCGTGGCAGCCCGAGCGCAGGCAGGAGGCGTCCTCGACCTCGGCAAAGGGCTTGGAGGAATATGTGCGCGTCACGTACTTGACGACCTGGGTCACCGCCTGGAACTTTTTCCAGAGAAGAGTCGCCTTGTCGGCCGGAGGATAATGGCATTCCACGCAGGCAACCTTATTGTGTTTGGAGGCTTTCCACGCCTTATAGTACGGACCCATGATGTGGCAGGAGTTGCAGAATGTCGGGCTCTCGGAGTATTTCACCGTGCCGACGGTGGCCGCCAGGAAGATCACGACGAGTCCGGCTGCGATCATGGGGGCGCTCATCGTCCAGCGTCCGATATGAAATAATCTCATGATCTTATTGCCCCTTGCCGTCGTGTTCTTTGGCGTCGTGAAGATAGGTCTCGCCCGTCAGCCAAGTCCAGTTCATGGGATAGACGTCGCAATTGAAAATGACCCAGTAGCCGTGTTGTGAAGCAGAAGCAGTCCGCCGGTAAGCGTCATCGCACACGAACCCCGGAATCCTTGCTGCCGTGACAGCCAAGATAAATCTTCGAGTCGCCGGTTAAGCCGGCCGCCGCGGCGTTGCCGGAGGAAAAAATGGCTGCCGCAAAAATGACCGGGAGGACGACAAATATTACATTGCGCGGCGCCATGATAGATACCGTAAAGCGCCCACGCAACGATAGTGCCATGGGAACCGCCTGTTGCGATGCGGTTTTGGACTGGCAGAACGGCGCCACCGCTCCGAGTTTTGCCATCCCTAATTCCCGAGATTGCTGAAGACGTACAACCTGCTCGTCGTATAGGCGAGATCCTGTGGCCGATTTGACGATCCTAAAAACCAGAAGCGGAACCATCCTCGTCAAGGGAAGGGACGGCGGTTCCGGCAGCTATCACCTACCTGATGATGAATCTCAATCGACGACCATGGCAGTCAGTTTGAGACCGGACGCCGATTGCGCTCCCACAAAGCAGGAAAAAGCAGGGCGCTTCCCGCCGCAGCCACGGGTAGGCTAGAATAGTCGAGGGCCTGTTCTTAATCATTAAGGCGCGTACCGTAACAAAGGAGCGGCGCGCGATCAATCCGCGGTCTTGCGGTCTTTCGGGAACAAGGTCCGGAGGAAGGCGGCCCACGGCCTTTGATTGGCCGCCGCGAGGCGGGCTTGATCGAGTTCCTTCTTCAGCCTATCCAAGCCCGGATCGTATCGCAGACCCCGCTCGAAGTGCCAGGCGGCCTTCTTGAATTCTTCCTCCGCGGCCCACTCCAGGCCGAGCTGCTCATGGAACCCCGCGCGGTCGCGGACAGTCGCGCCCGTTTTAGCGATCAGACCGTCGAGGGCCCGGCGGACTTCCTCGTCCTGCGGATACAAGCTTAGATGTTCCTCGAGGTAGAGGATCGCCTCGCCGGCCCGGCCCTTCTGCGCAAGATATGCGGCGAGGTTCGCGCGCGCGCCCCAAGACTCCGGATCGACCTGCGCGACCTGCCTCCAGAGGGTTTTTGAATCCCTCCAAACCCCGATCTGAGCTCGAGTTGCTCCCGCGAATACCGTCAGCAGGGCGCAGGCAATACCCCAGGCGGCGGTTCGGTGTCGTCTCGCGAGCTCGCGCAGGCCCAAGCCGAAAAGCACGGCCCAGCCCAGCCCGGAAAGATAGGAGTATCGGTCCGCGACGATTTCGTGGCCGATCGTGATGAATCCCGATACCGGCGCGAGCATGACCGTCTGATAGGCCGCCGCGGCCAGCAGCGGGGCGCGCAGCCGCCGCGAGAGGATCGCCGCGGCCAGCGTCGCCGACATCGCTAACGTTCCGAGGATGACGGCGGAGCGGATCGGGAACCAATGCCACTCATAGAACGCCAGATCCGTCGGCCAGAGGAGCTTGCCCAGGTAGAAGACCTGGTTGAAGGCGATCTGGTTGAACTTCTGAAGGGTCTCGACATGCACCGAGCGCACGATCGCCCCTCGGGATTGGGCGGCGACCGTTAGCCCGACGAAGGCTCCGGCCAACGCCAGGAAGGGGAGCTTTTCCTTCAGGAGGGGCGAGCCGAGCCAGGCCCGCAGCGAGGTCGGGGCGCGCCGCAGGGGTTCGAAGTCGAGAATCATCAGGACGAGGGGCAGAGGGATCGCCGCGCCTTTGGAGAACAGCGCCAGAAGAAACGCGAAGAAGGACGCGGTCTTGCCGCGCGCGCCATTGAGCCCTCCGCGCCGATGCGAGCGCATCCAGAACAACAGCGCCAGAAGGAAGAAGACCCCGCACAGGACGTCCTTGCGCTCCGCGACCCAGGCGACGGATTGGACCCGCAGCGGGTGCAGGCAGAAGAGCAGCGCCGCCGCGGCCGCCGTCGGGCGGTCGTCGTCCGTCGCCCCTCCCGCGGCCAGGAGTTCAAGGCAAAGAAAGTAGAAGATGACCGCATTGGCGGCGTGCAGGAGAACATTCGTCAGATGATAGCCGTATGGATCCATGCCCCAGATCGCGGAATCGATGGAGAGGCTCAGAAAGGTCAGGGGCACGTAGTTGGAGGCATGGAAGTTCGAAAAGGTGCCCAGCAGGGACGAAAGGCCGATGCCCTGAAATGGATGGTTCAGATAGTCCGGATCATCGGCGCTGACGAAGGCATTGTGCACGCAAGCCCAGAAGACGAGGAGCGTGGCGGCCGCCACGATCAGGGGAGCGGCGATCCGCCTTCTCGCGGCCGTCATAGGCGGTCGATGCCGTTTGATCATGAGTGTATATCTTCAGCGATTTCGGGAATTTTATTGGCCTGAATTAGTTTGCGGTTCCGGTGTCCGCGCCATATTGTACGCATAACGCCGAGCCATCGTCTCTAGCCTGATCTTGGCCCGCTCCTAGGCGCTGAAACTCAACAGTTTTTAGAATTCAGGCTTCTCGGCGCCGATTGGACGCAGGTTGAGCAGATACGATGAGACGGCATCGAGCTCAGCGTCATCGAGAATTCCGCTCCAGGCGGGCATGCGGATGAGGGGCGTCGCGCCCTTTGCGTCGACTTTTTGAGATTGAGGCACGCCATTCTTGATCTTGGCGATCAGCTCGGCCTTGCTGAAGACATCCGCTGCCTTATTCAACGACGGGATCAGGCCGCCCTGCACGTTATTGTTTGGATAGCCGCCCAATCCATCTCCGCCATGGCAGCCGACGCAGCCGGCGCGTATGTAGATCACGCGGCCGCGGGCGACAGGGTCCTTCATGAGCGAGGGGGCGTCCCAGGGGCGCGCGCCCTTCGTCCAGTCCTGGCCCTTGAGCTCCTTCAGATAACCTATGAGGGCGTTGCGCGCCTCGTCCGACATGAGTTTTTTTGGCATCAAGGTATCCGGCTTCCAGGCTTGGGGGTCCTTGATGAACAGATCGAGCCACTCGGCCGAGTGACGGTGGCCGACGAGCGTGAGATCGGGGCCGACGGCGCTGCCGGTGTCGCCGACCTTGTGGCAGGAGGTGCAGCCGGCCATCGCGAAATAGGCCTTGCCGGCGGCGGGGCCGGCGGGGGGCGTCTGGTTGCAGGCGGCGCAGAAGAGGGCGGCAAGCAGTATGAATTTGCTCACTGAGGGGATTCTACACTAACGGCGCGCGTTCCCCAAAATATACGGGTGGACCGCAGCCGCTCAGGCAGAGCACTGGAAGCGGGAAAAATGATAAAGTGGTAAGCAGGCGGAGGAAAATCTATGGGCGGATTCGGAACCACTGAAATTGTCATCATCGCGGTCGTCGCTCTGATCCTTTTTGGACCCAGCAAGATTCCCGAGTTCGCGAAGCAGTGTGGTCGCGCCGTGAACCTCTTCAAGAAGGGTCTGAAGGAAGGCTTCGACGACGACGAAGCCCCGAAGAAAGAGGATCCGTCAAAGAAAGAAGATCCGGCCAAGAAGCCCTGAACAAGCCCGTCATCGTCTTAGCCGCGGGCTGCTTCAATCGCATTCATGGCGCGCATGTGCGTTTGCTGCGAGCAGCCCGCGTCCTGGGCGACATGCTCGTCGTCTTGCTCTCCAACGACGCCAATAACCGCAAGCACAACGCCGTCCCCGCCAAACAAAGGAAGAAATATGTCGAGGCCCTGGGCATCGCCGACAAGGTCGTGATCGGAGATGCGAAGATCTTCGCGCAAGCCATGCGCCGCGAGAAACCCGATATCCTGGTGCTCGGCTACGACCAGAAGCTGCCCGACTCCGAGACCGCGACGTCGGTCAAGGACATGGGCGTCGATATCATCGTGATGCCCTGGTTTCCCGGGAAGGAAGATGCATCTACGTCGTCCCGCGTCTGAGACAATAGGGTGCAACGCGACCGGATTTATATCTTCTTCGCGATCAACTACTTCGCCCAAGGCATGGGCGGGCTCGCCTATGAGCCGGTGTCGTACTATCTTAAGGATGCTCTAGGCCTCGGCCCGGCCCAGGCCGCGGCGTTCGTCGCCTGGATGACCTTGCCGCTCA
>JBBTJN010000010.1:0-8318 GCA_038059415.1 Elusimicrobiota bacterium | reverse complement strand
GCACCTTCTGCGTCCAGCGCATCCAGGAGGCGAAGTTCGAGGCCAAGCGGCAGGGCCGGGCGGTTTCAGACGGTGACATCCGTCCCGCCTGCGCGCAATCCTGTCCCACCACGGCCATCGTGTTCGGCGACGTCAACGACCCCAAGAGCCGCGTCTCTCAACTGAGAAAAGATGCCCGGCACTACCGGGTCCTGGCCGAACTCAACGTGGCGCCTTCCGTGGGCTACATGGTCAAGGTGCGCGCTCGGACCGAGGACGCAGGGGGGCCGGAGCATGGCTGAGGTTTTGCAGGAAGTCTGGATCCGGGGCGGGAAGACCCCGGCGCGCGTCACGCAGGACGTCTGCGCTCCCATCGAGCGGGGGCCCACCTCCCTTTGGTACGCCGCTTTCACCGTCTCCGTCGCGGGACTCCTCGTGGGCCTCGCCGCCTCGACGTACACCGTGTTTACGGGCATCGGGACCTGGGGGCTTAATCGGACCGTGGGTTGGGCCTTCGATATCACCAACTTCGTCTTTTGGATCGGTATCGGCCACGCCGGCACCCTTATCTCCGCGATCCTCTTCCTGTTCCGGCAGAAGTGGCGGACCTCCGTCAACCGGGCGGCCGAGGCCATGACGCTCATCGCCGTGATGTGCGCGGGCATTTTCCCGATCCTGCATATGGGGCGCCCGTGGTTCGCCTACTGGGTTTTTCCTTATCCGAACACTCGGGGCTCTCTCTGGGTCAGCTTCGCCTCGCCCCTGCTGTGGGACGTATTCGCCATCAGCACGTACTTCATCATCTCGGCCGTCTTCTGGTACATCGGGCTTATACCGGACCTGGCCACGTTGCGCGACCGCGCTCAGACCGCGACGAAGCGCAGGGTCTTCGGTTTCCTCAGTCTGGGCTGGACCGGCTCGGCCCGGGTCTGGTCCCATTACGAAAAAGTCTACCTGTTGCTGGCGGGCCTGGCCGCGCCCCTGGTCGTCTCGGTCCATACCATCGTCAGCTTCGATTTCGCCACCTCCGTCATCCCGGGCTGGCACGCCACGATCTTCCCGCCCTACTTTGTCGCGGGCGCCATCTTCTCGGGCATGTCGATGGTGCTGACCCTCATGATCGTGGCCAGGAAGGTCATGGGGCTCAGGGACTACATCACGGACCGGCACGTCGACGTCATGTGCCGGATCATACTGGCGGTGAGCTGCATGGTGGGCCTAGCCTACGCCTCGGAATATTTCATCGCCCGGTATGGCGGCAACCCTTACGAGCGCTTCGTCTTCGTCAACAGGCAGCTGGGACCGATGGCCTGGGCCTACTGGACGATGGTGAGCTGCAACGTCCTGACTCCGCAGCTATTCTGGTTTCCGTCCCTGCGCCGGAAGATAGGGCTCGTCTTCGCCGCCTCGCTGGTCATCAACGTCGGCATGTGGTTCGAGCGCTTCGTCATCATCGTGACCTCGCTGCACCGGGACTTCCTGCCCTCGAGTTGGGCCTCCTACGCTCCGACCGCCATCGAGGTCACGACCTTCGCGGGCACTTTCGGCCTGTTCTTCACGCTCTTCCTTCTTTTCTGCAGGTTCCTCCCGGCCATCGCCATGGCCGAGGTCAAGGGGATATTGCAGCCCGATGCGCACGGCCGGAGAGTCCCGTCATGAACCGGATTTTGTTCGCGGCGTCCTTCGAGAGCCAAGATGACCTCCTTGCCGCCGTGGGCGAGGTGCGCCGCCGCGGCTGCACGATTAGAGACGCCTATGTTCCGTACCCTGTCCATGGCCTCGATGAGGCGATGGGAATCGCGCCCTCGCGCATGGGTTGGGCCTGCTTCCTCTTTGGGATGCCGGCGCTCATCGCCGCACTTTCCTTCCAGGCCTGGGTCGCGGCCGTCGATTGGCCCATCAATATCGGCGGCAAGCCGTTCCTCTTCTGGCAGGCGTTCATCCCCGTCGGTTTCGAGTTCACCGTACTCTGCGCGGGCTTGGGCACCGTGGCGACGTTCCTCGTGATCACGGGCCTGCGGCCCGGCCGGCGCCGCGACGTGCCGGACATGGGCGCGACCAACGACCGATTCGTGCTCGTCCTCGTCAAGAGCGGAACCGCGTTCGACGAAAGCGAGGTCCTGTCGGCGCTGCGGGAATGCCGAGTCGTCGAGACGAGGGAGTTCTTGGAGGGCGCCGCATGATGAGAATGCGGACGTTGAATGCCGTCTTGTGCCTGGTCCTCGCCGGTATTTGGATCTTCCTGGCGTTTTCCCGGCCCGACCACTCGCGACGCAACTTCCGATGGCTGCCGCAGATGGAGGATCCGCTGGCGTTCGAGACCCAGAGGGGGTTTCTCCCGGACATCCCGAAACAGGCGGCTGGCGCGGCGGTGGAGGGCGCCGTCGCCCGGGGCGCCATGCCTTTCCCCTACGGGGCGACTGCTCAGGACGCGGCCAGGGCCGGACGGGAACTCGCCAATCCGCTCAAGCCGACGCCGGAAAATCTTGAGCGCGGAGCCCAGATTTACGGGGGCTACTGTTTTCCGTGTCACGGCCCCGGCGGAAACGGGGACGGCCCCGTGACCAAGAGAGGCGTCCCCTCGCCGCCGTCGCTCTTCGGCGACAAGGCGACGACGATGCCCGACGGGAAGATGTACCACATCATCACCCTCGGCCAGGGGAACATGGCCGCCCACGCCGCCCAGATCGAACGCGTCGACCGCTGGCGCGCGGTCCTGCACGTGCGCGCGCTTCAGGCCGCCTTTAAGGCCGCGGCGAAGGCCAAGGAGAAGGCGAAATGAGCCTGCGACGAATATTGGTTGCGGCCTGCGTCGCGGGCGCGGCGGCGCTGGCGTTCGGTGCGGTCGCCGCGCCCGGGAAACTGTGGCCGTCGCTGCTGATAGCCGGGTTCTTCCCGCTGAGCTTGAGCCTTGGCGCCGGGGTCTTTCTGGCCATTGACCAGGTCACGGGGGCCCGGTGGAGCGTCGGCCTGCGCCCGCTGGCGCTCGCGATGACCCGCTGCTACTGGCCGGCGGCGCTGGTGATGATGGCCGCCGTCGCCTTCGGATGGCAGGAGTTCTTCGGCTGGGTCCGCGCCGCGGGCGCTCACGGACATGTCCCCCATTCTCAGCAGGTCTGGTTGGCGCGGGGTTTCCT
The DNA here is from genome assembly GCA_038059415.1 of Elusimicrobiota bacterium. GTDB lineage: Bacteria > Elusimicrobiota > Elusimicrobia > UBA1565 > UBA9628 > GWA2-66-18. The sequence continues at coordinate 5,202 of JBBTJN010000010.1, read as the reverse complement.
GCTGGCGCGCACGGCGGCCTATCTGACGGTATGGGGCGGCCTGGTGGGAAGGATACGCAGTCAGGCCTCGGCGGCCGTCTTCCTCATTGTTTTCGGGGTCACGGTGTCCTTGGCCGGCTTCGATTGGTTCATGGCCTTGGAGCCGAACTGGATGAGTACTCTGTTCGGGGTCTATGTTTTCTCGGGGTTGTTCCTGGGGGCGCTCGCGGCCTTGGCCGTGGGGGCGGTCCTCCTGGGCCGCGACGGTGATCCCGGTTTGACCGACTCTCAGTTCCACGATTTGGGCAAGATGATCTTCGGCTTCAGCATGTTCTGGGCCTACATCTGGTATTGCCAGTACATGCTCATCTGGTACACGAACCTCCCTGAGGAGATCACGTATTACCTCCGCCGTCACAGCGGCGGCTGGGCGGTGCTTTCCCTGACCAGCATCGCGCTCAACTGGCTGGTCCCCTTCATCGTGCTCCTGCCTCAGTGGACCAAGATGGATCGGAAGGTGCTCATGCGCGTCGGACTCGTCGTCCTGGCGGGGCGCTGGCTGGATCTCTATATCATGACGATGCCGCGCTTCGCGGGCGCGAGCCCGTCTATCGGCGTATGGGAGGGCTTGGTCTTTATGGGAGTACTTGCCGCCTTCGGGACGCTGGTGCTCGATCAATTGGACCGGTCGCGGGAGACGGCGGGCGTCTAAACGATCATCAGCAGGGGGGGGGACATGTCGCGATTCAAGGAGTTTCTTAAGGTGGGGCATTGGCCGACGCTCTTCTCGGCGTTCCTCTATTTCGATTTCTGCTTCGCCGTATGGGTCCTCAACGGCGCGATGGCGCCCTTTATCAGCGAGGCTTTCCACTTGACGCCGCAGCAGAAAGGCATCATGATCTCGGTCCCCATCATGTCTGGGGCCCTCATGCGCTTCCCGCTCGGTCTTCTCGCGCAGTACATCGGCCGGAAGAACGCGGCGCTCGTGGAGATGGGCTCGATTCTCGTCGCCATGACCTGGGGATACTTCATGGTCAAGACCTACTCGGACGTTCTCATGATGGGAGTGCTCCTTGGGCTTGCCGGCGCGAGCTTCGGAGTCGCGCTCTCTCTGGGTTCCGGCTGGTACCCGCCGAAGTACAAGGGCCTGGCGATGGGTATCGCCGGCGCGGGCAACAGCGGCACGGTGCTCGCCGTGCTCTTCGCCCCGCCGCTGGCGCAAAAATTCGGCTGGCAGGCGGTTTACGGTTTCGGCGCCCTGACCATGATCCTGCCCTTTTTCGTCATGGTCCTCTTCGCCAAGGAGCCGCCGGACAAGGGAAAACACACGTTGAAGGAGCATGTCGCCTGCCTCTGGGAGAAGGACGGCTGGGTCTTCAACGCCGTCTACATCGTCACCTTCGGCGGCTTCATCGGTCTGTCGAGCTTCCTGCCCACGTATTTCCACGACCAGTTCGGCGTGACGAAGATACAGGCTGGGCAGCTCACCATGCTTGCCGCTCTTATGGGAAGCGGAGTGCGGGTGGTGGGAGGCTACATAGCCGACCGGTGGGGGGGCGTCAACCTGCTGACGAGCGTCTTCGTCGGCATCATCGGCTTGTCGGTCATCCTCGGCCAAGGGTTGTCCCTGTGGACGACGACCATCCTCTTCATGTTCTGCTTCGCCTGCCTCGGCGCGGGCAACGGAGGACTTTTCCAGCTCGTGCCCATGAGATGGCCGACGACGACCGCGGTCGCCGGGAGCATGATCGGCGAGATCGGCGCTCTGGGCGGAGGGTTCATCCCCAACGCCATGGGCATCTCCAAGCAGCATACCGGATCTTTCGCCTGGGGTTTCTTCTCGTTCGCGGCGTTCGCGTTCGTGATGCTCGTCGTCATGCGCGTAGCGCAGAGGAAATGGGCGGGAACTTGGATCGGCGAAGGCGGTCGAGCGCTGCCGAAAGTCGAGCATTACACGCAGTCCTCGGCCTCCTGAGGCCGCAAAGGGGTTCTTATGCAATACAAAACGGTCATATGTCCCATCGACGGCTCCGATCCGAAGCTCACCGAGGCGGCCGTCGAGCACGCGGCCTACATCTGCAAGCTCTCCGGCGCCAGGCTTCTCCTCCTCAACGTGGTGGAGAGATGGTACCGGTCGTCGCATCTTGTCACCGACTCCGATGAATGGCGGAAGCTTCACGACAACTGGCTGAAGGAAGGCGAGGAAGCGGTCAAGAAAGCGGCGGCGAGTCTGAAGGATAAGGGCGTCGCGACGATAGACACCGAGGTGCGCGACGGAGACGCCGCGCACGAGATAGTCGCGACCGCCATGGAAGAGAGGGCCGATCTCATCGTCATGACGACGCACCGCTACTCGACCGTGGGAAAATTATTCCTCGGCAGCGTCACCGACAGAGTCTCCAAGCACGCCCCCTGCCCGGTGCTGTGGACGTTCGCGTAGGAGCTGCCGTATTCAGCGCAGGGCCTCAATTGAAATCGCGCCGACGGGACAAATCCGGGCGCATTCGCCGCAGCCGGTGCACAGATCGGCGTTGACCCCGGCGCAAAGGCCTAGGGCGATCAGCGAGATGGCTTTCGAGCCGACGGGGCATTCCCCGACGCAGTGGTCGCAGGGTCGGCCTTGGCCCATGGAGCAGCGCGCGCTGTCCACGACGGCAAGGCCGATGCGCACGGGAGCGCCCGCGGCGGGCGGGACCAAGGCGCCGGTCTTGCAGGCCGTGACGCAGGGCAGTCCCTTGCAGAATATGCAGGGATTCTCGGCGGGCAGGATCACGGGGTAGCCTTCCAGGAGCTTGCCGAATTCCGGGCCGGTTTTGCGCACGACCCACTCGGGGCACGCCTTGACGCAGTCGTCGCAGAGCGTGCACAACTCCAGGAACTTGCCTTCGGCGACGGCGCCGGGCGGGCGCACGAACGGCTTAAGCGGAGGGCGGGCCTTCGTGCCGGCCGCGCCTTTTGCGAGGGCGACGGCGTCGCCCAGGCTCGTGGCGAATGTACCGGCCGTCGAGGCCAACTCCTTGAACAGGGACTGGAAGAAGTCGCGGCGCGTGCAGGCGTTCTCGCTGTGGCTCATCTTTTATTGCGAGCAGCAACACTTTGGCCATAAATGCGCCTCACAATGCGACTTTTACCGCTGAAACTGGCACTAGTGTTGCGACGTGAATTCCAGCCCTTTTTGCGGACATCACATCTAACGTCGGGGGAAAGTCATGGATCAGGAAAAAAAGAGCGTCAGCCGCCGGGAGTTCGTGAAGTACACCGGCGCCGGCGCGCTGATGTTGCTGGCCACTGAACCGCTGTTCGCCCTTTTAAAACCCACCGAGACCGCGGGCAATCCTCTTGACCGCTATCCCGACCGGGGCTGGGAAAAACTCTATCGCGACCTCGTCGCCACCGATGGGGAGTTCTGCTTCCTGTGCGCGCCCAACGACACGCACAACTGCCTGCTCAAGGCGCACACCAAGAACGGCGTGGCCATGTTCTTCGGGCCGAGCTTCGGCTACGGAAAGGCCAAGGATATTTACGGCAACCAGGCCTCTCACCGGTGGGACCCGCGACTTTGCCAAAAAGGCCTGGCCCTGATACGCAAGGTGTACGGGCCGCGCCGCCTCAAGTACCCCTCGGTGCGCAAAGGCTGGAAGGAATGGGCGGACCTGGGCTTCCCGCGCGACGGCGATGGACGCATGCCCGAGCAGTACCGCAACCGCGGCAAAGAGCCCTTCGTCAAGGTGTCCTGGGACGAGGCGTTCAAGTACGCGGCCACGGCCCTGGACCAGACGGCGCGCTTCTATAACGGCGACGAAGGCAAGGCACGGCTCGCCAAGCAGGGCTACGACAAGGACATGCTCGAGGCGATGAAGGGCGCGGGCGTGCAGACGCTCAAGTTCCGCGGCGGCATGCCTCTGCTGGGCGCGACGCGCATTTTCGGCATGAACCGCTTCACGAACTCTCTCGCCCTGCTCGACCGAAAAATTCGCGGAACCAACGCGGACACCGCGGTCGGAGGACGCATCTGGGACAGCTACTCCTGGCACACGGATCTGCCCCCCGGCCATACCATGGCCTGCGGCCAGCAGACCATCGACTTCGACCTGGTGACGGCCGAAAACGCGGAGCTCATCGTCTGCATCGGCATGAACTGGATCTCCACGAAGATGCCTGACGCCCATTGGCTCACCGAGGCGCGCCTGCATGGGGCGAAGATCGTCACGGTCGCGCCTGAGTATCAGTCCACCTCGAACAAGGCCGACAAGGTCATTATCGCGCGGCCCGGAACGGACCCGGCCTTCGCGCTGGGCATGGTCAACGTGATCATCAAGGAGAAGCTCTACGACGAGAAGTACATCAAGGGGCATACCGACCTGCCGCTCCTGGTCCGCTCGGACACGCTCAAAAATCTCAAGCCGACCGACTACATCCCCGGCTACAAGAACGCCGTGCTCAAGAACACGGTCATGCTGCAGAAGGGAGAGAAGCCGCCGTCGGCCTACCTTCAGGACAATCAGATCGTCGCGCAGGAGCTGCGCGAGGAATGGGGAGACTTCGTCGCCTGGGACGCGGGCAAGAACGCCCCGGCCGTCGTCACGCGCGACGAGGCGGCTAAGGCCGGGAACTACGCCCTCGAGGGCAAGTTCACCATCAAGCTCCTCGACGGCACGAGCGTCGAGGTTCGCCCGGTCTTCGACCTGATCAAGGAGCAGGCCTCGCACTACACGCCCGAGGCGGCCGGCGCCATCTGCCATACCTCGCCCGACAACATCACGTGGCTGGCCCGCGAGATCTCCAAGAACTCCGGCAAGACTTTGCTCGTGTACGGCATGGGCCCCAACCACTTCTTCAACAACGACCAGAAGGACCGCACGGGCTTCCTGCTCGCCTCGCTGACCCGGAACATCGGCACTCACGGCGGCAACATCGGCTCTTACGCGGGCAACTACCGCGGCGCCTACTTCAACGGCCTGCCGTATTACATCGCCGAGGATCCATTCCACATCGCGACCGATGAGCACGCGCACGCGGTGTACAAGCCTTACTTTCGCTACGAGTCGGCGCACTACTTCAACTACGGCGACCGCCCTCTTCGGGTCGGCAACAAGAATTTCACGGGCAAGACCCACATGCCCACGCCCACGAAGTTCATGTGGTTCTCCAACGGCAACTCGATCCTGGGCAACCTCAAGTGGCATCACGACGTCGTGGTCAACACCCTGCCCAAGATCGAGA
>JBBTJN010000009.1:0-5407 GCA_038059415.1 Elusimicrobiota bacterium | reverse complement strand
ATGTAGGGCTGGGCCATCACGCGCTCGGAAACTTCCTCAAGAGAGGGCGTCTCCCAAGCGAGCTTCGGCTCGGCCTTGGCATCCGTCACGGTTTTCTGGTCGTTCATGTTACTCCTGTTTGCCGGTCAGACCACTACCGGCATAGTGTTGGATTGGCGCTTCCGATCTTCCCCTTCATGCAGAGCGATCCAATGATTAGCCTGCGCCGACGAGGCCGGCTCGGCGACGAGCCGCGCCAGCGCGATCGGCACGCGCGCATCGGCCCAGGCAATCTTGTACGACTCCCAAGCCTCGCGTAAAGTTTGCATTTTGAGGTCGGCGCATATAAAGGGCAGGGGTGCTGCGACCTTCACCCTCCCGTCGGGAAGCACTAACAACGTGCCGGAGGGGTGAAACCTCCGATGGGCCATTTCTTCTTCCAGGGAGAATGGCTTGTAGCACAGTTCCATGCGGCCGTCAAGTTCGCGTTCTTTACGCTCGAGCATCCGCAGGAAGGCCGCATACTCGGCCTTCGAGGGTTCGAGTTTGTCCCAGAACTTCACGGCCGTGCCCAGGCGCATCAATTGTCCGGTGTTGAACCGGAAGGCACCAAGGGACGCCGCGAGGTCGATGACGGCCTCGGCTTCGAATATATTAAATCTAGTCGGCGCAAAAGCGATCTCGAGGGGCAATCCCGCAAGCACGGTCGCACGGCAAGCATTGACCGCTTTCACCAGAACGCCGTTGATTCGTTGCCGTCCATACACCGCCTGCGAGGCCCCATCCAATGAAATCTGAACGGAGCGAATGCCGAGGTCTTTGAGGGCGTTCACGTCGAAGTTATGGCCGTTCGTCTCGATCTTGAGCAGAACCCCGCCGTCGGACAGCGTCTTGCACACCTCCGCGAAATGCGGCGCCAAGGTCGGCTCTCCGCCGACGATCATCGTGTACGGAACATCCGCCGCGACGATCTCCGACGCCAATTTCAACGCTTGTTCCCGCGTCAATTCACCCGCCAAAGCCTTGCCCGGCGCGGAGTCCGTGCAGCAGTGCAGGCAGGCGAGATCGCAGTCCCGCGTAAGCTGCCAGGTGACCATGGCGGGGGCGGCGAAAGCCTCTATCCTCATCGTCCCATCGCCGCGAACACCGCGAACAGCGCGGTCGTCAGCGCGTAGCACTGAACGATGGCGCGGATCGCAGGCATGAAGAGTCGGGGCGTGTCCCAGGTGGACGCTCCCGCGCGCAAGGACATGAACCACAACGGCAAGCCCGCCGCGGCGGCGAGGATCGTGAGCTTGGGGAAGATGCCCGTAACGGCGCCCAACGCAATGATGAGCAATCCCAGAGCGGACAGCGCCAGATAGAGAGCCCTCCCGTTTTCCCGTCCCAGCCGAACGACTAGATTCTTCTTTCCGACAAGACGGTCTTGATGGAAGTCGGGAATATTGTTTACGGTCGCCAACGACATGATCAACAGTCCGGGGACCAACGACGCGAGAAGAGCGCCCCAAGAAAAACGGTGCGTGTGCAGGTGAAGGGAACCCATCACCATCCAAGGACCGTACGCTAAACCGATGACGGTCTCCCCCCATCCGCGATAGACCCAGCGGATCGGCGGACCGACGTACCCGACGGCGGCGGCTCCGCCGAGGAGCGTGTACAGCACGATCGGCCAGCCGCCATCCCAGGCGAGATAAAATCCGACGGCGGCCGCGAGCGCGAAGGCCGCCACGCCCGACTTAAACATCCATTCCGGGATGTAGTCTTCGGCGGCCGGATTGAACACACGATCGGTTCCCATCTTCGCGTCAAAATATTCATTAAAACTCTCGACGCCGACGACCGCCAGGAAGATCCCGAATAGCCCCAGAAGGAAAACTCCGGGTTTAAAAACCTTCTCGACCCCATACGACCACGCCCCGCCCAGGAAGTACGGCAGCAGCCCCGCGTACAGAAAGAATCTATAGCGAACGACCGAAGCGATCTTCATGACGAGGGTCTGCTCGACGGGCGCGTGCGGGGCGGCGAAGACGTCGGTCATTGCCCGCCGACCTCCTCCCACTGATGAAGGCGGGAGACGATGCTTGGGTCCTCGGCAAGGCGGTCGATGAAGGTCGCCACGCGAGGGCTCTTCCAGGCGGCCTGGAACTGCGTCCACACCTGGCCGATGGTGTCGGTTCGAAGATCTCCGCAAGTAAACGGCAGCGCGTTGATGAGCTTCACCTTCCCATTGGGCAGGATAATGAACAGGGCTGCGGGGTTTTCCAGGCGATAGCGCAGCTCATCGAGCAAGCCCATCGCGTGATAATAGACGCGAATCTTCCCCTTGTATTCGTCGCACTTCAAGCGAAGAGTTTCGAAGAACCGCGGATAATCGGCCTCGTCGGGCGCGGTGATGCCCCATGTGCGAACCGCGTTGCCGGTGAACATCAGCTTGCCGGTGTAGAACGAGTACGCGCCGATGTCATACGCGAGATCCACAGCCGCGCCGATCTCCTTGATGTTGAACTTGGCGGGCACGAAGTTGATCTCGATGGGCACGCCGGCCTCGCGAAGATTCTTGATGCCGCCCAGCGCCGACTCGAGCCGGCCGTTTACGCGCATCTTGTCGAACGATGCGGCGGTGACTCCATCGAGGGAGACCTGGACCGCCTTCACTCCGAGATCCTTAAAGCGCTTGCAGTTCTCGGGGGTCAAGTAGTGGCCGTTGGTCTCAATCTTGAGGCCGGCGCCGCCTTTCGTGATGCGCTCGACCATGCCAAAGAAGTCGGGGCGGACCATCGGCTCGCCTCCGGAGAACGAGACGTAGGGCACCTCGCTCTTGATCAGTTGGTCGATGACGCCGTAGGCCTGTTGGGTCGTCAACTCGTCCTTAAATGCTTTGCCGGGGCCGGACTCCTCGATGCAATGCAGGCACGCCAAATTGCACTCGTTGGTGATCTGCCAAGCCACGTACAAGGGAGCGGCAAGGTCTGATGTCCGCCGAGTTTCGCGCGGCGCCGTTTCTGTCGCCATGGCTGCTTACTCGACGATCAGCCCCTTGTCCTTCAGCTGGGCGAGAAACGACTCGGCTTCCGTCGCCATCTTGCCGGTCTGGTCCTCGAACTTCTCACCGAGTTTGGCGACTAGGTTCGCCGCCTGCGCGCCCGCGATGACCTCGCGCACGACGGCCGCGCCCGTGGGGCTCAATGTGTAAACCTTTTCGGAGCGCGTCTCGAAGAGCACCGCGCCGAACTTCTCTTCCCGGAACTTCACGAATGGAGCAAGCTTCATAATTCCCTCTCTGTGGGCGACGAGGCAGGAGTTGGCGTCCCACGCCTCGCGCGCCGCGATCTCTTCGATTTCCCGGCAGACTTCCCGCCGGGTCGCCTCATCGGCGGGGTCGGCCTGGGCCGCCTCCGTTTCCGAGACGATGAAGTCGCCGCTTTTCCACGACTTGCGCAGCAGCGCTTCATACGACATGACTAAAATTCCCTCTTGGCCATAATCTCAACGAAGAACCCGAGCTCGGTCGCCTCAGCCTTGCACGGCAATCCCTTGATCATGGCCAGCATGGAGTCTACGACCACGCGGCCATGGTCGCGTGTTCTTTGTATGTGGCCGCGTTCTTTCAAAAAGGCGGAGATCTTGGCCGCGTCGGGTTTGCTCTCGTTCCACAACGCCAGGAACTTCTCGCGGGTGTGCGCGTCCTGCAATGCATAGATGCACGGCAAGGTCAGGCGGCTGTTCGCCAAGTCCTGGCCCGCATCCTTGCCCGAAACTCTTTGCGTCAACGTATAATCGTGAATATCGTCGACGATCTGGAGCAATATGCCGGCCGCGCAGGCAAGACGGGGCGGGTCGCTTTGCTCATGCGGGAAGGGGCTGAGTTCGGAAAGCACGGCGCCCGCCCACTCGAACAGAGCGCCGGTCTTGCGCGCCGCGACGCCCATGTAGGTCTCGACCGTCACGACGGTCGATCCTTTGAGAAACTCTTCCTGGAGCTCGCCGACCGTCATCTCGCGCACGGTCGTGACCAGAAGCTTGGGCGCGTTGGGCGAAATGTCGATCGCCTCCTCAAGGCCCTGAGAGAAGGCGAGGTCGCCCAGGAGGAGACCGATGGTGGTCCCGAATATGTTGTTGGGGGTCGGGCGACCGCGGCGAAGGTCGGCCTCGTCGACGCAGTCGTCGTGGAGCAGGCTCGCGTTGTGCACGAGTTCCATGGCCCGGCAGACCCCCTCGGCCTTCTCCTGGTCCACGCCCAGCGCGCCCGCCAGGAGCAGGGCGAAGCGGGAGCGCAGCATCTTACCCGGCCGCCCGATGTGGGAGGCCAGCTCCTGGCCGACGCGCCCCTCGATGCGCCGGGCGCGCCTCTCCAGGCCGGCGCGGACCCGGGTCAGGGAATCTTCCACCTTTAACAGGGAAATCGGCATTGGACCGTTTGATTATACCACGGCTAGGCCGCCCGCTGGTATCCGCGCCCCGCGCAAGACTAGATCAGGCCGAGCTCGCGTCCGACCTTGCCGAACTTCTCGAGCGCGAAATCAAGATCTTTGGCCGTGTGGCCGGAGGACACGATCGTGCGCAGGCGATCCTTGCCGCGGGCGACGATCGGGAAGCATATCGCGAGGGCGAAGACCCCCTCCTCGAACAGGCGCGCGGAAAATTCCTGGGCCTTCGTCGTGTCGCCGATGAGCACCGGAGTAATCGGCGTCTGCGAGACGCCGGTGTTGAAGCCGAGCTTTTTGAGGCCTTCCTTGAAATGGGCCGAATTTTGCCACAGCTTTTGAATGCGCTGCGGCTCGTCGAGCATCACGTCGATGGCCGCCGCGCAGGTCGCGATCACCGACGGCGGGTGCGAGCTCGAGAAAGTGAAGGGACGCGCGGACGAAATCAGGTAGTCGATGAGGCGGCGGCTGCCCGCCACATAGCCGCCGACGGAGCCGACGGCCTTCGACAGCGTGCCGATCGAAACCTGGACGCGCTCGCAGACCTTGAAGTGGGAGGGCGTGCCGCGACCGTTCTCTCCCATGACGCCGGACGCGTGCGCGTCGTCCACCATGACGAACGCGCCGTATTTTTCCGCCAGCTCGACGATCTCCGGCAGCGGAGCAAGATCGCCGTCCATCGAGAACACGCCGTCGGTGACGATCATCTTGCGCCGCGCGCCCCGGGCTTGCGGCGACTCGAGGATCATCTGAAGCGCCTTCATATCCTTATGCGGGTAGACCTTGCGATCGGCCTTGGCCAGGCGCGCGCCGTCGATGATGGAAGCGTGGTTGAGTTCATCGGAGATCAGCATATCCTTCGGGTCGCTCATCAGACTCTGGCAGCAGGCGACGTTGACGGTGAAGCCGGACTGAAAAACAAGCGCCGCCTCGGTCCCCTTGAACCTGGCGAGCTTCTGCTCGAGCGCCAGGTGCAGGTCCTGCGTGCCGATGATCGGGCG
>JBBTJN010000008.1:0-15478 GCA_038059415.1 Elusimicrobiota bacterium | reverse complement strand
GAGCTTCGCGGCCAGGCGCGCGATCGGGAAGCCCGTCGCCTTCGAGGCGAGGGCGGAGGAGCGCGACACGCGCGGGTTGATTTCGACTACGATGCGGCGACCGGTCTCGGGGTGGACGGCAAACTGGATGTTGCAGCCGCCGGTCTCGACTCCGACCTCGGAGACGACGCGTTTGGCGTCCTCTCGCATCTCTTGGTATTGGCGGTCGCTCAAAGTTTGGGCGGGCGCCACCGTAATCGAGTCGCCGGTGTGCACGCCCATCGGGTCCAGGTTCTCGATCGTGCAGACGACGACGAAGTTATCCTTGCAGTCGCGCATGACTTCAAGCTCATACTCCTTCCAGCCGAGAAGGGACTCCTCGAGGAGCACCTTCTTGACCGGGCTCATCTCGAACGCGGCGTGGACGCGGGCGCGAAGCTCGTCATAGTGGTACGCGATGCCGCCGCCGGTGCCGCCGAGCGTGAAGGACGCGCGCACGATGATCGGGAAACCGAGATCGCGGGACACGGACTTCAGGTCGCTTTCGTCGGTGACGACGACCGAGTGGGGGAGGTCGATGCCGATTTTCTGCATGCACTGCTTGAACAGCTGGCGGTCCTCCGCCTTGCGGATGGTCTCCAGACGCGCGCCGATGATCTCGACGTTGTGGCGCTTCAAAATTCCCTTCTCGGCGGCGGACACGGTGAGGTTCAGCGCAGTCTGGCCGCCCAAGGTGGGCAGGATGGCCTGTGGCCTTTCAATCGCGATGACCTTCTCGAGGTATTCCGGGGTCAGCGGCTCGATGTAGGTGCGGTCGGCGAGCTCGGGGTCGGTCATGATCGTGGCCGGGTTGGAGTTGATCAGGCAGACTTCATAGCCCTCTTCGCGCAGGGCCTTGATGCCCTGCGTGCCGGAGTAGTCGAACTCGCAGCCCTGCCCGATGACGATCGGGCCGGAGCCGACGACGAGGATTTTCTTAAGATCGGTTCGCTTGGGCATTGGGCGTCGCTCCGGGCTTGGGAAAGTTCTCCAGGCCGTCGGCGATCGCGCACAGCGCGCCGAGAAGGGCCTCCGTTTCATTGAGATCGCTCACGACGGGGACCGTCCACGCCACCCGGAACTGCTCGCCGACGAAATCCACGGTGGGCAGGCCCGCGAGGCGCTGCTGCATAGTCGAGTCGAAGACGATGCGTCCGGCAGCCTTGTCCGAGCAGCGCGCGAGCAGTTTATCCCGGAAGGCGCCCTCGAGAGGCTCAACCGCATCGGGTACGACCACGCCGGCGCGCCGGGCCACAAGCTCCTTCGGGCCGCATTCGACGCGCAGCCGCGTCTCGGCGTTGAGCCACGCCGTCACGGTGACGGTGCCCGTGGGGGCTTCAAACGCCACCCTGCGGCCGTTCCAGGTCCCGCTGAGACGCGGCGGGTTCGCCTCGTACTCGAGGCCGAGAACCGATTGTAGGGCCGGCCACTGCAGCGCGGGCGTGCTGAGCTTGTGCTCGCGCCAGAAGTACCAGATAAACGGGATCATGCATGCGACGAGAATGAGCAGCAGGTTCATCGTGAGTGCGCCTCCTGGCGGGTCAGCATCAAGATTCTAAAGCGCTCGAACAGGTAGCGGCTGTCGTGCGGCCCGGCCGAGGCTTCGGGGTGGTACTGGACGGAGAAGGCGGGAAGCTCCGTATGGGCCATGCCTTCGGACGTGCCGTCGTTGAGGTTGACATGGGTCGTCTTGACCGAGGACGGCAAGGTCTTGAGGTCCACGCAGAAGCCGTGGTTCTGTGAGGTGATCTCGATTTTCCCGGTTTCCAGATCCTTGACCGGATGGTTGGAGCCGTGATGGCCGAATTTCAGCTTATAGGTTTTCCCGCCGAGGGCGAGGCCGAGCAGCTGATGGCCCAGGCATATGCCGAAGATCGGCATGCGCTTCGCGAGAAGATGCTTGATCGTTTCGACGGCGTCGCTCACGGGTTCGGGGTCGCCGGGGCCGTTGCTGAGCAGGACGCCGTCGGGCTTGAGCTGGAGGATATTCTCGGCCGTCGTGCCGGCGGGGATGATGGTGACCTTGCAGCCCATTGCCGCGAGGCAGCGCAGGATGCCGTGCTTCACGCCGAAGTCCAGGACCGCGACGTGAAAGGTTTTTTCGGCGGGCTTGTAGCCCTCGTCCCATGAGTAGGATTTTTCGCAGGTGACGGTCTTTGCGAGGTTTTGGCCGGCCATCGAGGGTAGGGATTTTGCTTTCGCCACGAGGCGCTTCATGTCGCCGCCCAAAGTCGAGATGATCCCGCGAAGGGCGCCCTTGTCCCGCAGCTTGAGGGTCAGCGCGCGCGTGTCGATCTCCTCGATTGCGACAATGCCGTGTTTTTTTAGAAAGTCGCCGACCGGCTGCACGGACTCGTAGTTTGACGGGGTCTTGCACATTTCACGCGCGACAAAGCCCGACAGGCGCGGGCGCAGCGACTCGTTGTCGCCCGCGGTGATGCCGTAGTTGCCGATGAGCGGGAAGGTCATGACCACGCACTGCCCCGCATACGACGGGTCCGTCAGGATTTCCTGGTAGCCGGTCATCGCCGTGTTGAACACTACCGCGCCGCCGGTTTCCCGGGCGGCGCCGCACGCGCGTCCGGCGCACACGGTCCCGTCTTCAAGGGCCAGCCAAGCTTTGTCGTTCATGGTTTGAGTCCTTGCGTTGAGTCGGAACCTCTGTTAAACTGATCCTGTGGCGTCTAAAACGGTACGTCTGACCGTGGTCTTCGAGTCCGCAGAGGAAGGCGGGTTCATCGCTCGCGTTCCCTCCTTGCCTGGTTGCGTGACCCAGGGCGAGACCTTTGAAGAGGCCGAGGATATGGTCAAGGATGCCATTCTGGCGTATTGCGCCAGCCTTAAGAAACGAGGCGAATCGTTGCCGGTCCTCGGGAAGGAACTCGTGGAGTCCGTTTCGATCTCCCTGCCGGCCTGATGTCCCGTCTCGGCAGCGTCAAGCCAAGGGAGTTCGTCCGCAAGCTTCGCCGCGTCGGCTATGAGGTCGATCATCAATCCGGAAGTCACGCGGTGTTGTATCACCCTTCCGGAATCCGTCTCATCGTTCCCATCCACGCCCGCGAGATGAAGCGCGGTCTCCTGATGAGCCTGCTCAAGCAGGCCGGTCTCACGCCCGAAACCTTCCAGGCCCTGTAGAGCGTCACGCGCGCGGTTCGACAAAACGAATTCATTTATCTTGGGCATGCAGGGCTCAGCCAAACAACTCTTCGAATTTTTCCGGACTATGTTTGTGGAGGTTCCTCGCGAATTCGTTGACATAAAACATGTCGGGCTGAAATCGCTGGGCTCGGACTCGAATGGAAAATCCGGGCTCCTTGAGATTGAGATCGAATAGGATCAGCCCGATACCGTAAAGCATACAGAGAGCCTCGAGTCTATCTTGATCTTCTTTCGTGATGATGGATGGCATGACCACGTACACGCGGTTTGAGAATAACCGATAAGCCGCGGCCTGGCCGAAAGCGACGACGGGCTGAAGCGGGTCTATTTTTATTTCGGCAGACACGATCTCATCTGCGAATTTGACTAGATCCGCGCCAGATGATTTATACACCCCGAGGACATCCGGCGTCCCCCACTTTGCCTTCAGGCCGCCGCCCCCGAGCGCTATGACCTTCTTGACCTCGTTGAGATCGCCTTTTAGATAGTCGGCGAACAATTCGTAAAAATCTTCTTCTCGAAGCTTCGGCCCTGTCTTGTTTGCGGGCAGTTCAGGAGGTAGCAATTCTTTATCAGCATACCTTGTTGCCAAATAGAGGCCACGGGTCGGCTTGAGGATATCTGCTGGTCTACGAACCTCCAGATCCCAGACGGACCCATTAATCGTGTTTTTGGGAGTCTCGGGTGAGGTGGCCGCAATCTGTCCAACGAGATCGGTATAGCGGATTCCTCCGGGGTGTTTGAGAATAATCTTAAGAGCCGCATCGCGAATTTCTTTTGCATTCAATTTCGCCATAGATCCTCTCAACTAATGTCGGAAGTGCCTCATGCCCGTCATGACCATCGCCAGGTTGTGCTCGTCCGCCGCGGCGATCACTTCGGCGTCTTTAATTGAGCCGCCCGGGTGGATGATCGCGGAGATGCCCAGGTTGAAGGCCGCGTCGATGCCGTCGCGGAAGGGGAAGAAGGCGTCGGAGGCGAGCACGAGCGCTGCGGGACCCTCGTTGTCGCGCAGCCAGAGCTTGAACTTGACCCCGGCCATGTGGACGGAGTCCACGCGCGACATCTGGCCCGCGCCGATACCGACGGTGCGGCCGGGGCCGGCGAGGACGATCGCGTTTGACTTCACGTGCTTGGCGGCGGTCCAGGCGAATCTCAAGGCGGCCGCTTCCTTTTCGGTCGGCGCGCGCTTGGAGACGATCTTCCAGTCCGTGCCGGTGATCGCGCGGTCGGGCTCGGTGACGAGCACTTCGTCGCCGATCGAACGGTATTGGAGCGCGCCGGTCGGCGGGCGCGTGCGCACGAGTATGCGGACGTTGGGCTTCTTCGCGAGGATCTCGAGGGCCTCGGGGTCGTAGCCGGGGGCGACGAGGACCTCGACGAAGCGCTTGGACAGAAGCTCCGCGATCTCGCGCGTGACCGGGCGGTTGAAGGCGAGCGCGCCGCCGAAAGCCGAGAGGGGATCTGTGGTCCAGGCTTTGTCGAAAGCTTGCTCGATCGTCTCTCCCGTGCCGATGCCGGCGGGGGTCACGTGCTTGAATACGACGGCGGCGGGAGTCTCGAAATCGGAGACCGCATCCCAGGCGCCGGCCGCGTCAAGGAGATTGTTGTAGGAAAGCTCCTTGCCGTGTATCTTGGAGAAGGACATCCCGGTTTCGGAGGCGTACAACGCGGCCTTCTGGTGCGGGTTCTCGCCGTAACGCAGGTCCTGAATTTTTGTCAGACGGTTCTCAAGCATCGCCGGGAAGGTTCCGACTTCCTTCTCGTTGGCGGCGGCGCCTCCAGACCAGGCGCCGGAGATCATCGTATCGTACTCGGCGGTGTGGCGAAAGCCCGTCAGCGCCAGGCGCTTGCGCGTCTCGAGGGTCAGGCGGCATTGCGCGGCATTGAGCTCGGCCAGCACGCCCGCGTAGTCGGACGGCGCGGTGAGCACGGCCACATCCTCGAAATTCTTGCTCGCGGCGCGGATCAAGGCGACGCCGCCGATGTCGATCTGTTCGATAACGGCTTGCTCGTAGGGGTCTTTGGCTTGGGCGACGGTCGTGGCGAACGGATAGAGGTTGACGGCGACGAGATCGATCGGCTCAAGACCGAAGAGTTCCGCTTCCCGGACCTGCTTGGGATCTTTGCGGCGCAGAAGAATGGCGCCATGCACATGCGGATGAAGCGTTTTGACCCGGCCGTCGAGGATCTCGGGGAAGCCCGTCATGGTTTCCAAGGGCCTCACGGGAAGGCCGGCCTGCACGAGAGCCTTAAAAGTGCCGGATGTCGAGACGATCTCCACGCCCAATTCGTGCAGCCCTTTGGCGAAATCCACGACTCCGGTTTTATCCGACACCGAGATCAGCGCGCGCTTGAGGCGCGGGGAAGCCTCGTGCGGCGACGGCCTCGCCGAGAACTTTCCGTTCTCGATCTTGGCCCGACCTTCGGCAAACAGCGCGACGGCGCGCGGATAAATCCAATGCTCCTGTGCCAGCACGCGCGCGGCCAAGGTCCCGGCCGTGTCGGTGGCGAGCACGGGCACGGTCGCCTGCAGGACGATCGGGCCGTGGTCGTATTCCTCGTCGACGATGTGGATCGTGGCGCCGCTGACCTTGACGCCAGCCGCGACGACGGCCTCGTGCACTTTCTTTCCGTACATGCCTTGCCCGCCGAAGGCGGGCAGGAGGGCGGGATGAACGTTGAGGATGCGGCCGGGGTAGGACTCGATGAGCGGCCGTTTGATCTTGAGCATGAAGCCCGCGAGGCAGATGATTCCCACGCCGCGTTTTTTGCATTCCTGCGCGAGGAAGGCGTTATATTCGTCGGCCGTTGGGTGGGCGTCATGGGGGCAGACCAAGGCCTCGATGCCGAGGCGCTGGGCGCGACGAACCGCGCCCGAATCCGCCTTGTTGGAGACGACGAGGACGACCGAACCGCGCACGCGCCCGTCCGTGCAGGCGTCGAGCAGGGCCTGGAGGTTGGTGCCTTCCCCGGAGGCGAAGACCGCGATTTTCATCAGACGATCTCGACTTTGTGCTTGCCTTCGACGATCTCTCCGACGAGGCGAGCCTCGGGCAGGGCCTTCTTCGCCGCGGCCAGGCTCTCGGGGCGGATCACGACGACGAGGCCGAGGCCCATGTTGAACGTGCGCCACATTTCTTTTTCCGGAACGTTGCCGCGGCGCTGGATCTCGCGGAACAGCGGGCTCATCTTCCAGGTGTCCTTGCGGAAGATCGCCGATCTGCCGCGCGGGAGGATGCGGGGCACGTTCTCGACGAGGCCGCCGCCGGTGATGTGGGAAAGGCCCATGATGATGCCGTCCTCGGCGCGCAGGGCTTTCGTGAGAGCGTTGACCGCATCGACGTAGATACGGGTCGGGGTGAGGAGCGTCTTGCCGAATTTCGCGAGGTCCCTGCCCTTGAACACCTGGCGCGCCAGCGAGTACCCGTTGCTGTGCAGTCCGGAAGACGGCAGGCCCAGGATCAGGTCGCCGGGGAATATCTTGGAGCCGTCGATGACGTCCTTGCGCTTGACGATGCCGACGGCGAAGCCCGCGAGGTCGTACTCGTTCTTGGGGTACATGCCGGGCATCTCCGCGGTCTCGCCGCCGAGAAGGACGCAGCGGCCGCGGCGGCAGCCCTCCATGATGCCGGCGATGATTTTCTTCGAGGTCTTCAGCCGGAGCTTGCCGGTGGCATAGTAGTCGAGGAAGATCAGGGGCTTGGCGCCGCAGCAGACGAGGTCGTTGACCGACATCGCGACGAGGTCGATGCCGATCGTGTCGTGCCTGTCGAGCGCGAAGGCGAGCTTCAGCTTCGTGCCGACGCCGTCGGTGCAGGCGACGAGTTCCCAGGGGCCTTCGCCGTCGAGGTCGAGGGGGAACAGACCCGCGAAGCCGCCGATGGCCGGGGCCCTTTTCTGAATGTGATCGACGAGCTTGTCGGCGAGGTCGATGTTCACCCCGGACTTGCGGTAAGTGAGAGTCGCGCTACTCATTCTTTTTCTCCATGCGGCTTCCGGGCTTAAGCACGGGCATGCCCGCCCGGCAGGGCGGGCATGCGTCCGGCCGCCAAGCCGGGACCGAAACCGTCCAAAGGGCCGAATACGGGATGCTGAGGTTCGCTTTGCCTTCAGAACGATCCACGACCGACAAAGCTCCCGAGACGACGGCGCCAACGGCGCGGATCACGTCGAAGACCTCTTTGGTGGATTTGCCCGTGGTCACGACGTCCTCGACGACGACGACCTTTTCGCCGGGCTTCAACGTAAATCCGCGGCGCAGGACCATGGCGCCATCCACGCGCTCGGTAAAGTAGTGCCGAACACCGAGGGCGCGCGCGACCTCTTGGCCGATGATAAGCCCTCCCATGGCGGGAGACATCACGAGGTCGGGCTTCTGCGCGCATTTCCCAGCCAACGCCTTGCCGAGCGTTTCGGCCGCGCCGGGCTGAGCCAGGACGAGGGCGCATTGCAGGTAGCGGTCGCTGTGCAGGCCGGAGGAAAGCAGAAAATGTCCCTCGAGCAGAGCGCCGTGTTGGAGAAAGAGCGTCTCGATGTTCATTTTTTATCCAGGGACTTTGGGACGGCCGCCTTCATCTCGGCTAGAATGTCGAGCGCGGCCTTGCGCGGGTCCTCCGCGTGGGTGATGGGGCGACCGATCACGACGAAGTCGATGCCGAGCTTTGCCGCCTCGCCCGGGGTCATCACGCGGTTCTGGTCGTTGAGGGCGGCGCCCTTGGGGCGGATGCCGGGGGTCACGAACTTCATGTCGAGATGCGGAAAGGCCTTCTTCAGCATCCCGACTTCCCGGGGCGAGCATATCGTCGCGTCCGCCCCGCCGACCCAGCCTTGCTTCGCGAGGGATTTTACGAGGGAGGGTATCTTGGTGGAGGCGGCGAAGACCTTCACGTCCCTGGGGCCCATGCTCGTCAGCACGCTCACGCCCCACAGCTTTGGGCGCGGCATGACCGCGGCCGCGGCTCGCAGCATGTCGGCGCCGCCCATGAGGTGGAAGGAGACCGCGTCGACGCCGAGCTTCTGAGCCTCGTGCACCGTGTGCGCCACCGTCTGCGGAATATCGTGGAGCTTGAGATCGAGGAATACCTTGCCGTCGTGGCGCTGGACGATGTCGACGGCGCGCTTGCCGTGCGCGGTGAACAGCTGGAGGCCGACCTTGTACCAGACGATCGTGCCGTGGAGGGCCTTGAGCAGATATTCCTGCTTCGCAATCGAGTCCACGTCGAGGGCAACGATGACCTGCGTCACTCGAGCCCCCTGGTGATCCGCTTCACGACCCCGGGGCCGCCGTAGATCAACCCCGTGTACAGTTGAACGAGGTCTGCGCCCGCGTCAAGCCGCTCTTTCGCGTCGGTCGTCGTCGCGATGCCGCCAACGCCGATGATCGGGAGTTTGGTCATGCCGCGCACCTTTCGAACGAGTTCGGTCGCGCGGGTCTTAAGCGGGACGCCCGAGAGGCCGCCGGCTTCGGACTTGTATCGATCCGGCAAGCCTTCACGGGAAATCGTGGTATTTGAAACGACAAAACCTTGGGAAACCTTTCCGGCGACGTCGATACATGCCGACAGATCGTCGTCGTTAAGATCGGGCGACAGCTTCACGAGCACCGGTTTTCTCCCCGCGTTCGTTTCCTGAACGGCGTCGAGTATCGCCGCCAATTGCGTTGCCTGTTGAAGATCACGCAGGCCGGGCGTGTTGGGGGAAGACACGTTGATGACGAAGTAATCGCCATATTTGGCCAACAAACGGAAAGTCTGGGAATACGCTTTGGGGGCGACTTCGGCGGACACGCCTTTGTTGAGGCCCAGGTTAATCCCAAGTGGAACGCAAGGATGAGGATTCGTCGACAAGCGCAGCGCGACGGCCCGCGCGCCCTCGGAATTGAAGCCCATACGGTTCAGGATCGCGCCCTGTTCGACGAGCCGGAATAGGCGCGGCTTGGGATTGCCCGGCTGAGGCTCCAAGGTGACGGACCCGATCTCGAGAAAACCAAAACCAAGGCCGGGCAAAATCGGGATCAACCGCCCATCTTTATCAAAACCCGCGGCAAGTCCGACGGGGTTGGGAAAGTATATGCCGAAGACCGTTTTCCCAAGGCCCTTTCCGCTCGGCCCGGTCAATAGCGACAATATGTCAGCGGCCCCTGGAATGCAGGCCGCAAAACCCATTAATCCCGAGACCTCCTCATGGACACGCTCGGCGTCGAGCGTGAAGAGCCATGGTTTGAGGACTTCATAAAGCATGGACTACGCGGCCGGCGGAGAGTGTCGTGAGCGCCCGGCCTTTGAGACGGCGTCCGGCGAAGGGCGTGTTGCGGCTCTTGGAGAAGAAGGCAGCGGCGGGCGTCCACGTGAGTTCGGGGTCCACGATGACGAGGTCTGCGTCGGCGCCGGGCGTCAGAGTTCCCTTGTCCTTGAGGCCGAGGAGGGCGGCGGGCCCGGAGGACATCCGCTCGACAAGCTTGCGGCGCGTGAGGACCTTCTTGTGGAACAGATCGGTGAGCGCCACGGACAACGAGGTCTCCAGGCCGATGATGCCGAAGGGGGCCAGGTCCATGCCGAGTTCCTTGGCCGCGCAGCCGTGAGGGGCGTGATCGGTCGCGATCGCGTCGATAGTGCCGTCAGCCAGCCCCGCCAGCAGCGCCAGCCTATCTTCAACGCCGCGAAGAGGCGGATTCATCTTCCAGTTGGAGTCGTAGCCGTTGATATCTTTGTCGATGAGGGCGAAATGGTGAGGCGCCGCTTCCGCTGAGATCCGAATGCCGTTTCTCTTCGCCGTTCTGATCGCTTCCACCGAGGCCGCGGTGGAAACATGGGCTATGTGAAGCCGTGCTCCCGTCAACTGGGCCAAGACGATGTCCCGAACGACCTGGGCCGTCTCCGCCGCCCAAGGCGCGCCCCTGAGGCCTTTTCTCAAGGCCGTCGGCCCTTCATTGACGCAGGCTCCGTTCGACAAGTTGAGATCCTCGCAGTGATCGATCACGAGTAATCCAAGGTCATCGGCATATTCGAGGGCGCGGCGAAGCAGGCCCGCGTCCATCACGGGGCGCCCGTCGTCGGACAGGGCCGCGGCGCCCGCGGCGCGGAGCTTGGCGAATTCGGTGAGTTTTTCGCCATTCTGGCCGGCCGTGAGCGCGCCCGCGAACAGCACGGTGATGACGGCGTCGGTCCTGGCCTTCGCGTGGAGGAAGGCGAGTTGGGAGGGGGAATCGCTCACGGGCTCGGTGTTGGCCATCGCGAGCACGGTCGTCACGCCGCCGCGCGCCGCGGCCTTCGTGCCCGTCTTGATCGTCTCGTCGCCCTCGCGGCCCGGCTCCCGAAGATGGACGTGCATGTCCACGAGGCCGGGGATCACCCACTTGCCCTTCGCGTCGATGGCGGGCACGCCTCTGAGCGCGGACTTGCGGGCAAGGCCAGGCGCAATCGCGGATATTTTCCCATCCTCGATGAGGATGTCGCGCACGGCCTCGACCTTCACCGCCGGGTCGATCAATAAGCCGCCCATGACGATCAATTGCTCAGGCAAGAGTTCTCCCTTGCTCGCACAGCGCCAGCACGGCCATGCGCACGAGCACGCCGTTGGCGACCTGTTCGAGGATCACGGAACGCGGGCCGTCGGCGACCGCGGAGTCGATTTCGACGCCGCGGTTGATCGGGCCGGGGTGCAGGACGAGCGCCCCGGGTTTCATGAGTTCGACTCGCGCGGGCGTGAGCTGGTAGGCCAGGGCAAAGTCGGCGAGCGAGGGCACGAAGCCCTGATCCATGCGCTCGATCTGCAGGCGCAGAACGTTGACGGCGTCGGCGCCCTTGAGGGCTTTCTCGACGTTGTGCTCGACGCTTGCTCCGAGCGCCGCGAAATCATCGGGGCACAGCGGCGTCGGGCCGCAGAAGACCACCTTCGCGCCGAGCTTCTTGAGCGCGAACAGGTTCGACCGGGCGACCCGGCTGTGGCGGATGTCGCCCAGAATGACGACCTTCTTGCCCGAGAAGCTTCCCCAGCGCTCTCTCAAGGTGAGCAGGTCGAGCAATGCCTGCGTCGGATGCTCGTGACAGCCGTCGCCGGCGTTGATGACCGAGGCCTTGAGCAAGGGCGCCAGGTCCTCGAGCACGCCGGAGCGTTCGTGGCGCACGACGAAATGGGTCACTCCGACGGCTTGGAGGTTGAGGAAGGTGTCGAGCAAGGTCTCGCCTTTGGATAAAGAGGATCCGACGGGAGAGAAACTTAACACATCGGCGCCGAGGCGCTTGGCCGCCATCTCGAAGGACGAGCGCGTGCGCGTCGAAGCCTCGGTGAAGATAAAGGCGACGGTGCGGCCTTTGTGGAGGTCTGTCGGGGGGGTGATCTTTAAAGAAGCGGCCAAATCGAGGATCGTCTCGATCTCGGAGGCGCTCAGCCTTTCCAAGCCGAGCAGGTCTTTCTTTTCCCAGTCTCTCGGCGCCACTTTTCCTCGGCGATGAAGCCCGCCTGGACGATTAGACTATTTTGGGAAGCGCGCGTCCACGAAACCGCGGGCTGTTTCCGGAAACAGCTGATGAGAGAGCGGGGAACCTCGGTTGTGTTTTGCTAAAATGCGGGCCATCATGAATTTCCCCATCGAGCTGTCCAATGTCCGACTTTTCGACGTCCTGCGCAACGAGCTGAGCGGCGAACTCGGCAGCGTCTTTGGCGTGGAGGGCGACAAGATCGCGCTCAAGCTCAAGACCGGGGAGATCGCGCGCTTCAAGTACGGCGAGCATTTCATCCGCGTCTCGGAAGATGAGGCAATCGCCTTTCGAACCGTGATTGCGCAGATGCGCCGGCAGGTGTCCTTGCTCAAGCCGCGAAAGCGCGGTTCTCTGAGAAAAGCGCCCAAGAAAACCAAGGCCAAGAAGCCTTAGCCGCGCAGGGCCTTGAGGCGGTCGTCCGCCCTCTCGAACTCGGCTTCGGCGGCGGCGCCGACGACGGTGTAGTGGCCCATCTTGCGACCGGGGCGCGCGTCGGATTTCCCGTATAGGTGCAGCTTCGCGCCGGGGATCTCGTCGAGCAGGGACCAACGCGGCTCGCCTTTTTCCCATAGATCGCCGAGCAGGTTGACCATCGCGGCGTGGCCCTCGAGCAGGCGCGTGTCGCCCAGAGGCAGGCCGCAGACGGCGCGCACATGCTGCTCGAACTGCGACACGGCGCAGCCGCCCAAGGTGTAGTGGCCGCTGTTGTGCACGCGCGGGGCGATTTCATTGACGAGCAAAGACTCGTCGTGGAGGAGAAACATTTCAACGGCCATCACCCCGACATGGCCGAGGGCCTCGGATATTTTATTCGCGAGCTCGACCGCCTTGGCTTCCACGTCGCGCGGAATTTTGGCCGGCGCCCGGGTGGCGTGGAGAACGCCGTCGCGATGCGCGTTTTCGGCGACCGGATAGACGGCGGTCTTCCCGTCGCGGCCGCGCGCGAGGATCACGGAGATCTCGGCCTTGAAGTCCACCTTCTTTTCCCAGACGCAGGGCGCTTGCAGGACCTTGGCCGCCCTGGGCGCGTCCGACTCGCGCTCGAGACGGCACTGCCCTTTTCCGTCGTAGCCATGGGTGCGTCGTTTGAGGATGACTGGATATTTCCAGCCTGCGGCCGTCGTCGCCCCGCCATATGGGGTTTGCGGGAAGCCGTGCTTCGCGAGAAAATTCTTTTGAATCAGGCGATCCTGGATGATGGCCAGGACCGAGGGCGCCGGGAAAAGCGTCCGGGCTTTTGCGACCCTCTCCAGGACGACGGCTGGGATGAGTTCCCACTCGAGAGTGAGAAGATTCGCCGCCATCGCGAGCTTCATCGCCGCCGTCGCATCGTCCACGGACCCGACGATCGGAATGTCCACGATCTGCAGGGCGGGAGAGGAGGGCGACGAGTCGAGCGCCGCGGTACGATAGCCGAGGCCCTTCGCGGCCTCGGCTATGAAGCGTCCGAGCTGGCCGCCGCCGAGAATCCCGAGAGTTTTCCCGGGGGCCAGCGGCTCCGTCACAGGTTGTCCCGGAGCACCTTGCGCGTCTGTGCGGCGCGGAACTTCTCGACGCGCTTGGACAGCGCCGGGTCGCCGAGCGCCAGGATCTGCGCGGCGAGGTGCCCCGCATTGGCGGCGCCCGCTGCGCCGATGGCGAGCGTCGCGACGGCGACTCCGCGCGGCATCTGGTTGATCGAGAGGAGGGAGTCGAGGCCCTTGAGCGCGCGCGACTCCACGGGGACGCCGAGTACGGGCAGCCGGGTCATCGCCGCGGTCATGCCGGGGAGGTGCGCCGCGCCTCCGGCGCCGGCGATGATGACCTTCAGGCCGCGCGCCTGCGCGCAGGCGGCGTAGCTGAACAGCTTCATCGGCGTGCGGTGGGCGGAGACGATCTGCGCGTCGTACGGGACGCCGTAGTCGCTGAGAACGTCCGCGGCGGCCTTCATCGTCGCCCAGTCCGACTTGCTGCCCATGATGATGCCGACGAGCGGCTTTGTGTTCTTCTTCACGCGAGAGTCCTCCCGATCATCTTGGCGGCCACGTCCTTTCTCCAGCGCAGACCTGGTCCGACGACGCGGGACACGGCTGAGTATGCGCGCTCGCGCGCGGCGGCGAGATCCGCGCCGAGGCCGGTCGCGTTCAGCACGCGCCCGCCCGTCGCGATCCAGCAAGAACCTTCCTTCTTTGTGCCCGCATGGAACACCATGACGCCGTCGAGGCCGTCCGCGGCCTCGGGAGTGAGCACGGCGCCGGACTGCGGCGCTTGCGGGTAGCCCTCGGCGGCGATGACGACAGACACGCAGGCTCCGGCGAGGGCCGGGACGCGGTCCAGGCGCAACTCACCGCGCGCGCAGGCGAGGCATAGCTCGAGGAAGTCGGCGTCAAGCAACGGCAGCACCGCCTGAGCTTCCGGATCACCGAGCCGGGCGTTGAACTCGAGCACCTTTGGTCCGTCGGGCGTGAGCATGAGGCCGGCGTAGAGCACGCCGCGGTAGTCGAGCCCGTCGGCGGCGAGGCCTTGGAGCGCACGGTCGAACACTTCGGCGCGGACCTGCGCGAGGAGCTCGGCGTCGAGCGGCACGGGACATAAGGCGCCCATGCCTCCGGTGTTGGGGCCGAGGTCATCGTCGAGAAGACGCTTGTGGTCCTGGCTGGCGGGCAGTAAAGCGTAGGTCTTGCCGTCGAGCAGGGCCATCATCGAAATCTCGGGGCCGGTCAACAGTTCTTCAACGAGAAGCGTGCTGCCGGCGCCCGTGGCCGCGAGCGTTTTGACCGCCGCTTCCGCCTCCGGCAGCGTCGCGCAGATGATCACGCCTTTGCCGGCGGCAAGGCCGTCGGCTTTCACCGCGCAGCGTCCGCCGAACTCGCGGATCGCGGCGAGAGCTTCGGGGGTTCCGCCGACGCGCGCGCGCGCGGTCGGCAGCCTGTGGCGGAGCATGAAGTCCTTGGCGAAGGCCTTCGAGGACTCGAGGCGGGCGCCGGCCTGGTCCGGACCGAACACGGGGATGGCGGCGGCGCGGACTGCGTCGGCGACGCCGGCGGCGAGAGGGGCCTCCGGTCCCACGACGAGAAGCTCGACGCCGTTCTCGACGCAGAAGGCGCGCACGGCCTTCGGGTCGAGAGGATCGAGGGGGACGCCCTCGGCCAACGTGCCCATGCCGTCGGAGCCGGGCGCTGCCCAAAGCTTCAAGAGCCTGGGGCTCTTGGCCAACGCCCACGCCATCGCGTGTTCCCTGCCGCCGGAGCCGAGAAGGAGGACCTTCACGGCTTGATGATACTAAATCGTCCTGGGTCGGACTCTAGTCGGCCGAATCGATGACGCGGAACACCTCGGAGAGCGCGACGGCGCCCTTGCTGGCCTTGCGCAGGCCGTCGGAGATCAGCGGCTCACCGCCATCGGCGAGGGCCGCCGCGTGCAGTTCATCGAGCCCTGCCTTTTTCAGTATCATCGTGCGCAAGGTCGGGGTGATCACCACGTACTCGAAGAGCAGGATGCGGCCCAGATAGCCGCTCTGGCGGCAGGCCATGCAGCCCGCTCCCTGTCTGAGGCCCGTGAGCAGGCCCTCGGGAGACCGGATTGCACTGATCTTCATGCGACGCTCAATCTCGGCGATTTCGGCGGGGGTCGGGGCGTACGGCTGGGAGCAGCCGGCGCAGACCCGCCGCGCCAGGCGCTGGGAGGAGACGGCGGTCAGCGCCGACGAGATCAAGAACGGCTCGAGCCCCATGTCGAGAAGTCGCGTGACCGCGCCGAGCGCGCTGTTGGTGTGCAAGGTCGAGAAGATCATGTGGCCGGTCAAGGCGGCCGAAACCGCGATCTCGGCCGTTTCGAGG
>JBBTJN010000007.1:0-54473 GCA_038059415.1 Elusimicrobiota bacterium | reverse complement strand
GCGCCCAGACTTTCCCGGGAGCAACCTACGAAATAACGCGGGGTGTTGGCTCGTCTATTTTATCTAGAATAAGGACGTGGCATCAGACCCGATCCAGAAACTTCTCTCCCGCACGCATATCCTGCGTGAGCCCAAACACCGCCTAGCCACTTTCGGCTCAACGCACATCAACTATCACCTCATCTCGACGGTAGACGAGTTGCCCGACCGGACGCGTGTACGTGAGGGAACCGTCGTCTCTCAGCGCCCGCAGATATTGACGCCAAGCGCGTTTAAAGAGCGGTTTGAAGGCTTCGGAGACGAGGCCGCCGGGTTCGCGCGTTGGATCTCGACATCCTACCGAGACCTGTTGCGAGGGCTCGAGTATAACTTCCGCAACCAGGGCCTCGCCGCGTGCGTTGTTCACGAGAACCAACGCATCATCGCCGACCGGATGCTCGCCGACTTCGAAGCGCGCGGCGTGACGGATCGGGCCGTGATCCTCTGTCCCGACAGCGCGTGGTCGCTGGCGCTCATGAAGTTCACTCTCGACGAAGCGGCACGCTCCTTTCCTGGCCACGTGCGGGACCTGGAGCGCCGTGACATGTTCTCCCCCGACCGCGGCGAGGGTGACCGGCGGCGGCGCGAGGTGGAAGCGCTTTTCGACTCCGCCCGGCGCGACCGCTCCTTCGTCGAGGCGCTGGGAAGGAAGCTTCGCGAGCACGATCTTTTCGAGGAGTACGAAGACCGCTTCCTGTCGCTGTTCTAGTCGCAGATGAGGACACCTCCATGATGACTTTGACGAGCCCGGCCTTCCAATCCAGCGGTCAAATCCCGAAGATGCATACCGGCGATGGCGAGGACTGCTCGCCCGCGCTGCGATGGGCGAACGCGCCGGCGGCGACCAAGAGCTTTGCGTTGATCATGGACGATCCCGACGCGCCTGCCGGCACCTGGGTCCACTGGGTGCTCTACGATCTTCCCGCGACGCAAATGGAACTGCCCCAAAAAATATCGAAGACCGAGACGGGGCCTGGCGGATCGAAGCACGGTGTCTGCTGGGGTGTGGACCAGTTCGAACGGCTTGGTTACTACGGGCCGCTGCCGCCGCCCGGCAAGCCGCACCGCTACTTCTTCAAGCTCTATGCGCTCGACAAAGTCCTCGGCCTCAAGCCGCGCGCCGCCAAGGCGCAAGTGCTCGCTTCGCTCTCGGGGCACGTGCTCGCCGAAGCCGGGCTGATGGGCACTTACCAGCGCTGAACCTCTATCCCGGTCGTGTCCCAGTTGAAGGAGCGGCCCGAGCTCCGCCCCGTTCTGGGAGCGCATGGCCTTCCGCGTGGAAGCGGTGGTCGAGGTGGCGCCCGGCCTCAAGCTTCGCGCGATGGCGCGTCCCGTCGACTAGGACTATTGCCCCTCCGGCGCCTAGAGCCATTGTCTGCCGGGCCATGGGACCTTTGCTTCATACGGATAAACCGAGCTTCGCGATAGAATGCCCGCATGAACACACTCCCTTTCCTTTGCGCCCTTATGCTCGCCGCTGCTTCCGTTTCCGCCGGGGTGATGAAAGGGCCTGGCTCGTGGTCCAACCCGGTGTCGGCCGGTCAGGTCACGTCTATTTCAATCTTCCTGAATTCGCCCGCCGCCTCGGCGGTCGGATTTCCCGGCTTGGTCGCCGGTCTGCGCGGAAGCTTGAACACGGAGGCGGTCGCGCCGGCTTTGGCGCCCGTGGCCGACGCGCTGGTTGCGTTGGGGGTTGTCCCCGGAGCGGTCCCGACCGCCATGCAATTCGAGAAGGCGCTCATCGAGGCTTCCCGCGCGGTCTATTCCGGGGCGAGCGTTCTTGTTAAGGAGAAGACTCCCGCGGAGGCGGCCGCCTGGGAAGGCCGCGCCAAGGGGCTGAGGAGCTACACGGCGAACTATGCTCTGTACATGGCTCCGCACGAAGTCGCGGGCTTGCGCGAGGAAGCGGACGCCGCTGATGTCACGGCCGCGGTCTATCGCGGCGAGGCCGCCTTAGCCTTGGCGCAGCGCAATGCCGACGCCCTCGGCCACGGCCGCGTGCCGCAAGAGGTTCCGGCCGGCCAAAGCGAGCCCGGGGCGGGCCTTTCCCATTCGACGGAACGCAACGCGTCCGCCCAGGAGCCGACTCCCCCGGCACCCGAGATCCCCGCGCCCGCGCCGAAGAAGGACGCCTTGGTGACTGCCGCCGTCAAAGTCGGCAGTGGCATCGTGATGACGGCGATGGCGCTGTTCCTCGCCACGACCTGGGCCACGATCGGCACAGGCGCGGCCTTGGCCGCGAGCCTGGCATATCTGATCGCGTTCTGGGGCGGGGCGTCCGTCCTTCAGAAGAAGGGCTTTGCCGTCGCCTCGGGCGTGCTGGCGACCTTGGCGGTGGTGATGGCGCCGGTGTCCGTCGCCGCCGGCTTGGCGTTTGCGGGAGCGACTTGGGATACCTTCGCGGTCCGCCTGGCCGTCGAGTTCGCGGCCGTCGGCGCGGCGGTGATCGCCGCGAAGCGTTTCCGCTTCGGCTTTCTTGCGATGCCGGCGGCGGTTGCTCTTCTGGGCATGGCCGCCGACATCGTCGGCCTGCCGCACGCGTATGCCTACGGGCCTTCCGCGCTGTTCTCGGCGTTCGGCGCCCTGCTCATCGTGGGCGGCCGCAGGCTCGATGTCAGCTTTAAGGACGTGGACTACGCGCGCTGGGTCTATCTCGCGGGCCTGACCGCCTTGGTTTTCGGCGCGGGCATGCTGGCCTGGAACTATCTCGTTCTGCCGAAGCTCGTTTTCGCGCTCGGCGGAACCGCTCTGATCGCTCTCGGAGCGATCATCGACCGCAAGAGCTTTGCTGTCTACGGCGCGGGCGCTTTGTTCAGCTATATCGGCTATCTATTGTGGGACGTGTTCGGCGGGACGCTGTTCTCGTACTTCGGAATGGCGGGCTTCGGCGTCGGCGTGATCGCCCTGGCGGTGTTCTACCAGAAGAACGCGGCGGCGATCGGGGCCTACCTGCGCGGGCTTTTCAGCGGCCAGCACCCCTAAGACAGGGACTTCTTCAGCAGGGGTGGGGCGAGGAAGGTGGTGACGATCACCATAGCGCCGAATCCAGCAAAGTCGCGCAGTGAGGGTTACGAACACACCAAGACCCAAGCATCCTTAATTCCTATGGAAAAATCGGCGGAGAGGGTGGGATTCGAACCCACGGACGCTGTTACACGTCGCCAGTTTTCAAGACTGGTGCCTTAAACCGCTCGGCCACCTCTCCCTAAATCGGTGGGAACTCTATTTTACCAGTATCTGTAACGGTAATTCAGAAATGCCCCGGGAACTAACCGCCGCCAACACAAGAAACTCGCCGGATTAAAGTGTGAACCTTTGGGGAACCTTTGCCCCATCACAACCCGGAATTAGGCTCCAACTGGCGCCTCGTCCGTGAAAATCGAATCCGCACGATCCAGGTGGTCTGCGCTGTCCAAATAACTCTGAATGGAGCTTGGGCTCGCATGCCCCATCTCCTGCTGCAATGTCCGGAAGTCCTTAACCACGACCGCCCTGTGCATGCAGAACGAGCCCCTTAAATCATGAATTTTTATGTCCTTGAAGCCCGCTTTGCTCCTCGCCTCTCGGAACAGCTTGCTCACCCAGCTATACGACATGTCCCCGTGCCTGTCGAAGTGGAAATACTTCTTCGTTTCAGGATGCGGAACCATCTGCGCCATCAACCGCTGGAATCTGCCCCCCAACGTCGCGATCTCGAATTTACGCATCGCCGCACGGGGCGACCTTCGTCTCTTCTGCGTCGGGATGCGGAGGATGCCCTTCTCCACATCGATATCACCCTCTTGTAAATCCAACGCCTCCCTTATGCGAGCCCCCGTCAACACCAAGAATTCCACGAGGGGCTTAAGCTCATCGGGACAGCAGCCGACCAACTTGTCGATTTCAGCCTTATTCAACCAGATTTCCCTTCGCGTTGCAGAGGTGAGCCCCCTCACCGGCGGGAGCGGGTTTTCCTGCACGCGCCCCTTCGCGACGGCATAATCTAAAACGCGCTTGAGGCAACGAAGTTCCCTCTTGATGGTGTTATTGGCCCTCCCTGCCCCAAGCCGCCCGTCCTTGTGGTCTTCGGAGTGCCGGGAGCGGATCTCATGCAAAGGAATCTTGCCTAATGTGCGAATCAGCGCATGGGCCAGATCTCGCTCGGCGTTATAAGAACGATCATTCGTAAACCGCGGCCTGGCACACCGCGGCAAATATTCCTGGCTTATAAACGCCTCAAGCTCAACGGGCGTGGTCCCCTCGCCCATATTTGACCTTGGATTGGACTGACCCGTCAGGAATTCCGTGAGGGCGTCCAGGGAAATTAGCCGACGGACATACTTCTCCTTGTGATGGTACTCGAAGCGCACCATCCCGTTCCCCGTGTATGGAACCTCAAGTTTACGTGGACCTTTCTTGGCCATAAATTCTTACGCCTTTCTGGGCCTGCCTCGGGATCGCCGGACTCGATGTCCCTGCAAGTACCCCTCAATTTCCTTCTCTTCAAATAGCAGCGGACGACCAGCTGTGGGGTGAAAGCCCATCCCCCTCCAATTCCTTGAAAACCAGGAGTACGAACGCCGCATCTTTCCAGCCGCCTGCCTCATGCTTAGCCACCCATCCTGAGGAGCCGCAGGCACTGGCAAGACTCCCGGGGCCGAACTGGCGGCGGCGGTGGGCGCTGAGGTAGGGACCTCAACCGATTCGATGAGGCGACCATCCTCGTAGACCAGCTTGAATTCCTGGTGGCCTGACTTAAAAGCCGGTAAAGCCGGCACATAGCCCTTCCATCCATCGATGATATACGGATTGCTCTCGTCGTCTTGTCCCTTCGCTTTCATAACTACTCCACGGGGAACTCGCTCCACTTCCGCCCATCCAAGAGACGACCGCGTGCCTTGGGCTGCCAGCCTCCCCATTGCTTGAAGAAGAACGGGACATGCGCGCTCACGCATTGATCTCGGATGTCCCGCACCCAAAACCCATTGCATCTTCGATACCCAGCGCCAGACTCACCGCCGGCGATCACCCATCCGATACCTCGGAGATCCAGATTGGGTAGCGGTCCAAGGAGAGGTTCAAGGGAGAGGTATCGCACCTGCGCAGGGATTCTGCGCAGGGCGTCGATGCGCTGAACATAGTCGCTGCTCTCCACCGAGACGCCGAGCCATACATTGCGCCAGCCATTCCCCCAGTCTTCAGGTAGGCGGCCAGGTATTAGCTCAGGCCGCTTAGTAAGAATTTGATAGGTGTGATGCGGCGCAGCTCGGATGATCTCCCAGGCCTCGGAGCGCCACTGGTCCGCTGCGGGATGGAACCAGTCGCTCCACGAGCAGGTGAACACCCGCTTGGGCTCGTGCCACTTGAGCGGCTCGCGGAAGCGAGTCTTGCTTCGGACCACGACGGTAGGATCTTGACCGAAGCGGCGCTTGTCCGAATACATGTAGCAGTGCAAGCAACCGGGAGATACCCGAGTGCAGCCATGCCACGGGTTCCAGGTCGCGTCTGTCCATTCGATGGCGCTTGTTGAGCCCATAACATTCCTCCCCGCAGCCCGGCGTGTCGGTCGGAAGCGACTGACGGCTAGCCCTGGCAGACAACTGATGCGATTATTCTTCGTGAAATAACTCATTGGTCAGACCCTGCCTGCTACTGTCGCACCCCATACTCGCCCCTCTTCTCGAATCGCACGGGTCTATAGAAAAAGGCGGGTTCTCCGCCTTCCAAAGCGCGGCGGAATTTACCGTTCAGACAGCAGGAGAAATTCCCCATCAGGACCGGGGAGCCATCCTTCTCCAACCAGGCACCACGTACAGTGCTGGGAAATGGAACGGCACGGTTCTCAGTTACTACCGAGAAGACGGTGCCGTCCTCATAGACAAACTCAAAGACAATGGCAGAACGAACTGCACGGTGCTTGCCCTGCTTGTATGGCAGACGCGCCATGGCTTGAGCGACGGCCTCGGTTACCTCGGAGCAGGGGCGGCCTCCCTTGGGCAACTTAACCTGCATGCCGTGTATCTTGGCGTGTCTTCGCCACGCCTCCTTCGGATTCTTTTCTTTCACGGGAACATCCTCCTTGTGTCTGTTTCGACTTTCAAAGCGCTCGGGGGCGGCTGAATCTGGAGGCGCATCTTTTCCACCCACGCCGACGTTATGGCGGAGTCTTCCAGCGTTGCCATATCCAACAACCGCAGAACATTGCGAGGGACCGAATTGGCACCTTCAACCAGTTCCTCGACGACGGACTTATTGGCAAATCTGACAGACTCCTTCTCAGCGACACCTTCCGCGAAGGCGACCAACTCTCCAAACTCGGGCTTCTCAAGGTAGATCGGGGTGAAGCGCTGCATGAAGGCCTCATCCATCATGTGGAGGTTAGCCCGGGCGACACTCAGAATCACCGAGCTGAACAGCCCGTGACAAAGGGCATCGAGCAGTGCTTGCTGCTTCGTTTGTTTGTCCGCCCGGTGAGCTTCATCAAGGATAACGACCTCGGGGAATTGCCGACAGAAAGTAGGGAGGATAAATTTATTGGACGGCCCGATCACGCTGATGAGTTCCCGCAGCTGATCGATATCGGTATTGGCGAGATCCAGCACCCGGAACGAGTAAATGTCGTTCTGCTTTGTTGTCGGCGTCCGACTGCCCAACCTTGAGGTCTCCAAACAGCCCTTGCCATAGTCGAACTGCTCCTCGAAGCCCAGACAAACCGCGCAAGGACCACAGGGGCCGGACTCCTCCGACATGGAGCAGAAGTGCCCTTTGCCAAAGAGGCGGGTCAACGAGGTTTTCCCGCAACCGAAGTCTCCAATCACGGCAATCAGAAGGGGTTGCCCAATGATTACTTGGCTGCCCCCCACTCTGATCTCCTTGAGCTGTGCCAAACGACGCTTCAAGAGCTTGATGGCGACCTTCCGGGCACTGGCTCCAACGAATTCCCCCAACGTCTTGGGCCTATACTTAATCAGCAGGCTCATTTGAACCTCCTTCGTCGTTCTTCACCGCACTGAAATCATAGGACCCGTAGGCGAGTCTCTTGACTGTGCCCTCCAATACCAACTCTTCCAGAATCCTGTAGACCGTCTTGCGGGCAAGGGGCTCGCTAGAGGCCGACACGATCTCAGAAACCTTCACCTCATTGCGGCCAGCGAAGCTCCGGAGAATCCACGCGGTACGGACATCCCGCAGGTCACGCCGGCCATCCCACGATTCGGGGACAACGAGGTGAGACTGGAGGCTTTGCAGAAACTCGTACTTCCTCGCCACGAAAGGGAGAATGAGATCGACATCCTCCTTCTGGGCCACCGACCGGTCAGCGAGACGAGCGGCGGCGGCGGTGAACTTGGCAATGGAGACCGTAGTCCTCGTTTGGAAGTCGCTGAGCCAAGGAAGGCGGTCGAACTGGAGCCGGTTAATCTCCATCAGTTCGCCATGCTTGGCCTTCATGTAATCCCGTACCTCTGGCGGGAAGTGGACTTCGCTATGGACGGTGCGGAGATAGGCGATCAGGAGGCGGAGTTGCCGCCCTCCTTCATGTTCCTCGATTTGTTCCCTCGTGGACCCCAAGCCGTCATACATCGCAAGGGCGACCGCCATCTGCCGGGCAGTGTCACGGGGAATATCCACGATGAAGTCGAAGCGGGAAAGCAGGTGCATTGGAATCCGGATGTCATCCAGCCTGTGAAGCTTGTGGCGCAGGTGCGGCGAGAGGTCCGACAACTTGTTCAAGTCCAGGTGAATGGCGGTCTGAGCCAGGTAGGTGGCGCGGGCGGCCGTGCTGTCCTCCACGATGCCGTCTTCCATCGCCATCGACAGGATCCCTTGAATCTTCTGCTTCTGAGTCTGGACCGTGTGGTAGTCCTGGATGACCAACACGCCTTGGTGTGCCAGCGGGATATAGCCGGGCTTGGAGTGCCAGCCCCCCTTCTCGAAATAGGTCGTGGCCGAGAGCCCAGCCGCCGTGACCTTTGACGGTTGGGCCTCTTGGAATGTCGGGTTGAGTTCCTTGCTCTCATCCCGTGCGAGCTTCTTGCCCACGGCAGGGGCACCGATTATTAAGGAGTGGAGCTTCCCGCTGGCGCCAAGGACAACGCCCCCAGAAGCAGCTTGCAGGACAACGAACTGGAGGGTATCGCGTAACAGGGTGGCCTTGTCCAATCCGTGGACGGCACGAGCCCGGATTGCCTCAGAGAACAGGAAGTCGAAGATGGGCTGCTTCCGACTCTTGAGCGTCTCCACGAGTTGCTGGGTGGCCAGGATCTCCTCCTGACAGGCCATAATCATTTGAAGCGGCGTCGTTGAGGGCTTGATGTCGTAGACCGACAGTCTGAACTCGCAGACGTGCCCTGAGTCATCAATCGGCAGATCGTAAACGGACCCGAGGATGTCGTAGACCGTATGCTTCTTCCGGTATTGGCGGAGCTTGTCGATCAGCGGAGTCCAAGTGACCGCCGTCGAGGCGATGCGGTTTCCATCAGACGGATCCTGGAAGGTCAGGTTGATGCAAAGGGTGCGAAAGTCATCGCGCCAAACGATCAGCGGATCGCTCACATAGGAGATGGCAGCTCGAACCTTGACCACTTTCCCGATCAGGTCCAAGTTGCACAGGTCGCCGACGCGATAGTACGGGGCGACATCCCATTGAGCCGGCTCAGGCGAGAGGGCATTGAGATAGCTGCGCGCCTTTGTGATCAGAGCCTCGACCGTCTCCTTGGACCATTTGTGCTCAGCAGCGAGTTGGTATATGGAGGCGAACAGGTCTATCTCCAGAGTCTTCAGCGGTTCGTTATTGGTATCCATGTCCATGGTCCTCATGAACAAGGATAGCTGGATGGCTGGAGAACTACGACCGACGCTGGGGGTCCCCTTCCGTGGGCCGGGGACTAGGAGATGTTCTGGTAGCCCTTCTTGTCGATGAGAAGGACCGCCTGGGAGGTGGCACGGCGGGCACGGCGGAGGACATCACGATCCATCTTCTGAAATGACGCATCTGCGCCTGAAAGCCAACCCACCTTCGTGGCGAGCATCACAGCTTCATCGCGGGTAAGGAACTCTTCAGGGGCGGGTTTATGTTTGGCTGGCCACTTCCCCTGGAGGAAATGGCCGGCGAGTGCCCCCCACGTCTTAAAGCGCGGAGGCTTGCTCTTCCCCAGAAGACGCTTCCACGTCCCATCGGGCTGTATGTATCCCCGGATACCGAGATCACGCATGGCTTCCCACACTAGGATGTAATCCTTGAACCCTGCGAAGTCCTTGCCGGGCTCGATCTTCTGGATGCCGAGCCGGCGCCTGGCTCCCGAGGCTTGAACCTTGCGGGCAAGGCGGACCTGCTTTAAGAGCCTCATGAGCGGCTGTTCGAGAGTCTTAGGCTCCGCCTCAAGGTTGATCGCGAGCGGGAACCAATCCTTGTCCAAACGGAAATCCACAGAAAGGTTCTTGAACCGGATCACGTCTGGCGATATGACCTCAGTATCCGCGAGAATCGAGAACCCGTACTCATTCCAGAAAGGGTTCCTGGCCCAGGCCTTGTCACCCTGGCGGAGCAGGGCGTCCAGGGGCAGCGTCATGTCCGGGTCCTTCATGAAGTTGACCCGCCAGATGAAGTGCAGATTGCCCAACCGTCCAAGCAGCTCTTCGTTCAGGGACTTCGTGTAGTCGGAGTGAGGGTAGCCCGCCCGCTTCAGGACCTTGCCGTATCGGTCCATGAGCTCATCGTAGTGCTGGCGGTAGCCGTCGTTGCGGCGGAGGTACTCCCACTTGTAGAAAGCGATTTGGACCCGGCGGGCCTCGTCTTTGGCCTGGGATCTTCGTGCCATTGACTGATTCTAGCTCTTCGGCACCTGAGGGACCACAGCACAACGAGAATCTGATGTTATAGAATGAGACCAGTGAAACAATCCGACCTCGACGAACTCTTTGAGAACTACCCCCAGGTCATCGCATTGATGCCCAACAGGTTCACGAGCCACCAGTTCATCCTCAAGCTGGCCCAGAGGAACCAGAAGGCGTACATCGAGGCGCTGCATGCGTATCGGCGTAAGATCCAGCCCTTCCGGAAGCTCCACACACGTCTGGCCAAGCAGCTCAACGAACACCGGGACTTGGTGCGTAAAGCTGGGCGCGACACGAAGAGCCCCGACATCTTTACTGCGCATCCCGGGTGCATGACCTGGTCCAAGGTCGGGAAGTAGCCAACAACTCGGCGGTCTTCACGGCCACTGGTCGGTGGAGAATGGGCGGGTGGTCATACGCTGGTATAGCCAACCTTGGTACGAGTCGTCTGGCGGGCTTGGCCGGCGAGCTGTTTGGCGGACTCCATGAACCAGCCACTGAACTCGGAGAACTCCGGGCCCTTCGGGTTGAAGGTCAGGATGTGGATGGTATCATCCTCGTTGAAGTTCTCGCTCCGCAGGAACGCCGTGAGTCCGGCCATGAACTGCTTCTGGTTCCGGTAGGGACCGCCGATGACGGACAGCTCGACGCCGGTGTTGTGGACGAGCCATCTGCCGACGCCGGACAGTTGGGACCAGCAACCTGCCAGGCCCGGCTTCCTCGCCATCATCTTACTCTTCATCGCTGACCTCCCTGCTACGCTGCGTTCTTCGAGGAGCTCTCACAATAATGTCGTTGGTTCGCAAGGGGCGTAATCCGGACGAAGACCTCGCAGTCTTTCATCCCCCATTTGGCCATCAAGGTCTTGGCGATGTCGTGCACGAGAAGGTCGCAGCGGGTCCGGTCGGCAGGTAGCCCGCGCCTCGGGCTCTCCTCCTGGGGGACTGGCTCATCCCACTGCCAGGCCGCGTGCAGGACGACATCCAAGACGAGCCCTTCGATGATGTCGGCATAGGCGATCACCCATCCGCAGTATGTTTCGGAGCCGAGCTGGCGGAGTTGGCTTGAGCGACGGCCTCGGGGAATCATCCACTTGGGATAGGCGATGTTGAACTTCGCCATCCGCTGGACCCTGTCTCCGTCCTGGATCTTGAAATACTCCGTGCGGCCTTCATCGCCCGTGGAGAGATGGGATGCGTCTGACTCTACTCTCGTCGTGTTCTCGACCATGCAAAATCTCCTATGACCAAGCCTGCTGACTCTCTTGATATACGGAGACTTGCGGCGGGGATATTGCTCAGCGGACTTCGCCGCTCTTGACCTTGGACAGCGGGGTGGGCTGCCAGTAAAGGTCGCGCTCGATGCCGAGGCCGAGCTTGTTCTTGACGGATGAAAGCTCATCTAGGCTAAAGTAGCCCAGTTCGTCTTCGAAGCCGCGAACGAAGCCGAAGAACTCACGGCGAACCGGGTCGTACTCGGTGGCGTACCAGGTCCAGGAGCCGCAAGGGTCGAAGAACTTGACGAAGACGACGGGATCGGGCTGGGCCTCGGTTGTCTTAATCCCCGGCAGGAGCTTCTCTAGTTCATTGGTCAGCAGCTTCATGCTCCCAATATACGGAGACGGCCATCGCGTCCTGCACGATTAACATCCCAGCCGACGTAAACCTAATCTATTAACACTACTAACTACCTCATTGAAGTGGGTATCTGTATAAACCAATACGTTAAATAAGACCTACCTCCCCACTGCCTATATACCTTTTCGTCGGTGCCCCCATCGTCACGGAGCGAGCGCCGAGTTGCTCGCACGAGGTGCCCGCCAATAGCATCGAAACCGGGGACGATCACACCCTTTAGCGCCTACGATGGGATTGGGAGCATCGCCGGCGGCTGATTTGGAGCTGCGGCCTGTTTCAACGAACGGGAGGCCTATTCCTAGCGAGATTGACCTATAGCGTATCCGGCCGACCAAAACTTCAAGGGACTATGGACAAGAGCTCCTAGGTCAATCTAAAGCCATCCAGAGCTAATCCATTAAACTTTCCCGGCACCATCGGGACTGGAAATACTTTACGGGGCGGGAACGAAGCACGATTGAGCCCACGCAGGATTCGCTGTAGCTATACCTTTTTGACGGTACCCCTTG
Organism: Elusimicrobiota bacterium; assembly: GCA_038059415.1. Lineage (GTDB taxonomy): Bacteria > Elusimicrobiota > Elusimicrobia > UBA1565 > UBA9628 > GWA2-66-18. Next base: position 42,475 of record JBBTJN010000007.1, on the reverse strand, counting down.
GTTAGCACTTCTCCGTCATGATGTGGTCGGCCTATTGCCTATCAAAGAAAGCCGCCAAGGTCCCACTCGATTGGAGGCAATCCGGTTTCGCTTCCCGCGGAAGCCTTGTCGATGATGGACTTCCGGTGTGCAGCACCAACAAGGAATACTCCACGTGCCCCAGCGTTGCGATCTGAGTAGAGCGCAATATTCCGCATCATCTCTCGGTCACGGCTCTCATTGACATGGCTCCAAAGGTCGTAAATCTCACGCAGCCGCCGGTCGCCGATCCATTCGATCGTCTCCAGCACCTCGCGATAGATGTCTTCCCACGCCTGCATGCACTGGTCGCTGTTGAGATAACGAAATCCCCCGGCCCGGACCTCATCGGTGTTGCGATCTACAAGGCTGCGGTACTTGGGACTCCTCCGCTCGACGGCCGTGAACATCTCTTTCGAATCGTCGAAGAACTTCTCCTCGGGCTCGGCGAGATCGACGGGAACAACCTCCGCTTGATTGCTCGCAAGATATCGCGCAACGGCGATGGACTCGAGAGTAGCATGAGAGGCGTTTGCGTAACGCTCCGCATGGGTGGCAGGAATCTCCGCGAAGATGACCTCCGGCTTGCAGCGCTCCAGGATCGCCAGGAGCTCTCCCGTGTTCGCCAAGCCCCTCTCGGCGTGGGTTGTTCCGATCAGCGATATGCGCATCAGTCGCCTTTGATCATGCCGGCGGCCTCAGCAGCTCCGCATGGTAGTACGCCAAGTAACCGGTCACACGGCCGGCCATCTGCTGACTGTACATGGAGCGCATCTGGGACACATATATCGCGTGCAACTCACGAGCTTCTTCGTCCAAGCTCACCGGCTTACCCGGAAAGCTCCCACCGCGTTTAAGCCACGCGGGGTCCTTAATCCCATAAACAGCGGGATGCCCCAACCTGCGCATCTCTTGGGCGGTCTCGTTATTGAAAGCGACGACTACGGCAGGCTTTAGGATTTCCAACTCCCGGCGGATATATTGCTCCGAGACCACTCGGGCGTACACCTGCGCGGTTGCGCGTGGCAGATCCCAGGGGCGTAGGTCGCCTCCAGATTCCGTATGAAGTGAGTGTTTGAAGAAATTCGTGACCGCGATCCGGCACGTCACATCATTAAGGTCTCGATAAACACCCATGCCTTTCGCGGCGAGAGCAATTCCCGCGATTCCCGCGAAGATGCCATCCTCGAACGGCTGAATCGCGATCTTCTCGAACGAGACATCCCGAATCTCGAGAGGCCGCGGCACAGTGGTGTCCCCCACGCGGTATAGGCGAAACAGCGGGTGGTCCGGTGTGCCCGTCGCCAGGCGCCAATCGCTGGGGTCAGTCTTCCGGGCCGTCTTCGCCAGACTCTGCGCCGTGCCGACGAGCAGAACTCCCCCCGGCTCATAGTGCGGGCCGACGAAAGGGATGTATGAATCCCAAAGCGCTTTTCCTGTCTCGGGGTCGCGGACGATGTGCTCACGAACCATCGATAGGTGCTCTTCCGCCCTGACCGACTGGTGGAGCGCCACCAATTCCGCGACCAGATTAGCGGCCATCCGCGGCCTCTTGCGGCCGTTTAGCGCCTTCCACCGCCTTCACGTGACCCCAAGAAGCGACCATTTGAAGAACCGCCTTGGTCGCCTCATCGAATGCCTGTGCGGCGGCGAGCCGCTCTTCAGGCTTCCAGCGGCGCCCGCCCCCCTGCCCCACAACCACTCGGAGCGAACCCTCTTCCGACAAACTTTCGACCGTGCTCATAATGGCCGATCGCGAGAAATGGACGAAACCGGAAGTCGTCTCGTATACCCGAGGCAGCCAAGGGTATATCTTGCCGACGCGAATTGTGAGCTCCTTGTCGGTCAAGGGCTTCCCATCGGGAGACTTCAACTTTGAAAGCGGCATGTCATGAAGGAACGCCTTCAACGTATCACTGCCGCTTGGAAAGAGGCTCGCCGCGTAGAGCCGGAGGATGTTATCCAGTTGCATCCTCAAAAGAGGTCCGGCGCAAAGGTAGTTCTCAGAGCGGAGCATGACCAAGAATCCCTGAATCAGCATCCGGGAGCGCTTCATGACCCCGATGGCAATCAGATCCATCGGAAAGATCCTCTCGCCATCAGCGCGGAGCACGGCCATAAGGATCTTCTGGTGGTCCCGCTCCCGGCGCTTGATCTGGCGGGCGACGTCCTGCCAGGTCATCGCTTCTCGGCCCGGACGGGGCCTGCTTCCAGGTCCGTGACGATGGATTCCCCCACCGCCTCGAACCATTCGTGGAACATGGCCAAGGACCAGGGCCGCGCGGGCCACGCTTCTTCATCCGGACACCAAGCCTCGAACTCCATCTCGAAGATGCGTTCGAAGTAGCCCTCGAGCGGCGCGGTCTCCGCGCGCTCAGCGGGGTCCTCGCCCACGAGATATATGGACATCCGCCCCTCGAGCGCCTTGGCGTGCTCCGGGGCCTCGGCATCCACGCTTGCGGCCCAGTCGAGGTACGGCTGGCGGGGTCGGACGACGAGTGCTGCGCGGTTAATCCATCGTGCCATCGGACACATTCTAGGATTTCTCAAGCGGGCGTCGAAATCCCGTCGTGAGGCTTCGTGTGGCCGTCGCGGGTAGGCCTAGCAAGGCTGGATGGGTGACTACTGCCCTATTCCGGCCATCCTGCTTCCGAGACCTTCTTTCTACCCGCTCGCCTTCGAGAACATCTCTCTTCTGGTCCGCAGGACGCCCTAGCGGAGCCGGGCCCCAAGCGGGAGCCAGCGTAAATCCAGGACCTATGCTGTCAAACTGGCCGGAGAGCTGATAACTTCCGGGGCAGACTGAGTCGGGAGCTTGATGGGCTCCTGGGAGAACGGCCCGGAGATGAACTGGCCTGGCAACTTGACATGGGCGAGGCGGTCACGGGCGGGTGAGCCCATGGCGACGAAGACGGACGGCGAGCCAGCCGCGAGGGCCTTGGAGCCATCCGGGCGGCAGAAGACAATGCGACCGGCCGGGAAGAAGAGGGCGAGGGCCTTGGGCCAGACTGACTTCACGAACCAGGAGGTCTCGGTGCGGGCGTTGACCAGGGCGATGCCGTTATTGTGCTCCGCGAAGCGGGCCATCCAGCGAGGCAGGGAACCCCGCTCGTAGGGCGGATTGAGCCAGGTAAAGCCGTGCCAGGACTTGGAGAGGCCGTCATCCTCGATGGTGTAGTGCAGTGAGGCCGTGGGCCAAGGCCTGTTGACGGGCGAGCAGGGGTCGAGGTCGAACGGGCCGAGAACGTCGACGATGTGCTTCGGCGTAAGCCACTCCGACGTGCTGGACGGCGCAGTTGCAGCACGAAATCGTTCGATGTCCCAAGCCATAAACCCTCCGAGGAAGCTTTTGACGACGTGCTTCCATGAATTGGTATACGGAGGCGTGCGGCTGTATTCAGTAAGTCGCTCGAGAGGTATGCCTCAGACAGCGGCGGGGAGCATGGGCTCGTCGTGGGCGACGGCGGCCCAGGAGCGCCCGGAGGATACGGTGGCCTGGAGTTGTAGCGGCCCATCGGGAGCGGGGTTGGGCAGATCGAAGCGCATGCAGCGCCGGAGGAGGTCTGCGGCCTCATCGGCTTGGGCCTCGGGGACCTGCAGGAGGATGGAGTCGTGGACCGTCATCATGAACTGGGCCGAGGGCATGGCCTGAGCGAACTCCTCGCCGACCCGCTTGATGGCGAGCTTTAAATAGCCGGCTTGGGCACCTTGGACCGCCGTGTTGACGGCCATACGGTCCCGCGAGCCAAAGTCGCGCACCGAGCGCAGGTCCCGGCGATGGCCGAAGAGCGTGGAGGTATGCCCACAAGCACGGGCGGAAGCACGACGCTCCTCCATCCAAGTCGCAAGACGAGGATGCGCCGAGAAGTAGCGGGCAATGTAGTCCTCGGCGTGCAGCCGGCTGATGCCGAGCCGGAAGGCCAATGAGGTTGGGTAGACGCCGTAGGAGACCGCGTAGGTTACCATCTTGCCGACATCGCGCTGCGCGTCCGTGACGGCGGACTCGGCGACGGCGAAGACGGCGGCGGCTGTAAGGATATGGATATCCGCGTTTTGGAGAGCCGCGTAGTAGCGGGTTTCGCTGGCGAGCGCCATCATGATTCGGAGCTCGGCCTGGTCGAAGTCCCCGTAGACGAAGACCATGCCCGGGTCCGGGACGATGGCGCGGCATCCAGGCGCTGGCACCTGCTGGAGATTGAGGTCGCGGCAGTAGATGCGGCCGGTCGGGCAGTTCCAGGGAAGGAACTCCGTGCGAATCCGCCCATCGAGGAGGTATGAGCGCATCACCTGTAGGAAACTCAACGTGGAGCGGGCGGACTTCCATTTGGAAATCAGGGCGGCGACGGGGTGGGCGTACTTCTTGAGGGCCTCGACGCCGAATGAAGGCTTGCCCTTGCGCGTCTGCTTCGCGCAAGGAAACCCAAGCTCGTTGAATAGGAGCTGGGCGAGGTCCGCCGATGAGCCTACCCTGACAGAATGCCGCGCCAGCCGATCGATATCACGCTGCAAGACGCTGAGTTCGGCTTCGACCTTGGCGGTTTCCGAGGTAAGGATGTCGCTGTCGACGCGAAGGCCCCGCGCTCCCGCTTCGCGGAGCATCTCGGCGACGCGCAGCTCCACAGGGATAAACTCATGGTCGGGAGGAAGCTGGTACATCTGCCGAATCTGCTCGAGCTGAGCTTCCCGCGTCGGCGTCGTGTCGAAGAGGCTCGAGGTAAACATAACTACTATCTGTCGGTTGGGCGCACCGAGCTACTAACCCCTACCTACCAGGGTCGAGTACTTTCGATGCGTGAGAGTTTCTTCGCGGGGAGCCGCCTGCCGCTCGTTAGTGGCCATACTCCCGGACTCGCAGGCACTCGTGGGGCCTGGCAGCGACGATCTCTCGCTGAGAGTTGTGATCTGGCGGTATGGGTCCTCCACCGGGCCACTTCGCAAGCGATCGGTGCACCACGTCGATCCCCTAATGCTTGCGTCCGGAAACATCTCCGGCGTTGTTTTAGGTGCACTATTTCTATACGGAATCGCGTAGCCGGTATTCTTCATGGCCTACCGGATCCAGGAGCCGCCATGCCGCTCGAACGCGGTTAGAACCGCCGTGGCAGGTCTCTTTCGAGGCGGGCTCGTCCGATTTCGGAGCATGTGGCTCAGCGTGAGCGCGACTTGACCTTTATCACGCTTCAGTAGACCTATGAGTGTTCGTTCCACCTGCGCGCTTCGGTATCCGTTTACCGCCGCTCGCCAAAGTCCCGCAGCCGCTTGAGCGTACACAGCTCGTCTGGGGCTTTCCAAGGCGGATACGAGCACCTTCATAGCTCGGGGATTCTCTATCCGCCCGAGAGCCCATGACGCCTGCGAACGAATCCGCTCATTCCCGCCGTTCAGTGCCCTTTCGAGCAAGTCTATGGCGAGGTCATCCTTGCAGAGGGTGAGCCCCCAGGCCGCTCGGGTGGAAACATAGTCCCGCGGAGAACTGAGAGCTCGTGCGAGCTTACGGACTACCGCGCGGGATCGCGTTTTACTGAGGAACTCCGCGGCTCGCTCGCGGAGCACTCGCTCCCCTGCGAAGAGATGGTCCCGCAGGATTTGCACGATAAAGGCGGAAGAGCCGAGCCTCACCCTACCAATATACGAAGCGGCTGGCGAAAGCCGCTAAGTGCGCGGCCTACGGGCTTAGGGCTTCCTCAAGCATCGCTGCAAGTCTCACACCCGCCTTCGCCACCTGTTCCCTCGCAACCGGCCGCATGCGTGCCTGATAGTCGAGGCTGGGCCGCTTTCCATCGGGAGCGTGATAAGCAGGATAAATCAGCGTCTTCGCGATGAGGAAACTCTCCAGAGCGCTCTCGGCGACGCTCACCTTTAGCCAGGCCGCCACGTCCTTACTCTGAATCTCAGCTGTGAGCTCCTCGGCAAGAGTTCCGGCTCCCATGCGCTTAAGGGCCGCATCGCTTTCGATGACATTGTCCCATACATGATGAAGATTGGTTGGCGTCTTGGCCTTGGCCGACTGCATGAACCAGACCTTGGCGCCATTGCCACCGCCATCACCGCGACCCCTGGCGTCAACCTCAGAGGCGTTGTGGAGCGGCTGGTGGAGATCCCCGACGAAGTGGACGATGAACATGAGGGCTATCTGCTTCTGCGCGCGTGTGGCGGCCGGGTCCTTCAGAACCGCCAGGCCATCTTGGATCTGGTCGATGTTGCACGCCTGAGTCTTTCCCTGAACGCGGCAGGAACCCATGATGGTCATGGAATTCGGAGAATCCGCGACCGAGACGTTAATGTAGTGCTGACGCTTGCTAGACGGATCTCTGGCGACCTGGAAACTGCCGGCACAGTTAACGGGATGGCGTTTGATGTTGTCGGCGCAACCGGCGATATCCGCAAGGCTGATACCAGGGCCTAGGATGGAGTGGACCTTGCTCAGGGTGGTCGTGCTGAGTCTGCGCTCCGCGATGAGGGCAACGGTCTGATGGCCGACACGGCTCCAGCCGTAAGCTTGTGGCGTCCCAATCATGGAAGCTGTGATGGCCACGAAAACGACCATCTGCTTCTTCATATGGACCGAGCTGCTGCCGCAGAATCGAGCATCAACGTCGGCTTCCACGTCTTATTCGGCAATTCCAATCGGGAGGTTCACAACCCCGTCTTATCAGATCGAGTGCATCCAGCATCGATTCTTTTACCTTCGGATTCCACTCCGTCTTGGAAAGCTCAGCCAATGCGGGAGCCGCTGCCTTTGCACGAGATGCACCCATCAGGTTCAGCGCGCTGGCGGCTCCATTGCGCATTTCCACATTAGTGCTTTTCATGGCGGTCACTAATGCCGATACGGATGCGGGTCCTATTTTTACTAAAGCATCCCGTGCGTTGCTACCCCAATCGTCTGCCATTTCTGCCGATGAATGAGCGGGTGTCAACCTATGGCTAGCACTTAAGCCCTCCACCAAGAAAGGGACAGCTGCCGCTGCCTCTGGGCCAATATCACCTAAAGCACTTACCGCGGCTACACGAACTTCACGATTTTGATCCTTGAGAGCCGCAACCAATGGTGGGACGGCATCCTTTGCGGTTGGACCTATCTTACCCAGCGCCATTGACGCAGCCGTGCGAATATTGGGATCGTCATCCTTAAGGGCGACGGCCAAAGCCTGGACTGCCGTCTTAGTAGCCGGACTTATTCCGCCCAAAGATTCCGCCGCGCACCTACGAACAGAAGCATTAGGATCTTTCAGAGCTTCCAGCAGCGCTGGAAGAGCAGGAGAACCTATCTTGCTTAGAATCTCAATAGCCAGACTACTCCTAGATCGGAATTGCCCGTCTTCTTTGAATCGTTCTATTAGTGCAGGAACAGCTTCCTTCGCAGCTGAACCCATCTTGCCAAGAGCCTTGGCAGCCGCGTCCGCGAGTTCATCGTCCTTTAAGGCTTCGACTAATTCGGCGGCAGCATTCTTTCCAGCTGGACCCAACTCGGCCAACGCGCCTACTGCAGCCTTCCGGTTGGCGATGTAGTTGTCTGAGAGAGCCACTACCAATGCGGGAACTGTCTCGGGTGAATTAGGGCCAACCTTGACTAAAGCCCCTACGGCTTGGAAGCGGACACTTGAATCACTGTCCTTAATCGCTTCTGCGAGCGCTGGAATCGCTTCCCTGGCTATGGGGCCCATCTTCTCCAACGAGTATATGGCCCAAAAGCGAACACCTGCGTTGTCATTCTTTAAGGCTTCCACCAGTGACGGGACTACTGCTTTCTTGGCAGACGGGCCAATCTTGCTCAAGAGTTCTGCTGTGGTAAAACAGGTGGATGGGAAAATACCTGGTCCGCAGAGCCCCCGGCTACCATCATTGATGCTGACTTCTACTAACATGGAGGCCGCCGCACTTGCAACTGGCCCCAGCCGTTCTAAAGCCTCGGCTGCAGCAAAACGAATTCTGGGATCGCTATCTTTGAGCACTTCAGTTAGTCCGGGAACAGCAATAGCCCCCATTTTGCCCAAGGCATCCACAGCATCCCGGCGGAGGCTGGGGTTCTTCTCTTCCCTGACTGCGTGAAGGATATTCTGGAGTTTCCTGTTCCGTGTCTCTGCGACACCCGCCGCCATCGATCCTCCTGTCGGGAGCAAGGCCAGGACACAGCATAAGATGAAATCACGACTTACTTGCCTCATGGCGCATCTCCTCCCTGTCCCGACGCCCACTCTGGGGTCCGAAGGCCCGGCACCCTACCGAGCATGTACACCCCGAACTCAGATCCTTTGGGTTTAGCAGTCAAGGGAACTACGGAGTGACGATTAACGCTACTTACCCTGGCGGTGCGAGGGCTAAACTCCACCGTGCACGAGAGGGAGACGTACCAGTAAGTGAACCCTTTCTCAAGATTCCCCACGAACTCCTTGCGCTCGAGTCCAAACCCCCGGATCGGCATGCCCATCCCCATAGGCCCATTAGGATCCCGCCACATCAGGACTATGTCTGCCGGTTCATCGGACTTTTGTCCCATCACCCTCTCGACCTCATTCATCGACATGCCTACATCGATCCTGCTGCAATCACGTGGGCCTGTAATCTTCGGCAGAACGTCAGGCCCCGAGGAGTCGCCGGTCGATGCGCCCCCAGCCGGGTCTCCGTGTATCCGTAGCGATTTCTCCTTGAGGTACGCCCCCTCAGAAGTGACGCTGAAACGAACGGTGTCGCCATTCTCCACCTCGCACGAATAGGCGTAGCCTTCCAATGTCGAGGTCATCGGGACGTTGAGCCGGATGCACTTCTCCCAGTTCTCCCCGAATATATCGAAGACCTCGGGCGGCTTCTGTTTCAACAAGTCAAGGAGCTTACCTTTGGGGACATTCTTGGCGACCGTATATAACGACCCAAACATTCCGAGCCGCAAGACCTGATCACGCTGGGCTGCGATTACCCGCGGATCCTTGAATATAGCAGCGTCCATGAGGATGGCGTACTTGAGAACCCGGGAGCCATCAATGACAAGCTCCTGACGGCCAGCGTCTCCACAGTTGTAGGCCTGGAGCGTGTAGTCCTTGAAAACCCCGTCGCTGATTTTCCGCGTGGAATCCAATTTGCAGGGGTCTGGGAGAATCTTCTCGAAGCCTTGCAGAGACATCCCCAGTGGTTGAAAACTGCCGCCACGACAAGCGGCGGTCACGAGCGCTGCAATCAGGACAAGCGTAATCCTCAAGTCCGCATTCAGTCTGCTCATTACGCTGCACTCCTTTGAAATATCCCGTTTATGGATATTGGATAAAAGGATATAGGCTGACCCATCCCATGTCAAGGGATGGGCATGAAATCAAAGACTATTTTTACGGCAGAGCACCGGGACATTGTCAGAAAGCTGCGGGAAGCCCGTGTCGCGGCCAAGCTGACCCAGGTCGAGGTGGCCAGCAAGCTGCGGAAGCCGCAATCCTTCGTCTCAAAGATGGAGTCGGGCGAGCGTCGCCTGGACATCATCGAGCTTCGGCGCATGTCTAAGTTATACGGCAAGCCTCTCAGCTTCTTCTTCCCGAAGGAGTAAATCCCTTCCCGCAGAACGGGCATCGTGTCATCTCGAGATGGGACCCGAGCGGCCAGAGCGGTAGTCCGATCCCGCTGTACTCCAGGTCCGAGCCGGCGTTCCCCCTTGCCACGGCCCATGTCACGCAGCAGACCTTCCCCTGTCCGTTGCAAGCCGGACACTCGGCCCCCTGAACCCGTTTCTCCCGGCGCTTCATGGGCTTGCCGTTCGACCCAGGATGCCCCGAGCCACCAGGAAACTTCCAACCGCGGCGCCGACCGCAGCTCCGGCCTGGAAGATCCAGAACTCCAGGCCCTGTCGCACGGCCCACTGCACCATGAGAAACTGACAGGTCCCCAGCCCCAGTGACGTTAGAAACGATCTGCGCCAGAGGCCTCGTACGTTATGCCCACTCTGCAGCGCCGCCAAGGTTGTAAAGACCAACCCGAGGACGAAGGGAAGAGTCGCCCGAACTGCCCTATCGACTGGCAGCAATATCATTTGATGCGGGAAGATCATCCATCTGGAGGGCCACGTTACGCCATAGCCGGCTGTACCCTGCGACAAGAATCTTGACCATTTCCGGCCAGATTACCCAGCCAAGCGACGTGTTCAGACGCTGGTGCCACTCCGGGCTCTCATCCGCTCGGTGAGGCAGGTCCTTTCGGATTCTCTCCCAGCCGGGCGTGACCTCATCCCACATCCGCATCTTCCGCAAATCGGGTCCTCGATAGCGCCGCATGGATTGGGAGTACAGCTTGTCCGAAGCGCGATCTAAAGTCAGGAGCACGAGTTTGGCATCCTCGAACCCGAGGCGCTGCTTGACCTCCGAAACCACCTCGAGGTTACGGATGACTTGATTCCGGTTATCCGTCCCGTTCAAGGTCCCGAACTTGCCGATGTCGGAATAGACCTTGACCTCGACAAAGATGATCAATTTTTTACCGATAGTGATCTGCACATCAACCTCAGTCGGTTGCTCGCCCCACTCAAGCTCACCGGAAAGGAGCTTTTGGAGTCGTTGCTTGGCCCTGACGCGCGATCCTGCGTCGAGGTGCTTGAGCGCTGACTCACCCTCACGTGAAATCTTTTTGGCCAAGTACTCGAGATACAGATTCGGGCTGCTATGGGGTTGCCAAAATCTTAGGACAGCTTCATTCACGTAGGGCGCATAAGCCGCGGCAATCTTGGGCCCGAAGGCCGCACGGAAGAAATCAACAAGCCAATCTTTCGTTGGCAACTTGCTCAGCGCATGAAAGGTTGTAAAGGTCAGGCTATCCTCGCTGTGTTCAGACAGCAAGGACTTAGATCGTTCTCCGTACTTACAGATCAGATCCGAGATCTGGTCATTGCTCGAATCCAGGTCGATGCCTGGAATATTATGAGCGAGCGATGAATAAACCCTGACGCCAGTAGGCGTCAGGTACCCATTCTTAAAAATGCAGTCATCCACCATGCGCGAGATTCTCCTTGGCCCAGAGTAAACGGAACGCCCGTCTAGCACGGAATAGTCTTGAACGAACTGTCCCGACTGAAACGGCCAGAACCCCAGCCGCCTCTTCGTAGCTCAACGCCTGCATGTCACAGAGCTTGAGGACTTCTTTATGCTCCTTACGGAGCCTGTTCGTGATTCGACGCACAGCCCGGCTGTCTTCCCCTCGCTCGAGTTGCTCCAACACCCCAGGCTCATCGCTCGGCAGCAGTTCGCTGTAGCAGGGCCCATCAGCGACGATCGTCTGACTCAACGAGACACCGCGCCGATATTCGAAGCTCCGGCGCCCATCGATGAACAGGTTGCGGACAACAGCTTGAAACCAGGCTGTTCCGGACCGGGATGCGTTGAAGGCCCGCTGGTTGAGGAGAATGCGGTAGGAGGCTTCCTGAACAAGCTCCTTTGAGGCCTCAGGGTTCCGCGTCAGGCTCATCGCCACGCGATAGGCACTCGGCGTCTCTCGAAGTATGAGCTGTTCGATGAATCCGATCTGCTGACTGCCGTCGCCCATGGAATACAGATATACGAAGCGACAAATCAGAACCTTCAGAAAGCCGAGGAACTATGAGGACCGTCAGTTCCTACATGTGGGCAGGCGCACGCGAATCATCGTCCCAACCGACTTATCGAGGTTCTTCCGGGCGACGCTAGCGACGAGGCGCATGAAATCATCCCGCGTGCCTCGAAAGAGGTCGCCATAGCAGCTTTGGCACGCGGGCTCTGTCCGCCTGTATTTCCTTCCGGGTACTAAAGATTCCTGGAGGCAGTCGAAACAGTGGAACGCCACCCTGAGACCTCGACGCGCTTCCATCCTCACCCAATATACGAGAGAGCCTTCCCAGCCCTATTTCAAGCGAGATTGACTTATAGGGTTTCCGGCCGACCAAACTTCAATGGACCGAGTAAGTCTTCTCTAATGTCATTTTAAAGGCATCCATGATGATTTAATTCTCTTGCGCTCGGAAGCCGGCGATTCCAAATTCTTCCAGCCGTGGCCTAGATCGGAAGAATCCAGGTCGCCAGGACCGGCGTGGGGCCCTTCTTGCCGACGATGATGACGACGGCCTGCACCGGGTCGATGTGGGCAACCACATATACCTCTGGATCGCGGCAGACCATAGGTCCGAAGCTTTTGTCGAACCGACTGAATACTGCCTCGTTAAGGACGCACTTATCACCCGGGGTCCACGGCATCCGCCACCCCCAGCGACGAGAAGTCAACGCGGCAATCGGCCTTGTCCTTATCCGGCCGAAACCGGGCCAGCTTGGCATGGACGAGCCGAGCGTTCTTGTTCCAGCAGAAGGCTTCGATCTCCACAACACGACCCTGGAACCCAGGCGCAAGCTCCGGCGCCCCACTGAGCAGAACCGTCATCGCACGGCGGAGATTACTCTTCTTGGGCCCGCGGCTGAGGTCATAGGGCGCAACGCCGGCTATCTCGCGGATCTCTCCGGTATCGGCATCATAGACCCCGATCCGCAAACTCCCGACCAAGCCCGCGTTGCCGTTCTTGCCAGCCGTGGAGCCGATGATGAACCCATCCACCGTTAGAGACCGCTTTGCCTTCAAGACGCGGGGAGACCTGCCCGCGTGCTGGTACAGACCGTCGCGGTGCTTGAGCATCACGCCCTCCCCGCCGTCTCGAAGGACCTGTGCGTAGAACGCCCGCTTTTTTTCCTGGACCTGCGGCACGAGCCTCAACGATTCCAGGGAGATTCCCCGCTTGCGCAGCTCGACGAATACGCTTTCCAGCCGACGGCGGCGCTCCGACAGCGGGAAACCCTCAACCGCTGCGCCACGATCCCGGATGATGTCAAAGACGCAGTAGTCGGCTTTCCCCTCTCGCCCTTGGATCTCAACAGCCCGCGCCGGTGAGCTACTGCAAACCGCCATCGTGCACGATAACGATCCATGAGCCCAAGTCGTGCCGGTGAAGAGGCGTGCCTTGTCGAGCAGAAGCTCTCCGTCCAAAACGGTGCCTTCGAGGAAGCTCACCGGGAGATCCCGAAGGTGCGGGAAGTTGTCGCTACGCTCGAGGTAGAGACCCGTACGCTTGCTCCTGACGCGGGTAGTCAGTCGGGACTCGGATTGTCCTATATGAAGGAGCGCCCGAATACCGTTGAGCTTCTCTTCGGCCACGAAGTCCGGGGTGTTCCATACTCTGTCTTGATCTGCACTGGGAAGGTCGCGCAGGTCGGTGGCCAACATTGGGGCCAGCTGATCGAGGAGGGCGCGATCCACAAAACATCTATACGAGCCCTAAGACGCCGGACGCCGGAGGAACGCATCCTTGCACTGTTTCTAGCGATATTGACTTATAGGGTATTCGGCCGACCAAAACTTCAAGGGTCTACCTTGCTCTTCTCTAATGTCATTTTAAGGGCAACCATGACCCTTTTATTGAGCTTGTCGCGTTGCGAGGGGGTTGGGGCTTCTGACAAACTGTCAAAGTGTCAGAGTTCACTCGCCGTCAGCAAGTGGAGGATGCGCAAGCCGGCGGTCAGCGCAGGTACGGGACTTGCCATCCGGATTGACACCAAACTTGCCACCCTTTCGCAGTGGCCTGGATCTCTTCAGCACAGAAAGGACAATTCTTCATAGGTTCCTCTTTGCGATTTCCCGAAACTCCTAGGGCTCGATCCAGACTGGGGCCGTCCAGGTCATATCCTTCGGCCCGCGCCCACTGCTCTGCGCGATCCTGACGAGGTAGTAGCTCCTGCCTCCGCGATAGCGAACGTTCTCGAACCGGACGCTACCGTCGCCGACAAGCTCTCGCTGAGTCACAACAGCCGTGTCGTCGCCGCCGCCGACCACACCGCGAAGAAGCTCAATCTTGTAGTGGGCCTGGGGCTCATCGCCGTCCTCGATCGTAACCGTGGCATTGACCGCCTTCAAGTCGGCCCCAGCCTTAACGATATCTCCCATCAGGTTGCCACCTACTCGGAACCATACGCGCAAGTTCTTGTCATGCGTGGCGTAGGCTCTCCGAGCCTTCAGAGCGTTAAGGATGTCGGCCTTGGTCAGACTCTTGGCTAAGACGCCCGTCCGCGTGTCCGTCGCCGTGCCCCAGGTTTTGTAGTGATTGTCCTGGGACGCGGTTGGTGCTAGGTAGAGCCCGAGACTCAGATAGTGAAAATAGTCGCGCTGGGCGTTACCGGTTGGGCGCTTCTTGGTCTTGGCCATGGCCGGACCGCTTAGGACCTCGATTAGCGCCGCGTACTTGTTCAACGTCGCGATCCATGTCTTCCGGTCAGGGCAGTCGTCCTCACCGTACTCTTCAGGGCCCTTGAAGTCACCAGGGTGATTCAACATTACGAGCGCGGGTTCTCCCAGGCTGTCCGGTGTCGCAGCAAGGAAGCGAAATAGCTGATCGAAGGCACCGTTCTCCGTCTTGATCACCGGCTTGATCTCAAAGACGTTGATGTGATTGCCTTTTGAGATTGCGCTGAACTCTTGACCCGCCAGGGCAACGAACCGTCCGTCCTCAGTCGCCCGCCGAGCCGCCGAGGTAACGGAGTTCTCGCCGTCTCCGTTGTAGAGATCCTCCTGAGTCGCGATCATCAGCCCGTCCCGCCGTTCCTTAGCTCCCATTTCGGCACTCGCATGGTTATGTTCAGATAGTGCCATGAAGTCGAGTTTGCCGGTGTCGCGAGCAAAGGTAAAAGCCTCTGCGGGAGTTCCGGAGCCGTCCGAGTAAGAGCTATGCGCGTGGAGGTTGCCGAAGAATACTTTGTAAGGCTCGGAGGGCGTGGCGGCGTAAACGGGCAGGGACAGTACGCTAACTACTGCGGCGATTATTCCTGTAACTCTCATTTGAGTGCACACGCCTCACGAACGTTCACTGAGAACTCACACGGCGGGAGTGGGGAGCCCTCCGCCGCACGTTTCTCCAATGGCCCACTACAGCCAGCGTCTTCAAGGAATGCCGCCCGCCCATCCTTGGTGCAGACCAGGACAACAGCGTGCCCCCCCTGGCTCATAATTTTCAGCCGATACTTGGAAAACGGCTCCAGGAGAGATGGGTCATGCTGGGTAGCGAACTCGAGCAGGTCGTTCTCACTCAGGTTCGGTGGAGGATTTTTATACCGCACGGCCGATTCGGCGGAGGCACTAAGCTTGGTGAGCGCCGAACCAAGAATTAAGACCTCTTCGGAGTTGGGCGCACCGAGGCTGGGCTGATCTGCCGTGGCGGCGCGGGACTGGACTGGGGCAATCTTTCGATGGCAGGAAGCGACAAAGATGAGGGCGACTAGGCCGACACCCGCAGTGAATGTAGTTCTTCGCATTCTCAGCTCCAGAAGACCATTCGGTCGTTCTCGTCCTTTCCCGTATCAAGATTCCATGTTCCGAGCCGGGCCACATACTTCTCATCGCCTTGCAGGACCCCGGACGCAACAAGCTGCCAGACTCCGCCGACGTTGCCAATCGTCCGGTCGAAGATCGAATCATATCCCTCGCGGGCACCGCCGGGAACAGCAAGTCCGTCGATGAATTGGCGGTCAATCTCGTCCGCCGTTGGATAAGTCAGCCCGCAGTTGACGCCCAGGTGCCGGGCAAAGGGCATCAGCTTATTCCCCTCTTCCGCGACATCATCGACCATCAACTTAAAGAGTTTGTGCCACTTGTTGAAATCCGGAGGGTTCTTCTTAAACTCGGCAGGGTGGACCTCTTTAAGAATGCTCTTCCAGAGATCAACGATGTCCGTATCGAGCTGCTTCTTGTTCCGAGGATTGCAGCACCCACCGATCCCTGAATCCAGGTGCTCGGAGAGACCGACGCCCCCGAGCTTCATCCGTTGGAAGATATGGGCGTCCTGGTTCAGCTCACAGACTCGGTGCATCCTCTTGTTGTCTTCGTAGCGACCAACTTTGAGATTGACGACCGGGTGGATTGAAACATCGGTTGCCACGTGAGCCGCGTAGCCCAGCAACCAGGCCAATCCTTTGTGCATCGTTTCCTTGGGCAGACCCCGCAGTTTCCCAATTCCGACCTGGAGCATCGCACCGGTACGCGTATAATGCATGAGGTTGGCCCAGGCCTCGGCCTTCTTGTCTCCTACCGACAGGTAGGGGTAGTCTGGGCTTACAGCTCCCAACTCGCAGAACTTAAAGTAGTCCAGAACTGCGGAGATAGCCTCTACTGGGAAGGCGGGAATGGCCTCAAGCCGTGCGGGTTCTTTAAGAAGGTTCGCTAGAGTGATATGAGCGTAGGCACCCGGCATGACTTTTCTCCTTCAGCGGCGTACCAGCCCCCAAACTTTTCCCGTACCGGGTTAGCCATGAGAATCTCTGCAAAGAAATAGTACCACGACCAGTGACTACTACTCAGCTTGGCATTTATCCTCTGCCTGTTTCGGGGCTATCGGCTCCACCTTGCACGAACAGTTCGCGGTAAAAGGAAAAGGGGCACCTTACGACAGGACTTATGCTCAGCCCTGAACGGGACTCCCGGGCGCATCGCAGGCAGTATCGGCCCATCCGCAGCCCTTGCCGCGCCGTCATCCCCCCACCACCGGCTGCCCGGGCAACTGGAGACCCGGGACTTCTCGCAGATGCAGGCCAGCGCTCATTCGTCTAAGTATACGAGGTGGCCTAGAGCTACCTGAACACCTGCACAGGTAGTCTATTTCGAGCGATATCGACTTATAGGGTATTTGGCCGACCAAAACTTCAAGGGACTATGGACAAGAGCTCCTAGGTCATTCTAAAGGCATCCATGACCCTTTTATGAACTTGTCGCGCTGCCGATGGGTAAAACTGGGTGCAGCTCTACGTTGCCAGGGGTGTGACACCGAGTGCCTTGAAGTTCTCTCGGTATGAGTCTGCGTCGATATGTTCGCCAACGGTTTTTACGTGCGGATTCTTCGTTTGTCCTTGTGGTTTGAAATCGAGCGAAAGGTGATAGCTCAAGCTATTTGGGTACTTGCCATTGAAGTAATAGCTAAGCCCCTTCGCGACGAGGGCTGCGGGAAAGACGTAGATGTCAGGCTCACGTCCCATCGATGATAAGTCAACGCAGCAAATGAATCGCTTGGCGAGAGGAATCGAGTCCGTCTCTGGACGAGCGTATTTGCTTTGGAGCACCCACCGCCGATGGTAGGATGCGCTCGACTTCACTTCTATGAACGCGACATTCCCTTGCTTATCGAAAACCAGAATGTCGTAGCTGATGGTACTGCCCCACTGCAGCGTGACCATGAAGCCCCGTTGCGTTAAGCGCGAGGCCACCAAGAACTCACCGGCAAGCCGGTGCAGGTTCTTTCGCTCGTTTGAAACCTTAGCCTTCACTAGCTTAGGCATTGAAAAGCTCCATATTCTAAAGGGATTCTAACATTATGGTCATAAAACCAAAATGATAAGCTTCCCCCGTGCTGCGCTTCCCGAATCCCGGCTCGGACATTGCTGCGTTCGTTAGAATATTCAAGGCGCTTTTCCAGGCGCTCCGAACGCTGCCCAGCTTCACGCTTGACGACATGTCTCAAGCACTCGTGGATAGCAACCTGGCGACCTCGTCCGGGCACATCGGCGACGAAGCCCTGCTCCGAAGCACGCGTAAGGACCGTAGCCGCGATCCCCTCTTCAACCAGTCAAAGATGTATTCCGAACTCTTCCGCATCCTGGGCTGGATTCATAGCCTTCCGGACAATCGACAGGAATTCAACTTCACCTATCTGGGCGCCCACATCGCAATGGACCCCGGCATCCTGGAGAAGCTAATTCGCGAGTGCATTCTCCACATCAGCTACCCGAACCCCCACGTTGAGGTGAAGGGCGCTCACAAAGTCCGGCCGATAGCGACTATCCTGCGCATGGCGCGAGAGCTGGATGGGAAAATCTCTCGTGACGAGATCATTCTTGGGCCCCTGCAGTTGGAGGATGATCGAGATGATGAAGAGGTTGCGCACGCAATCAAGCGCATTCGACGCCTTCGTGAAACGAACGGGACAGATGCGGCCGTAAATAAGTTCGCCTCTGAGATTAAGATCCAGCTCAACACTCTCCAGAACTACACGAGGTTCCCTCTCGGGGTGTTGCGCTGGGCGGGCTGGGCAATGCCGGCTAGAGACGGGCGGGGAGTCGAATATGTCCTCACGGGAAGCGGCGATGCCGCTGCCCAAAGGGTTCAAAATGCAACTGACGTGCGCTGCTCGGATCTTGGGTCTGCGCGAGAACCCGAGGCCCTTGCCTTCATAAAACTCTCCTTCTACCAGATGATGGCGATTTCAGGCTTCTCGTTGGCGGACGTTGCCGAGAAGCCCGCAGCACTTGCCGCGACCTGCGGAATTTTGACGGCGAAACTCAAAGTCAGAGATGCTAGCCGCCTCTTATTCTCACCCTTCCAAGAGTGTGCGCCAGATCTTCTCCGCAAAGCTTTCCCGCCCTATTCAGAAGGTTCTACGCGCAGCACTAGCCCCGGCCTTGGAGTTGCCAAAGATGCTGCCGCAGGATCAGCGCGTACCCCGCTGATAGCCAAGGTTCGGCTTAGCACTGACAAGAGCAGGGCTCCCGTGGACAGCTCGCCAATCGCTGCCCAAATCAAAGAGGCCGACCGGAAGCTCGGCATCGACAAAATTGCGGACACCATATTCGAATCATTTAGAGGCGCCGGGAAGGCCACTTTCTACCCAGCGGTAGCAGACCTCTTTAAGATTCTGGGCTTCGACTGCACGTGCTCTCGAGCGGGCGTGAACTATCAGCGAATGGACGCACTCATCAAGGACGCGAAAGAGTCGGTCCCGATTGAGATCAAATCGCCGGGAGAGGAAGAGTTCCTTTCTGTGAAAGGGGTCCGACAAGCTCTCGAGAATAAGGTCGTCCTCCTCGCCCGCCGCTATGTTCCAACGACGCGAACTGCAGCCAGCTTGGCGGTAGGGTACGAGCCCCCGAATGACCGCTCCGAAGTCTCTTCGCTGATCTCTGATATCCATTCGACCTACAAACTCTCAATTGGCGTGATCGACTTCCGAACATTGATTCGCCTTGCAGTATCGAAGGTCCTGTTTGGACGCGCTCCGGACAAGGACGCCATCCTGCACCTGCGAGGACTGCTCGAAATTGAAAATCCTTAAGCGGTCCACGGCACTCATTAAGGGCAAGGACCTCACTAGCGTCCCGCTTGAGGTTATTCATGGCGGGCTGGGCGTGCCGTCGCGCATTAAATTCAAGGGCGGGATCGAAGTCGCGGGCTCCTGTATCCATTGTCCTGATACCCCGTGCATGAGATACACCGCAGAGGACAAAACCTCAGCTGCCCTAGCGGCATTCCCAGCGGATACGACGCCAGATGTTTGCCCAACGAATGCCATGGAGCTTGATGAGCGCACGGGTGTCCCGATGATATCCGCGCCGTCATGCATAACATGCGGCCTCTGTGTGGTTCGCTGCCCTGTCTCCGCTATCACGTTGACTACAAAAGGCGCAGTCGTGAACGACAGGCCGAACGAGGGATTCGTTCTTTCTACTCGAGCAGTTGAGAAGAAGAACACGGACGAGATTGCGCGGGTATTCGCTAAAGCTGCCGTCAAAGGAACGATCGTCGAGCGCGGCGAGAACTTCTTAGAGGCAATCTACGAACACCTGACTCACCCGCCTCGCGGCATATCCGCACAATTCCCGAATCTCCTCGTCAGAAATCTAATGAGGGCGCTTGGTATCTCATGGGAGATGCGTCGCCACGGCGACACGAACGTTCGGATGGATGCGGCCTTCCATTCGACATCGGTGGGCACCGCAGAAGTGGAGTTCTCCGAGGGAGCCACTCTTGATTCGCCTCGAAGCATACTGGATAGCTGCGCCGTGTTAGTCTCCCGGCACAAGGGGAAGCTTGAGGAGATCACGCCCGCTATCGTGACTCTTTCTTTTCCCAATGCGAGGTCGGAATACTGGCGCGTCGTGAAGGATGTTCAGGAAATACTTGGGATTCGAATCCAATCTCTCACGGTTGGAGCGCTGCTCCTCCTTGTCTGGGAGCGGCACAAGTTGAAGCTCGGCGGCGTAGTGAGCTTCTATGCCGATGCCGACAACCAGTCAATCGCAACAGGCCTAAGCGCAACGCTTGGGAGAACGCCGGAAGATGGGAAAGGCTACAGGGGTTGGCTTAAAGCAGCGAAGTAGCTTTGTCTGCAGGTGCAGCGATGGCCGTTCGGATGCGCTCTCGGGCGATCTCAGCATACTTGGAGTTAAGGTCGAATCCCAGGTACTCACGCCCCAGTTGCTTGGCCGCGACGCACTCGGTTCCGCTTCCCGCAAACGGAACGACGACCAAATCTCCGGGATTTGAAAAGTGCTTTACAATTCGCAGGGAGATAGAGAGTGGCTTCTGCGTCGGATGAGCCACCTTCTCATCTCGGAAACGTCTCCCCGCAAGAGTAGGGAATCTCCACACGTCGCCGGCCATCCGCCCCTCGGGGTTCGGTTGCCAAGTCTTCCCGTTCTTGATCACCTTGTACTTGAGGCGTTCCAGGCTCTTATAAGGCTCACGAATCGGATGAAAGATATACTTCGGGCCAGCGGAAAACCACAGAAGCGGCTCATAGTGCGCTGAAAGGCTGCGGGTGTAGCCGGAAAACCCATTCTCATAGTTCCAGACAATAAGGCGTCTATAGTCGAGGCCCTGCTCGTAGAGAAAACACTGGATCCAACAGATATGGTGATGAATGCCGTAGACAAAGATGTTGCCCTCGGGGCGAAGGATCCGCTTGCACTCCGTCAGCCACTTCTTACACCAATCGAACCATTCGTGCCGATGCTCTGATTCTTTCCAAAGCCCAAAGTCCTTGTTGAGATTGTAAGGAGGGTCGGCAATAATCAAATTAGTGCAGGCATCCGGGAGCTTCCGAAGCTCCTCGATGCAGTCACCAACAACTATGCCGCTTCCGATGGGCTTACTTTGCTGTCTTCTCATTTTGCAGGATCACAATGAATTGATGGTGCATGTTCGGAACAAAGGCGTAAGGATATCCATACGGGAACACCCGTTTGTGCCGCTGATAGAGCACAGTGATGCCACGAACACCCAGGGAATACTTCGAGAGGGCATTCGCCAAGTCTGCATGGAACATCACGTACTTTGACTTCTCGCGGAAGTCTCCAACAACAACGGCCATATACTTCTTCGGCTTAAGCGCCTTCGCGCATCCGCCAAGGAGTTCAGCGAGCTGATCAAGAAACTTCGGATAGTCTTTGATATTGCCGAAGTCCTTCTTGTTGTCGCTGTAGCGCGTATCCAAGCCCCGGTCCGTTCTCTCCTGTCGGACCTTGTGATCCTCCTTGTGAAGGATCGCGGCGTACGGTGGGCTCGTTACCACGAAATCAATGCTGTTCTCGGGTAAAGCAGCGACAAGCGTACGGCAGTCGCCCTTAACCACTTTCTGCTGGGCGACGGCAGCTTTATCCGGCACTTCGAGCTGGAGACGCTTCTTTGCCAGCTCAGCGTACTTAGGGTTCAACTCGAAACCTATTCCCTGACGTTGTTCAAGAGCACAGGCTTTCAGCGTAGAGCCGACACCAACAAAGGGATCCAATACAATCTGTCCTTTCTTCGTGAAGAACCGGACTAAGCGCGCAACGTCAGTAAAAGAAAACGGCGCCGGGTGTTGACGCTCAATCTGAGCATCAGCGTGATTCGCCCCAAGTCCACGCTGGTTCCAAACAGACACCGTCTCGGGAATCCACTCCGTTGCAGTCAGATCATTCAGCGGATTACGCGGATGGACAACCCCTTTCGGCTTCACCTCTTTCTGTAAACCAGCAGCCAGGACTGGTGCCGGCGCATGGGTCGGTGACTGCAACACGAGCTGGTTGGTCGGGGCCTTGGTCTTGGGACGAGGTCGGACAGTAGTGGTAGTCATAGTTCTCTCCTCAATGGCGTGGCTGTTTGTCCGAGGCCCTGGCAGCAAGATAGCTCGCTACTCCAGCCTGCGGAATTAACCAGTCTCTTCCGACCTTAACAGCGTTCAGCCGGTTCGTCCGTATCAACCACCGAGTATGTTGAATCGTGTACCCGAGAACTTCTGCCACTTGAACCGTGGTGTAGAAATCCTTGCCCGTGGGGTGAGGCAATTGAATTTGGGTAGCCATCTTCTCTAGGGAAGATTGTACTCGTTTGACGGCGCTGTTGTCACCATGTATACGATAGCGACGCTCCGCTCTCGTCGGACGAATCTCGAAAATATTGTAAATGATAGAATCTCACCTCGATGCCACGACAAAATGAGCCCCGCAGCCGATTTCATTTCTGACCTCGAGACAAAGGTTGCTCAGCAACTCAAGTCTCAGCGTGTCGGCTATCTCCTTGGCGCAGGGTCCTCATACCTCAACGGTGCGGGATACCCTCTTGCGTTCCAACTGTGGAATCTCATTAAGGACCGAATCTCGGATACCACAAAGCGGGATGAGATCCAAGCCAAGCTAACTAACGGCGCGAGTGGACTCGAACACGCTCTTGACTTGCTTGATGATGGCGGGGCGAACGACACGCCCTATCGTCACCTGGTGACGGCAGCATTAGCAGAGCTGCTAATGACCAAGACACCCTCTCTCGACTTGCACAGCGAGTTCGTTCGGCGAGTCTCTCAGCGAGCTGACCCGTGCGCCAAGATCTTCAGCCTGAACTATGATCCACTCATTGAACGAGCGGCAGCACACGCCCGGATTCGCATTGTCGATGGCTTTCTTGGCTCGGAGAACTCCTTCTTCGATCCTGCCGTGTTTGAGGAGCGAGTCGGGCGGATACGAGGAACACATAAGGGCAAGCAGTTTGACGAAACCGTCAAGCCCCTCCATCTATTGAAGCTCCATGGTTCACTCGGCTGGTATGAATGCCCGACCAATGGCATTCGGCGGTCTCGATTCGATGCTGGCCCACCCACCTCCACCAAACGGCTCATGATTCCGCCTCAGCGTCGGAAGGCTGTCGATACGATGACCCCACCATACTCGAATCTATGGTCTACGTTTCGTGGTTGTTTAGGGCACAACGCCACCCCCATAAATCGACTAGTGTGCATCGGATACGCTTTCGTGGATGAGCATGTAAACTCGGTCATCGAGGCCGCCCTCGCACGGACGGACTTCACAGTGCTGATCTTCACCAAGGCCCTGGAAACTGCTGCCTGGGCTCGATGGAGCACCAAAACAAACGTAATCATCGTCACCGAAACACAATGCTCGTTGAAGGGCCGAACTGGTCCCGGGCACGCCGATCTCTGGAGCTTCGAGCGCCTGGCCAAGGAGATTTGAACCATGCCTGAGTCAGCCACTACGATAATCGGTTACGTCGTCGATGTGCAGGGCAGTCTTATGACTGCCTCGATGACCGAAGACGACCAGGGGCGTACACCCACCATCACGATCGGTGACGAGGACATTCTTGTTGGACAGATTGGGTCCTACGTCGCGATACGCCAAAACGATATCAACATCATTGCGATCGTGACTCGCATGACGGAACAGGAAGCTCTCGCGGCACCTACGATCGAGACGCCTGGCGAGGATACGGCGAGGCTTCCCTACGCAAAGCGGATAGCGAGGCTGGCGCCTATTGGGTCGATACTTGCCAATGGACAGTTTGAGCGTGGCATCGGCCGGTATCCAACCACCGGAGCCGAGGTGCACGCGATCGGGTCCCTAGATATCGCCAAGATGTTCGAACGCTTCCAGTCGAAAGGCTTCTCGGTGGGTACAGTTGCGAGTCACCCGTCGCTCAAAGTGTGCCTTGATCCGACAAACCTGTTTGGCCGGCACTTTGCGATTCTGGGGCAGACCGGGTCAGGCAAATCTTGGACCGTCGCCTCCCTTGTGCAGCGCACTGTAGCAGTCATGCCGCGTGCCCACATAATCATCTTGGATCTTCATGGGGAATACTGCTGGGAACGAGATGCCACGCGACACTATGCCTTCGCTGAAACGATCGTCCGGCACGTAGATGCTCGCAAGCTTGAGATTCCTTACTGGCTGATGACGTACGCTGAGCTCTGCGATCTGCTAATCGACCATACCGACTTCAGCGCCCACAATCAGACGGCGGTATTCAGAGAAGTACTAGGAGCCCTGCGACTCGCCGAGGGCAAGCGCCTCGGGTTGGCACGAACAACGATAGACACTCCGGTTCATTTTGATCTGACAGCGTTGAGAGCAGCTATTGAGGCCAAGAACGGGTTAGAGCCCAGCGCGAGCACTGGGAAGCCCATCAAAGGCCCCCTCACCGGAGCCTTCGACAACTTCTTGATGCGGCTGGACAGCAAACTCAACGACGTTCGCTATGACTTCCTGCTGAAACCAATGGTCCGCAATGGGTCCGCATCTCTCGCAACGCTGCTTCGGGACTTTGTAGGACTTGGAACTCCTAAATCAGCTGTCACCGTGATCGACCTCTCCTCGGTGCCATTCGATGTTCGTCCTACGGTGGCGGCACAGATTGGCCGGCTGGCGTTCGAGTTTAACTACTGGAACCCAAAGTACCGTGAGTTCCCTATCCTCCTGATGTGCGAAGAAGCTCACGCCTATATCCCCCGTGCAAGCGAGAGCCAGTTTGCGGGCTCACGGAAGTCTATGGAACGGATCGCTAAGGAGGGCCGCAAGTACGGTGTTGGCTTGGCGGTGGTCAGTCAGCGACCTCACGAGGTCTCCGATACTGTTCTCGCTCAATGCGGGACATTCATCTGCCTGCGGATCACCAACCCTGAGGACCAGGCCTACGTGCGTAGCCTTGTTCCCGAAAGCGAGGGAGACTTGGTTAGCGTACTGGCAGGTTTAGGCCGGGGTGAAGCCCTGGTACTCGGAGAAGCCGTTCCACTGCCGACTCGACTTCAGTTCGACAAAC
Organism: Elusimicrobiota bacterium; assembly: GCA_038059415.1. Classification (GTDB taxonomy): domain Bacteria; phylum Elusimicrobiota; class Elusimicrobia; order UBA1565; family UBA9628; genus GWA2-66-18. The sequence goes on along the minus strand of JBBTJN010000007.1, from coordinate 17,632 downwards.
CGAACCCCACGCCCAACAGCGACGATGTGGATTTCTATACGCAGTGGAAGGACGGCCCAACGGACCTTGATGTGGACGCCATCGTGAAACGGTGGCGTGACCAGGAACGCTAGAAGGCTCTGTCCATAACGGGCTGGCAGCAAACGCGGAGACCAAGTATCCTAGCTGGATCGCACCTATCCCGCCCGGAGCGGGCATAGCTTCTTGTCTCACCATCGAGGGCCAGCCATGCCGAAGACTATCTGGGTCAAACGGAACGATGCCTTTGCTTCGAAGTACCTTAAGACTACAGAACTGCTCGACACTCGCCTTTACACGCTGGAACTAATGGACCTTATCGGCACGACTGCTGAGCTGCTCATGCTCGCGGACAAAGTGTCGTTCAGAGTCTATGGAGAGAATGTTGTCGCAGCTCAGCTGATTAAAGTATTTGGCATCCGCGGATTCGAATCCCTTCTGGAACAGGGGGCTATTGAGTTCGTGCTTTGGCGACCAACGGTGACGTACTACGACAATGATGCTTTCAGAGGCAAAGGGATATTGCCCCTTCAAGCCGGTGCCCTCAGTTCACCAGCCCACTGCGATCCAGCGGAATCAGCGCGCCTGGGATTGAATTGGTTTCCCGGCCTCCTCAGCGATGCAGAGCGTTCATCTCTCTCGAAGAAAATATCCGACCGGACCATACTGCCGTCCGACAAGCTCTCACACCGCGTTGTCGGCTTGGTCCACGAGATGTATAAACAGCATGTTCTCGACGTATTCGGGCTCGACGGCAAGACACTAGAAGATCTCCCGATTGAAGATCGCCGGAAACTCTGTGGATTAGCGAGTGACACGCTTGAGGCCGAGGTTGCCGCGACGCATGGATACGACTTCCTCAACGACGAGCGTCCTTGGATGGTATGTCAGGCTATTGTCGTCTCAGAGCCTCGCGAAAGTGCATTGCGCGATGCGTTCAATAGAATTGCGGAGATTGAGCGAGTCCCCAGCCTTAAGAACGCGTTCTTAAAAAACACCTTAAGTTTCAGTGCGCTTCCCGATCTGCGCACTCGTGAAAGCAGTGTCCGTCTCAGGGAGTGGCTCTGGAATGTTACCCAGACTGGAAGGGCTGAGGACATCACGAAAGTGTATCTCGACGCTCTCCAGAAACCGGAAGGTTTCTTCGAGACAACGGGCTTTAAGCTAATGAAGATCGCCATAGGCAGCGCGGTGGGTGCCGCGGTGACAGGCGGACCGGGAATTGCTGTAGGCGCAGGTCTCGCCATGTTCGACGAGTTCGGCCTAAAGAAACTGGCGCAAGGTTGGACGCCTAGAAACTTCATCGACTCGACTCTACGGAACACCTGAGACTATGTCCCAGCCCATCAGCATAAAGATGATTCCCGGGAACGCGCGGCAACTGAGTGTGAATGTCAGTGTGAACCTTGGGGCGATTTGGGGCAATCTCGAGCGATTAGACGCAAACTGAGATGGGGAATCTCAGACGGAGAATGCTTCTACAGCGGGGACCGACAACGGCTGTTCGGCTTTCAAGACTGGTGCCTTAAACCGCTCGGCCACCTCTCCAAAATCGTTATACTAGAACGTCTTTCCGGCAATCACCCCATGGCCTGTTTGCAGCCTTTGTCGCCATAGTGTCACGCAGGGACACAAAGGACCCGGATTGGAACATAGGTCTACTGGCCCCAAAAACGTGCCGTTTGCCCCTCGAGTCGGGCGCTTGCGCCGCCTATCCTAACGACATCGATGGAAAATATAAAAAACAACAGTACGATGTCCACCGTGCTCATCAGTGCGCTCTTGGCTTGTGCGCCCCTCCAGGCTCAGGAATCCAGAGTTATAGGAGACGCCCATTTTAGTCAGAAAGTCCAAGAGGTCTTAATTCAGTCAACCCGGCAGAGTGCCGAGTCCAGGGACCGGTTCAGACGGAACATTATGCCCGCGGCCGCCGGCTTCTACACGCCGGGACAGACCCCAGACCAACCCTTGTTCTCGGCCGATGTCCAAAAGTCTGTAGTTAAACTTAACTCCTGGTTCACAAGCTGTACTGGGACGTATATATCGCGCAGCGGCTATATCCTGACCGCATCCCATTGCGTCAAATCATATATGCAACGCGCCCAAGTCAGAAGCGTCTCCCAGCTCACGCTCACTGAGCATGGGAGCGACGCCAACCCCTACGATGCGGTTCGCACAAATATGAGGGCCGAAGCTTATCCGACCTTCCTAGTGGTTGCGGGCCGGGGATACCTGAAGCCACGCGCAAGTTCTCCCGACGTTTCGGATCTCGCCAGGCAGCCTAATCTCATCGAACAGATTCGGCACATCGCACCAGGCGACTGGGCCATCCTCAAGACCCAGACCGATCATCCCAGCCCATGCGTGCCGGCGCAACCCACCGCCCCGGCTGCGGGTTCCCGATTGTGGGACATGGGCTTCCCCGGGCCCGCCTTCCGCTCTGACGACAATGCGCCCTCTTCTCCCGGAGGGGTCTTGGTCGAGACCTACGGCCGCAAGGCTGCGGACCTGCGGACCAGCGCTTGGCTGGCGACCCTCAACTCCGTGAGCCAGACGGTCTTCTATGAGATTTACCAGCCGGGCATCGCCGCCGGAGAACTCATTCTTTCCGACAACGACGCTTACCACGGCAAAAGCGGAGGGCCCATTTTTGACCAGACAGGCCGCCTTATCGGCCTGCATACCGCCAGCGGCAACACTGCGGACAAATTCCGGACCGACTCCAGCCTAGGTGTCAGCGTGCAGAAGGTCTTTGCCGACCTGCGCAGCGCAGGGATAGACCCTGCGAAATATTTTTCCTGTCCGTCTGTTACGGGTGATACTCCCGACACTGTACGTCTTCAGCGACTTTAGGAACTTTAGGCGCCTAAATGAGTTTGCGGTTCCGACGTTCGTCCCATGTAATTTTACCGGTATTTCTAACGATAAGTCTGACCAGCCCAGAAACGTCAACGGCATCGGTCAAGAATCTTGCCGGATTAAAAGTCGGACTCGGGCGAGGCGTCGAGGCGAGAGAAGATTCTCTCCGCCTCAGCCTCATCGATGAGCGTGAAGCGCCCCAGGGTCGGCTCCCATGCGTGGACGTCGGCGCCGGCGAGGTCGAACCACCAAGCGTGCAGGCGCAGGCGACCGGCGACGATGGCCTCACGCACGGCGGCGTGGGTCTTCAAGTGCTCGAGTTGCACGAGCGTGTTGGCTTGCGCCAGCCGGTCGTGCAGCGGCCTCTCCGGCGCGAGTTGCGGGCGGCGCTCCAGTTCGCGTAGCGAGTCGCCCGCCGCGCGCAGCCAGGCCGCCAGCGGGCCGGCGTCCCCCTCCGTGCCCGCAGCCATCGCCTTCATCACCCCACAGTCGGAGTGCCCGCACACGACCGCTTCCGCCACACCCAGGCGGCGCACGGCGAACTCAACGGCGGCCGCCGCGCCAGCCGCGGCGGGAACCTGCGAGGACTCCTCGGGAGGAATAATGTTGCCCGGGTTGCGCACGACGAACAGGTCGCCGGGATCAGTAGAGGCGAACGTATTTGGCACCACACGGCTGTCGGAGCAAGCGACAAAGAGGGTGTCCGGCCGCTGATCGAGCGCCAGGTGAGCGAATTGCTCGCGATAGCCTGGGCGCATATCTCGGCGGAAGCGAACAATGCCCTCGACCAGTTTTCTCACAGATGAGCTCCTGGCACGCTACAAATCATCCTCTCAGGCTACTGTCGCCAGCCACCTCAATGCGTCGCCAGATGGGCGGCTCGATGCCTTCGGCGGATTTCATATTCGCAGTCCTGTTCTCATCCTACGTGGACAATCCCGTCCCTGGCCGCCGCGAGGACGATGTTCGCGCAGGCCTCGGCGTCGGATAGAGCGTCATGGTGGTCGAGCTTGAGGCCTAGGTGTCGACAGACGTCCGGAAGTTTCGTCGGATGGATAGACCAGGCTCTGCGGGCGAGTTTAACAGTGCAGATGAATGGCACCGCGGGTACCTTGACGCCCGCCACCGCGCAGCAAGCGTTGAGGACACCGCTGTCGAAGCCGGCGTTATGAGCCGCGAGATAATCCGCGCCCGCCAGGCTCTTCTTGAGCTTCGGCCACAGCCCGGCGAAGGTCGGCTTCGTTGCCACGTGGGACCACTCGATGCCGTGAATGTAGGAGAAAATAAACCCGCTTCTCGGCGGCCTGATCAGATGACTCTCTCTCTTGACGATCTTGCCGTTGACGACCGTGACCAAGCCCACCGCGCAGGCGCTGTCGCGGCCTTGGTCTGCGGTCTCGAAGTCGATCGCGACGAAGTTCTTCGACACGTTCCTCATGTCTGCTCCATCAACATTGACTTCACAATCTCCAACCCCAGATCGTCAGTCCGCCTTCCATCCGACGCTCTGTCCCTTGTTCTGCTCGTCGAGCCAGGCCTTGAGCGGCGCGAAGTACTCGAGGACCGCAGTCGCGTCCATCTGCCGCTGCCCCGTCGCGGCCTCGAGGGCGTCGGGCCACGGCCGGCTCGAGCCCAGCGCCATCATGTCGCCCAGGCGCTTGCCGGCGGCCTTGTCGCCATAGTACGAGCAGCGATGCAGCGGCCCCGTGTGCCCGTGCTGCTTGCACAGGGCGCGGTAGAACTGGAACTGGTAGATATGGGCCAGGAAGTAGCGCGCGTAAGGCGTGTTGCCCGGGATATGATACTTGGCGCCCGGATCGAAGTCGGCCTCGGAGCGGGCGACCGGGGGCTTGAGGCCCTGATATTTTTTGACGAGGTCCCACCACGCCTGGTTGTAGTTCTCCGGCTTGATCTTGCCCGAGAACACGCCCCAGCGCCACTGGTCGACGAGGAGCCCGAAGGGTAAAAACGCCACCCGCTCGAGCGCCATTTTGAGGAGCAGGTCGATGTCCCCCTCCGGACCGGGGACGGTATCGATGAGCTTGACCTCTTTGAGATATTCTGGCGTCACGGCGAGCGCTATGGTGTCGCCCAAGGCCTCATGGAAGCCGTCGTTGGCGGAACCGCGGAAAAAGAAAGGTTGTTTCTCGTACGCGCGCTGATAAAAGTTATGGCCGAGCTCGTGGTGGATGGTCACGAAGTCATCGGCGTTGATCTTGATGCACATCTTGATGCGCAGGTCCTGGCCGTTCTCGACGTCCCAGGCCGAGGCATGGCAGACGACCTCGCGGTCGCGGGGCCGGGTAAGCATGGAGCGCTCCCAGAATGTGGGAGGAAGTGGATCAAAGCCCATCGAGGTAAAGAAGCGCTCGCCGTACTGCACCATGGTTTTCTCGTCGAGCTTGGCCGCCTTCAGGCGCTCGGTGAGGTCGAATGCGGGCTTAGTCTTCGGGGGGGCGACGAGGTCGTAGATGTTCTCCCAGGACTGGCCCCACATGTTGCCCGTGAGCTGCTCGGGGATGAGGCCGTCCTCGCCCATGGCCTCCTTGCCGTATTTTTCGGTGAGGCGGCGGCGGACGTAGGCGTGGAGCGCCTCATAGAGGGGCTTGACCGCCAGCCACTGGCGATCGAGCTCGGCGGCGAACGCGTCGGGCGTCATGTCGTAGCCGGAGCGCCACTGGTCGGCGGTGTCCTTAAAGCCCAGGTCGCGGGAGCCCTTGTTGGAGAGTTCGACGAAGCGCTGATAGCGCGGGCGCATGACCGGGGAGATGGTGCGCCAGCCGGTCCACATCTCGAGAAGCGTCTTGGGATCACGGGAGTCTCTGAGGATGTCGGACATGGCGTCGAGCGTGAGGCAGGTGGTCGTCGAGGCCGGGCAGTACTTGCCCTTGCCGTAAGTGCTATCGAGCCAGACCTTGGTGTCGGAGAGCTCTTTTTGTTCTTTGGGATCGGGCGGAGCGGGCGAGGTCACGGTGAGCTTGAGGGCGAGGAACTTGCGCGCGAGGTCGGCGGGCAAAGCGAGCTTGTCGTACTTGCGTGCCGCATGGGCAAGCTCGGCGGCCTTGGAGGAGTAGGCGAGGTCGGCGTCGGAGGCGAGCCACTCGGTGGAGTAGTTGATATCGGTCTGCTGGACCCAGGAGGCGAAGGCCGAGCGGCGGCCGAGCGCGTCGAGCGTCGCTTCGGTCGTGTCCATGAACGCCTGAGCCTGTTTGACGGTGGGAGCGGCGGCATGGGATGGTGCGGCGAGGAGGGCGGCCAGGAAGACAGTGATCATGCGTCTAGGATACCAATCCTGAGGCGCAAAATTGACATATGGCACGGTCGTAATAACTCTTTAACGACGGGCGGCTACCCTGAGGCTGCCGACATGATTGACATCGAACGATCCCCCGAGATCAGCGCGCGACTCCACACCGAGATCATGCGCGAGCGCGCCGAGGGCCTGCGCGAGGCCGCGCAAGCCGCCAAGACCCGGCTCACCGAACGCGAAGAAGCCCTCGCCCGCCTCCGCGTGCAGGTCGCGATGCTCAAGGCCTCCTTGAACACTCAATTAGAGACGACCACGCCCTCCATCGCGACCGTCTTACCAGCGCAGCCGCCGGTCCCGGCCCCCAGGAAGGAGGCCCCCCCGCGGACCGTGAGCCTGCAGTCGTTCGCGCCGTACGCGGCGATCGTCGCCTGCGCCGTCGTCCTCGAGCTCGGCGCCGCGCGCCGCCCCCCGGCGGATGCCGCGCTCAATCTCATCGCCTTGGCCCGCCCCTCGCCCGCCGTCGTCGCAAACACCCGGCCCTCCGCGAAGGGCGCGTCCGCCGTCATCGACGACGACCGCTCGCTGGAAGCCTTGCTGCTCGTGCATGAGTGGAAGCTCCCCGACGACAAGAAGTCCCTGGGCGAGAGGCTGGGCGGCGAACTCGAGCTTCCGGGCGGCCGTCCGTCCTGGAGCGTCGAGCGAACCAGCACGCACGGCTACCGCGTGACGTTCCAGCCCCCCGAGAATGCTCTCCCGTATGCCTTCGAGGCCGACATCGAGTCGCGCGTCGTCTGGCCTACTTCTGAGACGCAGGAGCTCCTCTGCGCAGATCTACTTGATCAGCGCAAAGCTTGAGGCGTAGCCGTGGACGAAGTTGCGGCCGCCGACGGGGCCGAACTCGCCGTTGGCGAAGAAGCCGGCCATCGGTACCGGGCCGCGCAGGCTCTGCACCAAGGTCGCATCGTGATCCGACTCGCCGTACAGGCCCTTGCCGCGCCCGCAGCAGGAAAAGAGAAGAGCTCCGCGAGGCGCGGAGTCCATCTCGGGCAGGGCACCCAGCAGCATCGAGAAGTCCAAGTCGGAGGTGTGCGCATCACGCAGCTGGAACTGCAAGGTTTGGCCTCGGCGGAGGTTCGCACCGAGCACAAGCGAGCCCGACTTGTCGTCGTAGCCAAGGACGTTGCGAATGAGGAAGTCGCCGCGGCGGAACTCGGTTTGACCCTCGTTTAAGACAAGGCCCGCGAACAGGGAGCCGCGCGCGAGACTCTGGTCGACGGGCGTGCACTTCGAGAGCGTCTCGCGCAGGACCTCCAGCGGGTTGCGCCCGCCAAGCTCGTGCAGGACGCTGCCCTCGGCCCTGGTCACGGTCAGGGGATCGCCGATCGGGCGACAGCCCTGCGCCACGACGGTCTGGATCTCGACGGGACCGACGAGCGCCACGCCCGCGAGACCTTGTTTGAGAACTTTCGAGCCGAGCAGCAGCCAGGCGGGCTTATGCAGGAGCGGGCCGCTGACCACGCCGCCTACGAGCGGCGCGCCGGGGTAGCCTTCGTTGAACAGCGCGGCCATGCGTTCGGTATTGCCGCTTGGCATGTCGCTCAGGATCATGAACTTCGGATTCTCGTTCGGATAAAGGTCGAGCTCCTTGACGAGCGCGGCCCCGTTCTCGAACTTGCCGAGCTCCTCCTGGGTGAAGGCGAAGGGCTGGACGCGCACGCCGGGCAGGCGCATGGCCAGAATCGAGATTCCGGGCGTCATCTCAATCTCCCTGCGGCCGGCGATGACGCCGCTCGCGTTGCAGCCGAGCACGCGCAAGGATGAGAGACTCTTGGCGAGGAGCGTCGAGAATTCGGCGGGATCGAAGTCCTTAAACGCCTCCGCGACGAACACGAGCGCCAAATCGCAGGGCCCGGGACCAAGGCGCATGCGCGCCGCCTTCGCGGCGGCGACGGCGGCCGCTCTCCAGTCCTTATCCTCCGAGAAACCTTCGGCAAAATGCTTCACGCCGCTCACTTTTCTTCTCCCTTGACGGCCTCGACCACGGCGGGCACGCCCGCGGGCTCGGACGCATCAGCCAACCGGCGCAGGTCCGCACCGCAGCCGAACACGCGCGGGTAGGTCTCGGCCTGGAAGCGGTGCGCGAGAAGATAGTCCTGATCGTCGGGATCGACGAAGGAGATCACCTTGCGCGGCAGGTACGGCCGGTTCACGGCGGCGAGCAGCGCGTCGGCCTTCGGCTCGCCAGGGCGACCGACAAGTTCAAAGTCCATGCGCCCGCGCGCGTGAAGGTCGGCGACGCGGGCCAAACCGGCGCGGCCGCGGGAGGCGGGAGAATCGCGCATCTCTAAGTTCCACGCGCTGCGCAAACCCCAATCGAGCCAGCGCCGATAGTTATGGTTTCCCTTGAGATGGTACATGCGGCGGCAAACCTCAAGGGCGACGGCGTTCAGCGTCGGATCCACATGCGGCTCGCGCAGGATCGCCGGATCGCCGGCGCGAGCGACGCGGTCGAGAAATCCACCTGACTCGCGCTCCCACAGTTCTCGGAAGAGGAAGCGCAGAATCACGTCTGCAAACTCGCGGTGCGCCTTCATGCCGGTCGCGAGGAAACCGTCGGTGAAGGCGAGCGCCGTCGCCGCCGCGTCGCCAAGGAGGCCGCCGACGGATTCCCCCTCTCCGCCGACCGAGTGCCGGAGACCCGAGGCAGGATCGTACAGACGGCTCTGGAGGAAGGTCAAGGTCTTCAACGCCGCCTCGCCCGCGCCCGGATGCCCGTAAGCGTGCGCGCGCAGGAGCGCCGACGCCGCCAGGGCGTTGCCGTATGCGGGATAGACGGCGGACTCCGTCCTGCCGGCGCGGCGAAAGGCCCCGGCGCCTGAATCCCATAGACTGCGGAGCAGATGCTCGCTGATGTCCGCGGCGGCGGCGCGCCACCTCGCCTCGCCCGTCAGCGCGTGCGCGTCCCAGAACAAGGACGCCCAGCGGGCGTGCGTCATGAGCGGCGAGCCGGAGCCGGGGAGGAAAGAGCGGCGAGCCGGGTCCCAGCCGGACCAACGGACCTCGAGCGCCTTCATCAGGGCGGCTCGCGCCGCGGCGTCGCCGCGCTCGCCCGCGACGTGGAGCAGGCTCTCAACGAGAACGGGATCGGTCTGCGCGTCGGGCAGGGCGCTGAACGCGGAGAAAATGGAGGAGATCATCGTCTCGTCGGGAGCCGCAGAGAGCTCCGTCTCGCGCACTGCGCCGGTCCAGACGGAAATGGCCGGAGCATCCGGGCGCAGAGGGGCGACCGCCTCGAGAGCCAGACGGGCGAGAGACTCACCCAGCGCGGGCGACGGGAGCGGCAGGACAGCCCTGCGCGCCCCGTCTAGATCGAGGACCACCGCGTGATCGAGCCCTATGCGCATGGCGGCATCGGGCCGCGTCTCCGGATCGGCCAGCACGGCTACGAAGTGGCGCGCGATCTCGCCTTCGTCCGCCTTCAGATGCTCGGGCGGCAGGGGGCCGACCGCGGCCAGGATCGGCTTGCCCTGCGCCTTCGCGCGGGCGAACGCCGCGGCCGTCCAGGAAATCCAGAGGCTCACGCCGCGGCCTTATCTTCCGACATCTCGAACATGCGCTCGATCGGGCGCAAGGCGCGGGCGGCGAGAGCCGCGGGCACCTCGATACGTTGGGACGCCGTCGGGCGCTCCAGTGCGCACAGCACGCGCTCGAGGGTGACTGCCTTCATATACGGGCACAGGCGGCACATCGGCACGAATATCTTGTTCGGGAACCTCGTGCGCGCGAGGTCGCCGAGGCCGCATTCGGTGATCAGCATGTAAGAGGAAGCTTTGTGGTCGTCCACCCACTTCATCATGTCGCCCGTGCCGCCGATATAGTCGACGACGGAGGTCAGAGCCGGAGCGCACTCGAAGTGCGCGAGGATCTTCACGCCCGGATACATCTTGCGGTAGAACTCGACCGACGCCGCGTCGAAATTGTCGTGCACAAGACACGTTCCGTTCCAAACGATGAGTTCTTCTCCGAGCTTCTTGTCGAGATCCTTGGCGAGGTTCCCGCCCATCATCGCGTCAGGCGCGAATATCACCTGCGAGTGCTTCGCGAAAAGTTTCCGCAGTATTTTGGGCGCATTGGCCGAAGTCACGACGACGTCGCACTCGGCCTTCACCGCGGCAGTCGTATTGATGTACACCGCGACCGGCGCTCCCGGATATTTTTTCTTGAGCGCGCGCACGTCGGCCGCCGTGATGGATTCCGACAACGAACAGCCGGCCTCCGGCGCCGGCAGAAAAACTTCCTTATCCAGGCTCAGGATCTTCGCGGTCTCGGCCATGAAGCGCACGCCACAGAAAATAATGCGCTTCGCATCCGAGGCGGCGCCGAGTTTGGCGAGCTTATAGGAATCGCCGACGAAGTCGGCGACTCCTAGCAGGATCTCCGGGCGCTGATAGACGTGGGCCGGTATGACCGCGTTTTTCGCTTCCTTGACCCGATTGATCTTCCAGGTCAGGCGCGCGGCGCGCGAGAGTTCGTCGTCTTGATAGCCGAGGGCAGCCAGGCCTTTGTCGGCAAGGCGGGCTGACTCAACCTCGATCTCGTCTGAAGAAGGTTCGACGCAGGCCGTGTTTAACCCCACAGGTTGAGCTCGGGGTAGTTGCAGAAGATGCCGTCCACGCCGAGCCTGTTGAGGCTGTCGCGCTCGACGGGGGTGTTGACCGTGTAGACGAGGATCTTAAGACCGCGACTATGGGCCGCCTTGATCGTGCGCGCGAGCGTCTGCCGGACGCTGAGGTTGAGGCTCTCGGCGGCGATGTCACTCATCTCCCGAAAGGCCGTCTGCAAGGTCGTGAGGCCCAGCAGGTAGCCGATGCGCACCTTCTCATCGAGTGAACGCACCGAATACAGGGCCGCATGATCGAAGCTCGACACGACCGTGCGGGCCAAGGCGCCGCGCTTATGGATCATATCCACGACACGCTCCTCGATTCCGGGGTAGACGGAGGAACCGCGCTTGATCTCGACATGAAGTTCAACGGTGCGCGGAAGAATGTCGAAGACGTCCGCAAGGCGCGGGAGCCGCTCGCCGGCGAAGCCCTTGTCGAACCAGGCGCCGACATCAAGTCCGGAGATGTCGTCCCAATGGACGTTCTTGATGCGGCGCTTGTCGCGTCCGCAGCGCTTGAGGTCGTCGTCGTGCGCGACAACCAGCTCGTGGTCGAGAGTCTGGTGTACGTCGAGCTCGATGGCAGGCGCGCCCATCGTGAGCGCGCGGAGAAAGGCCGCCATCGTGTTTTCGGGCGCGTGGCCGCTGGCGCCGCGGTGGGCGATGACTAACATGTCTCTATACATTTCATGACGGCGGCATACCCGGCGTCATCGTACTCAATTCCGAGACGCTCTTCCCGGCCCGTGTTCGGACCGTGAAAGTCCGAGCCGCCCACGGCCAGGAGCCCCTTGGCTGAGGCCCAGTCGCCATAAGTCCGGACCTGCGACGGCGTGTGGCCCGAATAGAGAACCTCAATTCCCTGAATACCCAAACGATACAATGCATCGAGCTCATTTTCCTTGCCCGCGGTCTGCGGATGCGCGAGGCAGGCGGTGCCGTCGGCGTCGCGGATCAGGGCGATCGCCTCCGCCGGACTCGGCCCCATGGACTCAACATAGCCGGGCTTGCCCTTGATGAGAAATCGGTCGAAGGCCTCCTTGCGGCTTTTGACGATGCCGAGGCGACGCAACGCGTCGGCGACGTGCGGTCGGCCCAAAGTCTCGTGGGCGCCGGACCGGACGTGCTCAAACTCGATGTCGATGCCGAGGGCGCGCAGATTCTCGACAATGAGCTTCGAACGCACGGTGCGGCGCTCGCGAAACTCGCAGAGGCGCTCAGCGAAGCCGGGAGAAACGGGGTTGAAGCCGTAGCCCAGAATGTGAACTCGATCGGCCGCGCCCTCGCCCGCGCAGTTGATCTCGATGCCGAGGCGAACATCAAGACCCGCCGCTTTCGCGGCGCTCGATAGATCGGGCCCGCCGGAGATGCTGTCGTGGTCGGTCAGGGTGAGGAGTTCGACTCCATTCTTGATGGCGCGCGACACGAGCTCCGCCGGAGTCAATGTCCCATCGGAAAAGATCGAGTGGCAATGCAGTTCGACGCGCTTGGGCAACGTCAGACCGAGACGACTTCCTTGATCTCGGGGATTTCCTGCCGGACCATGCGCTCGACGCCGCCCTTCAGGGTCGCCGTCGAGCTCGGGCACGAGCCGCAGGCTCCAGAGAGGCGCACCTTAACGACGCCCGCGATCTCGTCGACCGAGATCAAGGTGATGTCGCCGCCGTCGGATTGGATGTAGGGCCGGATCTTCTCCAACACCTTCTCGACGCGTTCGTGGATCGTCATAAATATGCTCCTCCCCCGCGCTTTCGCGCGGCGTCCTATTTGCCCAGCGCCGGCTTCCCGAGCCATGCCGGAGCCGCGCCGCACGCGCCCGCCTTCTGCTCGAGAATAGAGGCCAAGGTCACACCTTCGAAGTAACGCGTCACGATTACGCCGAGTCTCGTCCACACAGGCGAGATCGCGCACTGCCCATGATGGCGGCAATCCTTCGTGCCCGTCTCGTAGCGCTCACACACTTCCTCAAAAACCGCTCCATCCACGGCGCGCACCACCTGCTCAATCGTGATCTCCTCCGGCTTGCGCGAAAGGGAATATCCTCCAGCGCTGCCGCGATGGCTCGTCACGAGCCCGGCACGGCGGAGTTTTACCAAAATTTGGCTCACATAGTCTGCGGGGACGTTGTCGGACTCAGCCAGGCGCTCGGCCGGAACCGGCGCCTTGCCGTGCTCCAAGGCCAGCGCCACCATCAGGCGGGTCGCGTATTCGATCGAACTCGTAATTCTCATCGTGTCCTCAGTAAAGCCCCAACTGCTCCTTCGCATCCTCGGTGGCCATCGTGCGCGGATCCCAACTCGGCATGAACGTGAGATCCACATCGACGTCCCTGATGCCGGGAAGTTTCGTCAGGGCGGTGTGCGCGCAGGCGAGCAGCATCGGCCCGTACGGGCAGGCGGGCGAGGTCAGGCTCATGCGCACCAGGACCTTTCTGCCCTTCGGCGACTCGCCGAACTCGACGCCGTAAACGAGTCCGAGATCAACGATGTTGATGTGAATCTCCGGGTCGATGACGAGCTTAAGCGCCTCGCCGACCTGTTTGAAGGTCGCCTCCTTCTCGTCCGCGACTTCGGCGCTCATGATTTGACCGCCTCCAAACCCTGTAGCACGGTGTTCCAACCCAAGGTCGCGCACTTCACGCGCAGCGGAAACTTGCGCACGCCTTCCAAGCTCGCGAGCTGCTCAAGCTCCGGCGGCAGGGCCAACGCCGGCGCGTCCATATCGAGCATCAGCTCCTTAAACGCGACCGCGAGCTCCTTGGCTTTCGCAATGTCGGTGCCTTCAAGCGCCTCGGCCATCATCGCCGCGGAGGCCTGGCTGATCACGCACCCGTGGCCCACATAGCGTAGCTTGTTGACCTTGCCGCCCTTGATTTTCGCCGTGATCTCGAGCTCGTCTCCGCATACGGGGTTGATGCCGTGGGCGCGAAGGTCCGCCGGGTCGCACTTGCCCTTGCGGGTCGTGGATAGGGAATAATCAAGAAGAACCTCCCGATAGAGATCCTGGAGCTCCGCATCGCCTTCCCTCACCGCACCCCCTCCTTCGTCTTGACCTTGAAGAATTTCAGCGTGCGCTTGAGCGCGCGCTCAAACGCCTCCACATCCGCCTCGTCGTTATATAAATAAAAGCTCGCCCGCGCGGTTCCGCCGCACTGGAGCTTGCGCATCAAGGGCTGACAGCAATGATGGCCGACGCGCACCGCCACTCCTTCCAAGTCGAAGGCCGTGCCGACATCATGCGGATGCACCCCCGGAACATTGAACGAAACCACGCTCGAACGTCCGGCCGCATCCTTGGGTCCGAGCACGGTCACGCCCTCGGCCTCAAGAATCTCGCGCGTCTTGCCCGCCAACGCGTGCTCGTGCGCGGAGATGTTGCCGAGGCCCACGGCCGTCAGATAGTCGAGCGCGGGGCCGAAGGCGACTTGGTCGGCGAAGTTCGGCGTGCCCGCCTCGAATTTGTACGGGAGTGCGTTCCATGTGGACTTCTCGAGAGTGACGCGGGAGATCATATCGCCGCCGCCGAGGAACGGGTCCATCGCCTCGAGCAGCTCCTCTCGGCCCCAGAGCACGCCGATGCCGGTCGGGCCCAGCATCTTGTGGGCGGAGAAGGAGACGAAGTCCGCGCCCCAAGCCTTGAGATCGATCGCGCGGTGAGGCGCCCACTGACACGCATCCACCGACACGACCGCGCCGGCCGCTTTGCCGAGTTTGATCAGCTCAAGCACCGGATTGACCGTCCCGATCGCGTTGGAAATGGCGGTGAAGGTGAACAGCTTGGGGCCTTCGGCGAGCAGCGCCTTGACCTTGACTAGGTCGAACGTGCCGTCAGGTTCGACCGGTACGAACTTGAGTGTGATGCCGCGCTCGGCCGCGAGCAACTGCCACGGCACGATGTTCGAGTGATGCTCCATCTCGGTGGATAGCACGATGTCACCGGCCTTCAGGAACTTTCGGGCCCAGGCGTGAGCGATCACATTGAGCGACTCCGTCGCGTTGCGGGTAAAGATCAAGGTCTCGGGCTTGGGCGCTGCGACGAACACGGCAAGCTTGGCCCGCGTCGCCTCGGCCATATTGGTGGATTCTTCCGACAGCGTGTGGACGCCACGATGCACGTTCGCGTTGTTGTTTTCGTAAAAATTGACGAGGGCCGCGATCATGGATCGCGGCTTCTGCGTGGTCGCCGCATTATCGAGGAAGGCTAACGGCTTGCCGCGCACGAGGCGAGAGAGTATCGGGAAGTCCGCGCGAATCTTCTTCACGTCAAGACCCGTCATATCAAAGATGCTCCTCGGGCATGCGCCCGTGCAGCGCGTCGGCGAGCGCCAGCTTCAGCGGCTCGAGCGCGATGCGGTCGACCATCTCCGAGCCGAAGGCGTAGACGAGCAGACGGCGGGCCTCGTCGGCGCCGATGCCTCGCGAGCGGAGATAGAACAGCGCCTCAAGAGAGAGCTGCCCGACCGCTCCGCCGTGCTTGCAGGAAACATCGTCGGCGAGGATCTTGAACTCGGGGTTTGTGTTCACGCGAGCCTCCTCGGACAGCAAGAGGTTCCTATTGTACACCTGCGCGTCCGTTTTTTGCGCGCCGGGCTTGACCGAGATCAGTCCATCGAAGACAAACCGCGCCTTGTCGTCAATGACCGCTTTATAAAGTTGACGGGTGGTCCCGCCAACCGCGATATGCTCGACGACCGTGTGATGGTCGGCGAACTCGCAGCCGCCGAGCAGGGCCAGGCCGTTGAGCACGCACTCCGCGCCCTCGCCCTCTATGCGCACGCGCAGGTCCTCGCGCGCGAACAGACCGCCGAAGTTCAGAGCGTGCGATTCGTAGCGCGCGCGGGAGGCGAGCGCGACCTCAAGCGCCAAGGTCAACCGCCCCTGCAACCCTTCGCGGACGATGCGGTGGTGCCGCAGAAAGGAGCCCTCGCCGAGGACGACCTGGGCGCGGACGTTCTTCCATGACGGGGCGTTCCCGAAAGACAAGGTCTCCTCGACGAGCTCCGCCGAGGCGCCGGGCTCGAGCATCACGAGCACGCGCGTCTGGGAGGATGCGGCGAGAGACGAGGCCCCGGAGACGTGGACGAGATGGATGGGCCGGTCGACGCGCACATGGCGCGAGACGCGAACGACGATGCCGTCGCGCGCGGCGGACGCGGCCTTCGCGAGCGGCAGGTCCGAGGGCGTCGGGCGGTCCAAATATTCTCCGACGCCGGACGCTGCCGAGAGCGGCTCGACGCTCACGCCGGCGGGCAGTTTGAGCATAGCGTGCCTGGCCTCCCAGCGGCCGTTGACGAGCGCTGCGCGATGGAAACCCACGGGGCACAGCACGCGGCCGGCGAGCGGCTCGATGCGCTCGGGCAGGCCGGCGGGCTTGAAATCCGGATTCGTGAGGGCCGTGATGGGAGTAAACCGCCAGCCTTTCCTTTGGGCGGCGAGGGCTTGCGCGATCACGCGGCCACCTTCTCCTCGATCCAGCCGTAGCCCTTCTTCTCGAGCTCGAGCGCGAGCTCCTTGCCCCCGGACTTGATGATCCGGCCGCCGGAGAGAACGTGGACGAAGTCAGGGACGATGTAGTCGAGCAGGCGCTGGTAGTGCGTGACCACGATGAAGGCGCGCTTGCCGTCGCGCATGCGGTTGACGCCCGCGGCGACGACCTTAAGCGCGTCGATATCAAGACCGGAGTCCGTCTCGTCAAGAAGCGCCAGCTTCGGCTCGAGCACGGCAAGCTGGAGCACCTCGTTGCGCTTCTTCTCGCCGCCCGAGAAGCCTTCGTTGACCGAGCGGCTCAGAAAAGCGGGGTCCATCTCGACGGACTTGGCCTTCTCCTTGATGAACTTGAGGAACGCGCCCGCGTCCATCTCGGGCTCGTCGCGGTGCTTGCGCAGGGAGTTGTAGGCGGCCTTGAGGAAATACTTGTTCGACACGCCGGGAATCTCGACGGGGTACTGGAACGCGAGAAAGATGCCTTCGCGAGCGCGAATTTCCGGGTCCATCGTCAGCAGGTCCTTGCCCTGATACTCGGCCTTGCCTTCGGTCACCGTGTAGCCGGGGCGTCCGGCGAGGATGTACGACAGGGTGCTCTTGCCCGACCCGTTCGGCCCCATGATCGCATGGACCTCACCGGCATTGACCTCGAGGTTTAAGCCCTTGAGAATGACTCTTTGGCCGACTTTCGCGTGGAGATTGGTGATTTTCAGCATTGGGGTTCCTTTAGCCGACGCTCCCTTCGAGAGAGATGTTCATGAGTTTGTGCGCCTCGACGGCGAATTCGAGCGGAAGCTCGTTGAAGACCTGCTTGCAGAAGCCGTTGACGATCATGCCCACGGCGTCCTCAATCGACAAGCCGCGCTGACGCAGGTAGAACAGCTGGTCCTCTCCTATCTTCGAGGTCGAAGCCTCGTGCTCGATGGTCGCGCTGGTGTTGCCGACCTCGATGGACGGAAAGGTGTGCGCGCCGCACTTATCGCCGAGAAGCAAGCTGTCGCATTGAGAATAATTGCGGGCTCCAACGGCGGATTGGACGATACGCACCTGTCCACGATAGGTGTTTTGTCCATGCCCGGCCGATATCCCCTTCGAGATAATCGTTGATTTCGTGTTCTTGCCGATATGAATCATCTTCGTGCCCGTATCGGCCTGCTGGTAGTGGTTCGCGAGGGCCACGGAATAGAATTCCCCTATAGAATCGTCTCCCATAAGTATGCACGACGGATATTTCCACGTAATCGCCGAGCCGGTTTCCACCTGGGTCCAGGATATCTTCGAACGCTTGCCCGCGCATTTGCCGCGCTTGGTCACGAAGTTGTAGATGCCGCCCTTGCCGTTCTTGTCGCCGGGATACCA
>JBBTJN010000006.1:0-25790 GCA_038059415.1 Elusimicrobiota bacterium | reverse complement strand
CTTTTTATCAGTTTTTTGATTTTAACGCAAGGGGAAAAGCGCCGCTGTAGAACTATTTGACTTCATATTCTTCTTGGGTGGGCCACGGAAAAGGGATTTTCCGCTCTACAGACAAGGGTATGACCTGGCAGGCCATTGGTTATAATCTTGAACCTATTAGTGTCGGCGCAGTAACGGTAAATCCTCATAACAGCTATGTATACATTGGCTCTTTTCACGGCACATGGAAGCTGCCACCGCCTGCCTTGACAACTGACTCTATCCAACCAACCATCACCATTACCTCTCCGACAACCAACTCTACCTATACCACTACCCAATCAATCGTCACTCTCTCGGGCACAGCCTCCGATAATGTGGGGGTAACCTCTGTAACCTGGTCTAACAGTAAGGGTGGTTCAGGCACTGCTACAGGAACAACATCCTGGTCAGTCGCCGGTATCGTCTTAGTTTCCGGAAGTAATACCATCATAGTGATCGCGAAAGACGCGGCCAATAACGCATCGACGGCCACGATCACGGTCACCTACAGCGCGGTCGCCAGCCCGCCGGCCATCACCAGCGCGCTGAGTGCGACCGGCACGATAGGAACCGCGTTTAACTACCAGATCACGGCCACCAACAGCCCCACGAGCTTTAGCGCCGCGGGGCTTCCGGCGGGCTTATCCGTGAGCGCCGGGGGACTCATTTCCGGAACTCCCACGACTGTAGGGACTTCCAGCGTGACCATCAGCGCCTCCAACGCGAGCGGCACGGGATCGGGCACGCTTATGTTGAGCGTCTATTCGGCCTGCGACCTCAACCGGGATTGGGCGACCAACGTAGTCGACGTGCAATTGCAGGTCAATCAGGCTCTGGGCGCGGCGGCTTGCACGTCGGATTTAAATCGCGACGGCGTATGCAACGTCATCGACGTCCAGAGGAGCGTGAATGCGAGCTTGGGAGGACAGTGCGTCGTCGGCCCGTAAAATAGCGATGGCCGTCAAACGCTTATTCAACAGCCCGTGATTGCTTATTGTATTCGTTGCGCAGTGGATCCCTGCAATTCCAGTCGCAGCTGCAGCGGCAGATTGGTCCAGCTGGAAGAATAATTACGGCATTGCCTGGCGCGATACGTGTACGTCTTATATCGGCCTTAAGATGGGCGTGCCGTTATCTCGCGAGGGGAGGGAGACCATTGGTCCGCACACGCGAAGCCGAAGTCCGCGATTTGATATCATGGCGTCCCCCATGGGAATCGTCATCGGATGTCCGCCGTTTTAATCTCGCCGATCGAGGCTTCGCCGCTCTGCCGTCACTTCGGCGCGTGCGGCGGCTGTTCCCTCCAGGATAAGCCCTACGACGTTCAGCTTGTCCTGAAAAAAGAAAAAGTCCTCGCCGCCTTGGCGCACATCGAGGGTTTGCCGGCGCCGTCCGTTCTCGGCGCCTCCGATACGTGGAACTACCGAAACAAGATGGAGTTCAGTTTCGGGGACGTTTATCCGCCCGTCGAGGGTCGATGGCTGAAGCTCGGCATGAAGCCGAAGGGGCGCTGGTACGAGGTCCTCGACCTTCAGGAGTGCCGCCTGCCGAGCCCTGAGGCGGCGAAGCTTCTGGCCGGCGTTCGCTCCTGGGCCGAGAGGGAAAAGGTGCCGCCGTACAATTCCCACAAAAAAGAAGGCGTTTTGAGGCATCTGGTCATCCGCGAGGCCAAAAATCGCCCGGAACGGATGGTGCACCTTGTCACGACCAACGGCCAAATCCCCAAGCCTTCCTTCATCGAGGCGGTTCAGGCGGCGTATCCCGCGACGACGATCCTGCTCGGCTCCAACGCCAAGGCGTCCGACACGGCGATCTCGGATTCGATGGAGATCTTGACGGGGACCGGCTACATCACCGAGACCTTGTACTTCCCGGACGGCGCCGTCGATTATCGAATTTCCCCGCACTCTTTTTTTCAGACCAGCACCAAGGGCGCCGAGGCGCTTTACGCCCTTCTTCGTCGCTGGACGCGGGAACTGCCCAGCGCGGGCACGGTGCTCGATCTTTATTGCGGCGGCGGCGGTATCGCGCTGTCGCTGGCGAGCGCGGCGCGCAAGGTCGTGGGCGTCGAGCTCAATGCCTCGGCCGTCGCCGACGCGAAGGCCAATGCCGATAGAAACGGCTTCAAGAACTGCGAATTCTACTGCGCGGCCGTCGAGCTGCTTCTGCCTGCGCTTCTCGACCTGCGCCCCGAGGCCGTCGTCGTGGACCCGCCGCGCGCGGGCCTGCACGCGAAGGCCGCCGCGACCTTGCTCGAGATGGCGCCGCCGGTGATCTTCTCTGTCTCCTGCAATCCCGAGACCTTGGGCCGGGACCTCGGTATTTTAAGCGCTCGCTACGTCGTCGAGCGTCTCGTCGTGGCGGACATGTTCCCGCATACGGATCACGTCGAAACCGTCGTTCGTCTCGTTCTACGGCGCTGAAGAAGAAGCCTTCGCGAGCTCGACGGCGAACGCGACCGCGAGCTTGGCGAAGGCCACGGAGTGCCGGGCGTCGCCGCCCGAGGCGGCCAAGGTGTCGCGCTCGGTGTGGATGGCGCGGTTCATGCCGGCGACGCTGGACTCGAAGACGGCGCAGGCGGGGTAGCCGTTTTTCGTCCAGGAGGCGTGGTCCGAGCAGGCGTAGCCGCACTCGGTGGCCGCCCACGGCACGCTGGCGTAGGTCTCGATGAGCCGGCCGAGGAAGGCGGTCAGGTTCGCGTCGACATTATCGTTGAGGAGGAAGATGCCCTCGCCGGAGCCCTTGAAATTGGTCATGTCGTACTGTATGACGCCGACCACCTTCTTGCCTTCCAGCGCGGCCTGCTTGGCCAGGTCCTGCGAGCCGCGCAGGCCCACTTCCTCGGCCGCGTAGCCCATGAACTGGAGGGTCCGGCGCGGGCGCAGGCCTGAGGCGCCCAGCACGCGCACCGCCTCGGTGAGCACGGCGATGCCGGAGGCGTTGTCGTCGGCGCCCGGCGCGCGGGCCGCTGCGCCGCGATAGCCGCTGATGCTGTCGAGGTGGCCGCCCAGTATGACGACCTCATCGGCATTCTCGGCGCCGGGAATGGTCAAGACCACCGAGGGCTGCTTCCAGCCGGCATGCTTGACGAGTTGCGAGGACGCCCCCGGCAGACCTCCGGCCAGCGTCTGCCAGCGCTCCCGCAGCCAACTCGCCGCCTCCACGCCGCTGTCGGCATTGTAGTAGCGGTTGTGGAAGGCGGCCAGGGTCTCGATGGTGGAGCGGATGCCTTCCTCCTCGACGCGGGAGACGAGCGGCGACGCCCAGGCCTGTTGGTCGAGAGTGTAGGGCCCGCCCTTCATCGCCGCTTGGGTGGACAGGGCCGACTGCGCCTCGTCGGGCGTGCGGTGGGCGAAGAAGCCGCCGCAGCGGCCGAAGGTTTCGTGCATGAAGTCCGACAGGCGCGGCAGGAGGTCCGTGGAGACTTGGAACATGGAGGCCGAGCCGCTCGTGCGCAGAGGCGGGCCCAGCGGCAGTCCCGCCGCGCGAATCATGGCGAGGTCGGAATTTCCCAGGTTGATCCAGATGGAGTCCTCATCGGCCGCGGGTTCTGAAAAAGAAGCGGCCGCCGCGAACCTGGCCGCAAGTAAGACCGCCGCGAGAATGCGCAGACCCATGAAGTCCTTGGAGCCTACGGGCTCAGCGCCGCGGCCTGGTCGTCGAGAAACTTGGGCAATTGCTCGTTTAATGAATCCGTCTTCCGACCCGCGGCATATTCGCAGAGCGGGAAGCCCACGGAACTTATCTTCGTGACGTCCTCGCCGCGGCCGGCGTCCTCGGCGCGGACTTTCGAGACTTGGCAGTCCCCCTTAAACGTGTAATCGATATCGCCGCGCACGAGGATGCCCTCCACGAGGCCGTTCTTGGCGTTGAAGACGGCGCTTCCGGAGTTGCCGCCGTAGGCGTCGAGGGTGGCGACAAAAAAGCCCGGGGGCGATATATCGCGCACCTTCGCGCCGCCGGCGATCTTGGTGGGCAGGCCGGCGGGATGGCCGATGATGAACAGCGGATCGCCGTTGGCAAGCGTCCCGGAGAGATCGAGCTTGAGCACGGCATGATTTGTGACGGGCCGGTCGAGCTTAATGAGGGCCCAATCGGCGCCTTTGTTCATCTGCTCGCGGCCGATGATGTGGTCGCATTTATAAACTTCACCGAAGGGGGTCGTCAGCGGCGGCTCGCCCTTCTTCGTGATGGCGAAGCCGAAAACGAACTTAGTGCTCGCGCAGTCCATATCCGTGCGCACGCAGTGGCCGGCGGTCATGATCACATCGGGCGCGACGAGAGAGCCGGAACAGAACGCGCCCGCTTGCTGCTCCCAGAACGGCTCCTCCTTGCAGAGGTTGAGGCTCTCGCCGTAATGACGAGTAAAAAAAACGGCCTTGTCGCCGTCGTCCCTGACGTTCCAGGCTTCGAACAATCCCACCGTGGAGTCCGCCAGCTCAAGCAGTTTCCGGTTCTGGACTTGGTAGAGGTCAAGCCGGTCGTCGTCGCCATAAATCACGTCGGGCTCGACGCCCGCGTGCGCCCTCTGCGCCATCGTCGCCGCCGTCAGAAGCAAAACCGCCGCCAGCGTTCTGTTCATGGAGTCTCTCCTTTCTTCGTCGGCTTGAGACGGGCGGGGAGAAGTCTTTCGACGTCGTCCTCGCGCAAAGTCTCCTGAGTCATAAGTTCCGCGGCCGTTGCGTCGAGATGCGCGCGGTAGTCGCCGATCAGCTTAACGACTCTCGCCTGCTGCTCTTGGATAATGCGCGAGACCTCGTCGTCGATCAATTCCATCTGCCTCTGGCTCAGCGCGCGGCCCGCGGCCGGCCGCTCGCCTTCCATGTCGTAGGACACGGGGCCGATGATCTTCGACATGCCGAATTTCATGACCATCCTGCGCGCTATGAGCGTCGCAGTCTCGAAGTCGTTCGCAGCGCCGGAGTAGGCCTCGCCGGTCGTCAATTGCTCGGCGACGCGGCCGCCCAGGGTGATCGCGATGCGGTCTTCCAGCCACGATTTGGAATACATATGCCGCTCCACGGCGTCCATGGTCTGCACCAGGCCGAGGGCCTCCAGGCCGTGGGGAATGATCGTGATTTTCCGAATCTGGTCGCCGTTGGGCACCAGCTTGGCGACCAGGGCATGTCCGGACTCGTGGTTGGCGACGACCTGCTTTTCAAACGCGCTCATGACCAGCCGGCGTTCGTGGCCGATGGTCTGGCGGTCCACCGCCTTGCGAAAGTCAGACACGGTCACCTCGGCGGCGTCCGGGCGCTCCCCGGCGATCATCGCGGCGTCATTGACGATCTCCTCGAGATCGGCGCCGGACAGGCCCGGTGTCAGCTCGGCGAGCAGGCGCGGGCTGACGTCCGCGGCCAGCGCCATGTCTTGCATGTGCAATTTTAATATCGCCTCGCGACCCGCGACGTCGGGCCGGCCGACGGGAACCTTCAAGCCCAAGCGTCCGCCGCGCATCAATGCGGGATCGAGGAGTTCCGGGCGGTTGGTGGCGGCGATGACGGTGACGGTCTTGTTCTTCGGTATCGACATCTCGTTGAGCAGGGCGTTGAGGGTGTTCTCGTACTCCTGGTTGCCCTCATTGCCCGCGCCGCGTTTCTTGCCGACCGCGTCGATCTCGTCGATAAACAGAATGCCGGACGTTTTGCCGTCGCCGCGAGCCTTATTGAAGGCCTCCCGGATATTGTCCGGGCCCTTGCCGACGTACGTGTTCACGAACGAGGAACCGTCCACTTCATGGAAGTTCGCGCCGGCCTCCCCGGCCACCGCGCGCGCGATCAAAGTTTTCCCCGTTCCAGGAGGACCGAACAAGAGCACGTTGCGCAGGCGTTTGACGCCGAGCTTGCGGTAACGCTCGGGAGACTTGATGAAGGCGACGACCTTCTTAAGCTCGTTGAGGGCTTCTTCCTGGCCGGCGACATCATCGAACGTGATGATGATATCTCCGGCGTCCGTGGTGCGGCGCGCGGATTTCTTGACCGGAACGCCGATGGGCTTCGACTCCTCGGGAGATGCATTTCGACCCGGGCTCCATGCGCCGACCTTATGGAGCCAACCACCGGCCACCTTAAGGATATGAGAAGGCTTCCACTTGCCCCACTGCCCGATGCCGTGGCGGCTCATCCAGTGGACGAGCACCATGAGGCCGATCGAGGCGGCGATGATAATCGGAAATTTAATATAGTCCGGAATCGCATAATTAAAAATCGCGGAGCCATTGTTGATATCCGGGACGGCGACCGCAAGCGCGGTCGCGCCATAAGAGGCCGAACGGCCGAGGAAGGATCGGTAGCGGAGCGTCGGCGCGGCGGGCACGACGGGCGTCGCGTCTTGAGCGTTCTTTTTAAGCGATGAGCCGTCGAAAATGTCCGCGAGGGGGGTCTCGGGCTTCGCCTCGGCGAGGGGGACGAGAGCGGGCACGGGCGCGGGCGCAAGCGCGCCGATGGTCGCGGCGAAAGATGTGAGCGAAAGATGCGTCGGCGTCAAGCCGATCGGCGAGAGCGCGAGAGGCATGACTCGGATCGCCGGAGAGGGCGCATGCGCGTCCATGACGACGCGCAAGGTTTGCGCGGCCGCCGGAACGGGGTTGAGAAGCGACGCAGATAAGACGACGACCGTTATTTGTCTAATCATTGCACTGATTCTAAATCAACCCAGTGCCGCGCATCTGGGGCGAAAGTCCTAAATCGAAGCGAGGCAATGGGCCTACTCAGAATGGGACGCATGGATCGTCACGCGCGCATTTTCGTGAGGGCTAATTTTGTACTATCGCCGCATGGTCGCCCGCCTCATCTTGTTCCTGGCCTTGCTCGCGGCGGCGTCGCCCGGCGTCGCCCGCGACTACGACGCCGCCTTCGACAATCTCAGCAACATCTCCGACCGGCGCGGCAACTACATCAGCGTTTCCAACCGGATGGCGGGCAACTCCAGCCAAGTCCGGCTGACAAGCCTCAACCGCTACGGGAACAGCAACTGGGACATCACCCATGACGACGGCTACACGGAGAGGGCGACGAGCTTTCATATCGACGGCAGCGGAGCTCTCGTGGTGGCGGGCGTTCGGCTCGTGCAGGGAATCAATTACGTCTGGCTCATGAAATATTCGAGCATCGGCCAGTTCTATTGGGAGCGCGCCGACACGATGGCCGGCTGCGCGGCCTTCGACATCATCTCCAATCAAAACGGAGACGCATGGGTGGCCGCCTCCTGCAGCGAAGGCCAGAGCGCCCCGGTGCGCCTGCTTCATTACAACGGCTCCGGATATCTCCTGTGGGCGCAGAACTACGACGAGGGGGGGCGCAACTACGTGAGGAATTTGAGCCTGGATTTCATGAGCCGCGTCAGCATGACCATCGAGATCGACAAGGGCTACGGCGCCCGCGGCGCGCGCACGGTCGTCTATGACGCCAACGGCAGCCGCCTGGCGATCTACTGACATGAATAAAATATTGACGCTCGGCCTCCTGCTGATGATCCCCGCGGCCGTCCCCGCCCAACAGACGAGCACGGCGACCTACGTTCATCTGACCAGCAGGCGCTGGCTGACCTTGGACCCCGCCAACGCCTTCGACGTCGTCAGCCACATCGTCGCGGGCAACGTCTACGAGAGCCTGCTCACCTTCAAGAGCGTCTCCCAAACCGACGCTTTCGAGCCGTTCTTGGCCAGCCGGGTGCCCTCCCTCGCAAACGGCCTGATCTCGAAAGACCGCCTCACCTACTCGCTGCCCATTCGCCAAAATGTTCGCTTCCATGACGGCTCCTTGATGACGGCCGAGGACGTGCGCTACTCCTTTCTGCGCTTCATGCTCCTCGACTCCGAGGGCGGCCCCGCCGCCCTGCTTCTGCGCCCCCTCTTGGGCGTCGCCGGCACGCGCGACGCCTCCGGCAAGAGATTGATCTCCTTCCAGGACGCGGCGCGTGCCGTGAGCGTCAAGGACGGACATGTCGTCTTCACGCTCAAGAAGCCGGACGGCTCCTTCCTGAAGCTGCTGGCTTCCCTGCCCATCGTCACGTCCATGGCTTGGGCGGCGGCGCAAAAAGACTGGGATGGCTCCGAGAACGCCTGGATCGCCTTCAACGCGCGCCCGGCCGATCAGACCGGCCTCCACGCGCGCATGAACGGCACCGGACCCTTTCGCCTCGAGCGCGCAACAGACGACGAACTCATCTTGGCGCGTCATGACGGGTACTGGCGCCGCCCCAGCAAGCTTGAGCTTGTCCGTTTCAAGGTGGTGCCCAACGGTGGGTTGCGTCTGTTCATGCTCCAGGCCGGCGACGCCGACTCGAGCTACCTGGAGGATTCCTTTCGGCCCTACGCCAAAGCCGCCAAGGGTCTGCGCGTCATCGACAACCGGTCGGATGTCGATTTGGGCGAGATCATTTTTTTCAATTTTAAAATCAATGCGGAAGACAACGAGATGCTGGGCAGCGGCCGGCTCGACGGCGTCGGCATCCCGCCCGACTTCTTTGGCGACATAGATGTGCGCCGGGGCTTCGCGTGGGCCTTCGACTATGAGCAGTTCGCGCGCGCCGCTTACGGTTCCCTCGCCCGGCGCGTCCGGGGCCCGTTTCCATCCAGCATGGCGCCGGGCGCCGATGACGCGCCTTACGCCAAGGATATCCCCAAAGCGCGCGATGCCTTTCAGAAGGCGTTCGGCGGAGAGGTTTGGAAGAACGGCTTCGTCTTGCCCGTGATTTACAGCGGCAGCGACCTGACTCGGGAGTTGGCCGCCGAGGCCCTGCGCAACGGGCTCAGGGAGGTCAACCCTCGCTTCAGGGTGGAGCTTCATCCCCTGCGGGGCCAGGAATACTACGCCGAGCTGGAGAGCCGCAAGCTCCCTCTTTTTATCGGCGGCTACTACTCCGACTTCCCCGACCCGCACTCCTACGCGTTCGGGCTGCTCCAGAGTCGGAGCTACTTTCCCAAATACCAGAGCTTCTCCGATCCGGAGATCGACTCACTCATCGAGCAGGCCGCGACCGAGGTCGATGCCGCCGCTCGCAAGGCCCTCTACCAGCGCCTAAGCGGCATGGCGGAGAAGACCCTTCCCCACATTTACACATACGCCGCCCCGCCTCTGCGCGTATGCGCGCAGCGTGTGTCGGGCTATGACTCCACCGACAACGCCAACAACCTCAACGCCAACAATTTCCCTTACTTCTACTCGTACTCTAAGCGCTGAAGCCGAGGGTTCCTGAGTGAGAACGGGCCTGTCCGGGCGATTCGCCTCTGAATGAGGAAATCGACCTATATTATCGCGGCGTAAATGCCTACAATCTTTTGTCATTCTATCTTATGGTGAGTGGTGTGGGCTTCCGGCATACTTTCATCATGAATAAACATAATAATTCCGGCTTTACCCTCATTGAACTGATGATCGTAATCGTGGTTATCGCTGTACTGGCCGCGATCGCCGTCCCGAAATATGGCGAGGCCATGCGCAACTCGTCGGAAGGTTCCACGCGTGCCAATCTGGGGATGATTCGCAAGGCTCTGAGCGTCTATTACAGCGACATGGACGGGCAATATCCCTCGGATATGCTGTCGCTGCTGCCGGTCCATATGAGGAAAATCCCGGCGGCGAAGCTTCCGGGCTACCACGACGACTCAAAAATCGTGCTCCACGCGGCCGCGTCCGATGATGCCGGCGGCTGGTTGTACGATAACGTCAATAACGGAACGTACGGCACGGTCCGGGTCAACTGCTCGCACACCGACGCGAAGGGCAGCATCTGGACGAGTTACTGACGAGGATAATTTATGATACTGAAAGTGGCAAGCGGCACTTTGTACGACGTGGTTTCCAACGTGTTCAAGACGATGGCGAACATCGACGTTTTGGCGACCGCCGAGGCGGCGCCCGTTTCACTGCCCGTCGCCGCCTTGGTCGGCATATCCGGCGAGGACACCCGTATGGTCATGATCATTCGCATGGACGAGGGGTTGGCCTTGAAGGTGGCGGGCGCCATGCTGGGCGAAGAGTTTCCGGCCTGGTGCCCGAGCGTTGAGGACGTCGTGGCGGAGTTGGCCAACATCGTCGCGGGGAACCTAAAGCCCCATCTAAAACAGGGGCTGGCGCTCTCCCTGCCGACGGTCGTGCATGGGCCGAATTTCGAGATCCGCGCTCCCCGCCTCTCCGTGGCGCAGTCGGAAACTTTCACGAGTTTGGGAAAAATAATGGTCGTCGTTCTGGCTCGGGAGGGATGATCGCCGCGACGCGCCCTTCTCGGGCGAGTTCCCTGCTTTCCCTCGGAGCGCGTTTGGCGGGGGGGATCTGCCTCCTGTGGGGGGCGGTCGGGCTCTGCGCCGCGCTGAAACTTCCCGGGCCGCGGCCCGACGGGACGGTCGCCTTGCCCCTCGTGCTCGGCGGCCTCGCGCTGTGGTTGTGCCAATCGGAGAATTCGAAAGGACGGCGCTGGCTGGTCTTCGCGGCCTCGTTTGCCGTCGCGTGGTGCGGCGTCGAGTCTCTCGTCTTCCTGCTGGGAGGATCGGCATTGCCCGGCCCTCTTTCATGGGTCGGCGTGGAGGCTTTGGGGAATACGGGCATCAGCGGGGGATTGGTCGTGACGCTGTTCGGGCTCGCCTTGTTCCTCCTGCCGTTTTCGACGGGCAACCAGGCGGCCCAGTTTCTCACCTTGACCGGAGTCGTCGTCGCCGGCTTGGCCGGCCTGCGGGGCGCGACGTGGCTCTCCGCCGTGAGAGAACTCGGCGGGGTGACGACCTTGCCCCCGGCGTCGAGCCTCCCGCTCCTGATATTGGGCGCCGGGCTCTTTGGCGAGCATCAGCGGCGCGTCCTGATTTGGCTCGAGGGCGACCGGGCGCGCCTGCGCCTTGAGGTCGAGATGGCCGCCTCCGAAGATATGCTTCGGCTCTCCTCGCAGTTCAAGTCCGAGTTCCTCGTCAACATGAGCCATGAGTTCCGCACGCCGCTCAACGGCGTCCTGGGAATGACCGAAGCGCTCTTCGACACGGACCTCGACAGTCAGCAGAAGGAGTATGTCGAGACGACGCGGCAGTCCGCTTCGGTGCTGGCGGTGACGCTGCAGAGCATCATGAGCTTTTGGGAGGGGCAGTCGGGTTCCATGACCTACGAGCCCGGGGAACTGGATATTCGGGAGTCCGTGGCCGCCGCCGTGCGCGCGACGGCGTCGGCCGCGCAGAAGAAGGGCTTGGAAATCGCCTACCTTGTGGGCGAGGACTGTCCTCCCATGGTGCGCGGCGACCGCCATCTCGTCGTGGGCGCGCTCCTGCATCTGCTCTCCAACGCGGTCAAGTTCTCCGACGCCGGCGAGATCACCGTGCACGCCTCCAGGGCTTCCGAGGCGGGCGAGGAGACGCAGGTCGTCTTCTCGGTCTCGGACGCGGGGCCCGGCGTGGCGGCCGATGCGCAGGGGCGCCTCTATCAGCCCTTCGCGCACGGCGCCGGCACGACCACGCGAAAACACGGCGGCGTGGGCCTGGGGTTGGCCCTGGCCAAACGCATGGTCGAGACGATGGGCGGCACGATCGGCTATCGCAGCACGCCCGGTCAGGGCGCGACCTTCTGGTTCAGCGCGGCGTTCACGCGCCTGCCGGGGGCCAAGCGCGTCGCCACCGGGCTCGAGAACCGGCGGGCCTTGGTCGTGGGAGAGAAGGCCTCCATGCAGTCGCTTCTCCACCTTCAACTCGTCTCCTTCGGCATGTCGTCGGACACCGCATCGGGACCCGCGCAGGCGTTGGTGTCGCTCAGCGACGCGGCCAACCGCGGGCGCCCTTTCGCCGTCCTCTTCCTGAACGACGACAGCCCCGCGCCGGAGCGCATCGAGTTCACGCGCAAGGTCCGAGCCTACCCCTTCCTGGCGCGCACCAAGATCGTTCTCCTGCGCTGCTCGCGCGAGGTCGCGCGCGATGAGGAGCTTTCCGGCGTGGACGTGGTCATAGCCAAGCCCGTGTCGCCTGATGATCTGGAGTCGCGTCTGCGGGCCATGCTGGCGGCGGCGGCCAAGCCGACCGCCTTGCCGGCCGACGTGCGCGCCCGGGCGCGGATACTGGTCGCCGAGGACGATAAGGTCAACCAGAAGGTCGCCTTGCTGATGCTCAAGAAACTGGGCCTGCGGGCCGATTTGGCGCCCGACGGAGTCGAGGCCGTGCGCCGCTACAAGGACGGGCGCTACGATCTGATCCTGATGGACTGCAACATGCCGGAGATGGACGGCTACCAGGCCACGGGCGAGATCCGCCGCCTGGAGGGCGCCGGGCCGCGGGTGCCTATCATAGCGCTGACGGCCAACGCCCTCAAGAGCGACCGCAAGCGCTGTCTCGACTCCGGCATGGACGCCTACCTGACCAAGCCGGTCAACCCCGACGAGCTTCTGAGCGTGATGGCGCGCTGGCTCATCCCCGGCGCGCTCAAAGGCGCGGCGGTCGCGGGCGCGCAGCCCGACGCGGCGCTGGCCGCGCCCGGGCCGGCGCGCCCCCCGGCGAAGGCGCCGCCGGCCGAGGGCGCGCAGGCCGGCGAACTCGACGAGAAGGCTTTGTCCGATCTCAAGGAGATGGGCGGGGGCGACGACCTGGTCAAGGAGGTGGTGAATTCCTACTTGAACGAGGAGGCCCCCATCTGCATGCGTCAGATACAGGCGGCGGTCCTGGGCGGCTTGTGCGAGGATATCCGCAAGACCGCGCACAAGCTGAAGGGCTCGAGCCGGGCGGTGGGCGCGCGGGGCGTCGCGGATGTCTGCCTGCGGCTCGAGGAGATGGGACGCGAGGGCAAGGCCGCGGACGCGCCCGAGGTCCTCGGAGAGCTCGTCAGTCGCTACGATTGGGCCTGCGAGGCCTTGGTCCGGAGGATCTCGTGAATCCGGCGGCGCTTCTTGCGCGTCTGGGGGGGGCGGCGGCAGGCCTGTCCGTGGACGGCGAGGCCTACGCGGCGGGCGCCGTCACGGCGGTCTTGGCCCTCGTCCTCGTCATCCTCGCGGATCTGTGGCGCCGCGACCGCCGGGATAAAAAAAATCGCGAGATGCGCCGGCAAGAAGAGGAGAGCATCGCGCGCCGCCTCAAGGACTTCGAGGACATGCGCGCGCGCCTTGTCGCTCTGGAGCGCCACGCGGAGGAGATGCGCCAGGTCGTGGCCGCGCGGGCGGCGATGGACGCCGCGGCGCCGCCGCCGGTCGCCGCCCCGGCCCCCGCCCCCGCGCCCGCGTTTGCCGCGCCCCCTGCTGCCGGGGTCGATGCGGCGTCCCGCCCCCGCGCTTTGGTGTGCATCGCCGAGACGGCGACGGCCCGCGTGTTCGAGAGCCTCCTCAAGGCGCGCGGCTTCGAGGTGGAGCGCTGCGGCGACGGCATCGACGCGGCCGCGCTCGTCGCGCGCCGCCCTCCCCTGCTGGTCGTCCTCGATATGGATGCGGCCGGCGACGAGCCCTCCGTCATCGCGAAGGCGATCCGCGCTCAGCTCCCCAAGGGCGGGCGCCTCTTCCTCCTCGCCGCGGAGGGCGTCGACGCGCAGACGATCGCGCCCGGCGCGGAGCTTCTGGCCAAGCCGGTGGACTTCGTGGCCGTGGCGCGGCTCATTCGCGGCAGCGCGAAGCAGGGGGCGCACCGGTGAGCGGCAAGATCGTCGAGTCGTCGGTCTCCTCTCACGCCGCCCGCCTCGGCGCGATCCTGCTTGAGTCCGGCATACTCGACCGCCCCGGCCTGGTCCGCGCGCTCGACCGTTGCTCGCAGACCGGCGAGGATTTGTCCGCGGCCCTCTCCTCGATCGGCCTGCTCGGCGACGAAGATTTTCTGAAGGCCGTCAGTCTGCGGCTGGGCGTGCCTTACTTCACCAGCCTCGACACCGTCATGGACCCCGCGGTCTCCACGCTGATGACGGAGGAGGAGTGCCGCCGGCTCGGGGTGGTGCCGATCGTCAAGGCCGACGACATCGTCACCTTGGCGATGACCGACCCCCTCGACGAGGAATGCCTGGAGCAGGTCCGCGCCAAGCTGGGGACGGTGCTCCCCTTCCTGACGACCCGCACGGCCCTCGACAAGGCCGTGGACCGACTCTTCGGCGTCGGAACCCCCGAAGTCGCGGATCTTCCCGTGGAGGACTTCGTCCTGCGTCTGGCGGACGCCGCTTCGGGAGCGGCGGACGATCAGAGCGCCATCGAGGCGGTGGACTCGATCCTGCGCGAGGGCTATGCGCGCAAGGCCAGCGACATCCATATGGAGTCGGCCAGGGACAAGATGCGCGTGCGCTACCGCATCGATGGGGTCCTGCACGACGCCCACGTCCTGCCCAAGGAGGCCGAGTCGTCGCTCATCGCCCGCATCAAGATTCTCTCCAAGCTCGACATCACCGAATCGCGCGTGCCGCAGGACGGACGGTTTCGTCAGGAACTCGGCGACGGCACCGCCATGGACGTGCGCGTCTCGACTTTGCCGTCCATCTACGGCGAGAAGGTGACGATGCGCCTGCTCATAAGCGGCAAGCTCAAACGCATCGACGAGCTGGGCATGAGCGAGGAGCAGGTCAATCTCTTCCGCGGCGCGATCCACCTGCCCAACGGCTTGGTGCTCGTGACCGGGCCGACCGGCAGCGGCAAGACCAGCACGCTCTACAGCGCCCTCTCCGAGCTCAACACTCCGGAGGTCAACATCGTCACGCTCGAGGACCCGGTGGAGTACCGCCTCGACCGGATCAACCAGATCGAAGCCAATCCCAAGGCGGGCCTGACCTTCGCCATCGGCCTGCGCGCCATACTGCGCCAGGATCCGAATATCGTGCTCGTCGGCGAGATTCGCGACACGGAGACGGCGGAGATCTCCACTCAGGCCGCGGTGACGGGCCATCTCGTGATGAGCACTTTGCACACCAACGACTCGGTGGCCGCAGTGCATCGCCTAGTCAACATGGGCGTGCAGCCCTTTATGCTGGCGGCGGCCTTGCGCATGGTGGTGGCCCAGCGCCTGCTGCGGCGCCTCTGCGAATCCTGCCGCCGTCCGACGGAACCGACGCAGGAGGAGAAGCTCATCCTCGGCGTGGAGGTCGCGGGCCGGCGCTACCAGGCCGCCCCGGGCTGCGAGGACTGCTTCAAGACCGGGTATATGGGGCGCTCCCCGATTTTCGAGGTGTTCATCCTGGGCTCCGCGGCGCGCGAGGGGATCACGAAGGGCGCCGGCCTCGACGAACTGCGCCGCGCGGCGGCCGCCGACAAGATGATCACGCTCCAGCAGTCCGCCCTCGCGCTGGCCGAGACGGGAGCGACGAGCCTCTCCGAAGTCCTGCGCGTGACGCGGGGCGAAGGCTGATGCCCAAATTTAAGTTCCGTTCGATGGACAAGCGCGGCCAGATCTGCGAGGGGAACGCGAGCGCGCCCAACCTCGCGGCGTTGACCGAGATTCTCAAGCAGCAGAATCTGTTCGTGATCTCGGCCTCGGTCGTCGCCGAGAAGACGGCCGCGGTCGCGGCCGCCCCGGCGCCAAAAGGCCCGCGAGCCGCGCCCGTGGGACGCCGTCGCCGCGTGACCGACACCGACGTGGCGGTCTTCAACAACCAGCTCTCCCTCATGGTCCGGTCGGCGGTCCCCATTCTCGACGCGCTGAGCGGCATCGCCTCGCAGCAACCCAACCCCGCCCTGCGCGATATTCTCGACGACGTGTGCGGCGTCGTCAAGGGCGGCGGCACCTTGACGGCCGCCTTCGGGCGCCATCCCGAGACCTTCGACGAGGTCTACCTGAGCCTCCTCGCGGCTGGCGAAGCGAGCGCGATGCTTCCCAAGATGCTTGAACGCATCGGGAGCTACCTGGACTTCAAGGTCGGAGTGAAATCGCGCGTCCGTTCGGCGTTGATCTACCCCTCGGTGGTGATGGGGACGGCTTTTCTGGTCGTGGTGGGGCTTATCATCTTCGTCCTGCCCACCTTCGCCGAGGTCTTCGACCAATTCGACACGGCGCTGCCGCCCATGACGCTGTTTCTTCTATGGCTTTCCGCGAGCGTGCGGACCCACTGGATGCTGTGGATCGTGGGGCTGGCGGGGGCGGCCTTTGCGGCGCGCGCCTATGTCACGGCGGAGCGAAATCGCCTTGCCATGCATACGCTGGCGCTCTCGTTTCCGATCGTGGGCAGAGTGGTGAGCTGCATCGTCATTTCCCGCGTCATGCGGGTTCTGGGCGAACTGCTCGCGGCGGGCGTGCCCATTCTCAGGAGCCTGGAGCTCAGCGAGGCCGCCTCCGGCAATATCGTGATCGCCTCGGTGCTGCGTCACATGAAGGATGAGGTGGAGGGAGGTCAGCCGCTGTGGCCGAGCCTGGCCGCCAGCGATTTCATCCCGGAGATGATCGCCCAAGTCGTGGCGGGCGCCGAGAAGAGCGGGCGCCTGCCGGAGGCCCTTTCTTTTATCGCCGAGTATTACCAGCGCGAGGTGGACGGAGCGCTGCGGGACTTGTTCGCGGCCATGGAGCCGCTGTTCGTCGTGTTCCTCGGGGTGACGATCGGGGGCATCGCGGTGGCGATGCTGATTCCCATTTTCCAACTCGGCGGCGTCGTTCAATAAAGGAGGTGTGATGGGGCATAAAGTCCGAGTTCTCGTCGTGGAAGACGAAGCTTCCATCGCCGAGGACCTGCGCCTTCAATTGGAGAGCGCGGGCTACGAGGTGGTCGGCGTCGCCGCCAGCGGCGAAGAGGCCGTGAGCCTGGCGTGCGCCCGCGAGCCCGATCTGGTGTTCATGGACATCAATCTTCGCGGCGAGATGGACGGCGTCGAAGCCGCATGCCGCCTGCGCAAGACGGGTGATTGCGCCCTCGTATTCTTGACCGCGCTCACCGACGCGCTCACTCTGGAGCGGGCCAAGGAGGCCGTTCCGGAAGGCTTCTTGATCAAGCCCTACAGCCGGCAGGAGATCGTGGCCGCCGCGACGATGGCCGTTGAGAAGAACCGTCTCGAGATCGAGGTCCGGCGCGCCCATGCGCGCTTTCGAGCCGCCATCGAGGCCTCGCCGGACCCGATCGCGCGGGTGCGCCGCGACGGCAGCCTCGTCGACCCGGAGAACGGGCCGGGCGACATCTCGAGCTTCGTGCCGGCGGAGGTGCGCGAGCGGGCGCTGGAGTGCGTGCGGCGCTGCCTGGAGAGCGCGCGTCTGGAGCGCATCGAGTACGACGGCAAGGCCTGCGACGGGACGCCCTGCCTTTACGAGCTGCGCGTCGCACCCGTCGACCTCGACGAGTGCCTGCTCGTTCTGCGCGACGTCACCCAGCAGCGCGGCGCGCTGCGGCGCGCGGGCGAGTCGATGCGCCTGCTTCACGGCCAGGCGCGCAAGCTTCAGGCCGCGCGCGAGGAAGAGCGCAAGGAAATCTCCCGCGAGATACATGACTCGCTGGGCCAGCATCTCGTCGCGCTCAAGATGCAGCTCTCTTCCTGCGTGGCCGCCCTGCCGGAGGCCCTGCCGGCCGGCGTGCGAGAGCGCTTCGACTCCTTGGCCGCTTGCGTGGACGCGGCCGTCGACGAGACCCGCCGCATCGCGACCAGGCTGCGGCCGCTCATACTCGACGACCTCGGACTCGTCGCCGCTTTGAAGTGGTTGTGCGCGGATTTCGAGAAGCGCACGCAAGTCGTCTGCCGGTTCCACGGCGACGAGGATATGGTCGTCGAGGCGGGGCGCGCCACCGCGCTCTTTCGCATCGCGCAGGAGTCTCTCACCAACGCCGTCCGCCACGGCCGCTCCGGGGTCGTGGCGGTATCGCTCGATGCGCGGGACGGCTGTGTGCGCCTGAGCGTGCGCGACGACGGCCGCGGGGCGGACGCCCCGCGGGACGCGTCCCGGAGCGGGCAAGGCCTGACGACGATCCGCGAGCGCGCCGCCCTCTGGGGCGGCGAAGCGGCCATGACGAGCCTTCCCGGCAAAGGCGCCGTGTTGACCGTGAGGTTGCCCATGTAGCGCGGTCGGGTGGATTGACCCGGGGGGGATAAACTGGTATGAATACGGCCAATGTCAGTCGCGCGCGTGATCCCGTGCAAGATTCGCCGGAAGGTGCCGCGATGATCCGCGTCTGCGTCGTCGACGATCACGAGGTCGTGCGCCGGGGAATCCGCTCGATCCTGGCGGACACAAAGGACATCCAAGTCAGCGCCGAGCTGGCCACGGGAGAGGAGCTTCTCGCCGCGGCCCAGACCAAGCGCTGGGACGTGACGATTTTGGATTTGTCCATGCCCGGCCGCGGAGGCATAGAGACCCTTTCCCAGCTCAAGGCCCAGTTTCCCAAGCTTCCCGTGCTGGTTCTGACGATGCACTCCGAGGAACAATACGCCGTGCGCGTCCTGCGGGCGGGGGCGGACGGATTTATGACCAAGGAAGTCGTTTCGACCCGGCTTGCCGAGGCGGTGCGCAAGCTGGCCCGAGGGGAGAAGTACGTGACTCCCGACCTGGCCGAACGCCTGGCCGGCGCGCTCGACCGCGGCCGTCGCGAACTCCCGCATGAATTGCTGGCCAACCGGGAATATCAGGTATTCGCGCTGCTCGCGGAAGGCTTCTCGGTCGCCGAAATCGCCGATAAGCTCAGCCTGAGCGCCAAGACGATCAGCACCAACCGGGCGCGCATCCTCGCCAAGATGGGGCTTCGCAACAACGCGGGTCTGATCGTCTATGCCATCAAGAATCGGCTCGTCGCCGTCGCCTCGGAACCCTGAGTCCCCATGGGCCGATCGCGTCCCTCCCCCCGGCGACGACCAGGCTTCCTGTTGATCGAGGCCCTGCTGACCTTGGGCGTGATTGCCGTGTCCTTGACCGCGCTCAGCGCCGCGCTCATCATGATCATCAAGTCCAACTCCACGGGAGAGGCCTCGGTCGTCGCCGTCCAGCTCTCCCAGAGGATGCTCGAGGAGATACGCCTGCGCCGTTGGGATGAGAATACCCCGATCCCTCCCGACTACACGCGCAACCGCAGCACGATCGGCCGCGACGGAGGAGCGGAGAGCGCTTCCGACAAGAAGACCTACAACGACATCGACGATTTCAACGGCTGGACCGAGAGCCCGCCCAAGGACCCCTACATGAATTCCTTGACCGCATTCTCCGCATATACTACCAGCGTCACCGTCGGCTATCTCAACGTCACGACTTTGGCGCCCTCGGCCACGAAGACCGATTTCAAGAAGATCACGGTCTGCACCTGGCGCAAAAATAGAAAATCAATATGCCTCGACACCATCCTGACCAATCGTTGAAACGCGGCTACACGGTCGTCGAACTGATGGTGAGCGTGTTTCTCCTGGGTATAGCCGCCCTCGTCGGAGCCCGCATGCTGGGCGCGCTCGTCAAGGGGGCGAGATACACCGTGCGCCAGAGCGCCGTGCTGGCGGACGGACGCCGGGCCGTGATGAATACGGGGGGAAATCGCGGCCTGGCCTGGGCCGCCCAGGAGGCGAGCGCCGTGCGCTCCCTCTCGACTGCGACTTTGCAGCTGGTCGTCCCGGGACCGGTGAACGTCGACTTCGCCGTGATCGGCTCGAGCGTACTGATCAAGACCGAGGGCGGCGTGGACGTCACGCAGGCGCCGGACATCTCCAGCATGACGGTCTCCTATTTCGAGATCGGTTCCGACGGCCTCATCTTCCAGTCGACCGTCGCTTCCCAGGCGTCTTATGTCCAGTTCATCCTGCTGGTCAAGGGCAAGACCTCCAAGGAGAGGACCTACAACATGGTCTCCGGGGCCGCGTTGAGGAACCGATGAGTGCGCGCGGCGCCGCCCTGCCCGCGGCCATGCTGTCCGTTCTGGCCTTCGTCATCGTGATCGCCGGCACCTACGCGCTTCTGCGCGCGCAGGTCCGTGAGACGATTTATCAGGTCCGCCTCGCCCAGGCCCAGGCCATCGCCGAGGCCGGTCTCGAGGACGCCCTCGACCAGATCAGCTTGAATCCGTCCTGGCAGACCGGTTACGCCCAGAAGAACTTCGCCGGGGGTTACTACACCGTCACCTGCTCCACCGACGTCGTCAACCGCTGGGTCACGTCCACGGGCTACTCCGCGCCGGTCGCGATCATGGGCCGGGCGGTCCGGACCGTGAAGGCCCAATCCATCTCCG
The DNA here is from genome assembly GCA_038059415.1 of Elusimicrobiota bacterium. Lineage (GTDB taxonomy): Bacteria > Elusimicrobiota > Elusimicrobia > UBA1565 > UBA9628 > GWA2-66-18. The sequence goes on along the minus strand of JBBTJN010000006.1, from coordinate 5,733 downwards.
AAGGCTTTTACAACTACGCCTCCTCCACCTTCACCGTCATCTGGCCCATGACCTCCTTCGACTCCGCCGTCCGTAATCCGGCTTGCAAAACAAACAATATGGGCACGACGCAGACCCCGGTCACCGGCTGCTTCGCGGGCCCGGCGCTCTGGGCCAATACCAGGATATTGACGGGCGGGACCACCATCCAGATCAACGGCGACGTGACCTATGCCACGGCGAGCAGCACCGCGCCCGCCGCGGCCACCGTCAACGGCGCCATCTTCCTGGAGACCTCGACATCGACCGTCGCCGTCGCGGACGGAACCCCGTATATCGACGACAACGACAACCTGACCCGCATCTCCGACCCGGGGATGGCGAAGAAGCCCTACGATCCAGCGACCATGATTTTAAGCGTGACCACGGCCACGGTGCCCAACGGCGGCAACGTGAGCTTGAGCTCGGGAACGTTCTATTTCAAGGGGATCATCATCAGTAGCCGGACTTTGCGCTTCAATATCTCCAACGGCGAGGTCATAAACATCTACCTCGAGGGGAATCTTACCATGACCCCTAGCGGCATGATCGACAGCAATGCGAGCCGCTACGCCTGCGATCAGCACATCTACGGGCAGGGAGGGGGGACGATCACCATCTCCGGCTACACCGCAGTCGGCAATACCAACGACTCCACCCGTCTCGACATATTCGCTCCTCAGGACACGGTCGTGCTCAACCAGAGGATGCTGGGACGTCTAGTCGGCAAGACCGTGACCATCACCAACCCCTATGGCTCCTCCAACAACCGCCCGGTTTTCTTCTTCGACGTCCAGTGCGGCTATGCCCAAGCCATGGGCACGCGCTGGGTATCGGGGACTTGGCAGGAGAGCTACTGGAAGCCGTAGACGGCGGCCTGGAAGCGGCTCATCGTCCGGCTTTGAAGCCGCGCGCCATCATGAACTCGTACGGGATCTCGATGCCGGAGCGGGATTTGTTCTTCGCGGCGCGGCGCAGGACGGTCTTCTTCACCCAGGCCCGGCCCTTCTCATCGAGGCCGCGCAGCATGGCGCCGGTGGGGCCCGCGCCCTCGGTCATCACAGTCCAGTACTCTTCGGGGGAGGCGAAGCGGAAGGTCCCGGCGAGGCGCTTCGTCGAGATCTCGCGCAGGCCGGCGCGGGCGAACGCGGCGTCGATCGCGCCGTCGGGGCCCAACGAGTACAAGGTCGGGGCGCCGTGCGGCGCGCGCAGAGCGGGGTCGCGCTCGGCGAGCGCATGAAGGATGAGGGAGGTGAACAGCATCTTCTCGCGCCGTCCCTGGACCAGGCAGGCCACGACGCCGCCGGGCTTGGCCGCGCGCGTCATTTCCGAGAGGGCCTTGTCGGGCGAGGCGAACAGCATGAGCCCGAGTTGGGAGATCACGGCGTCGAAAGAATCGCTTGCGAGCGCGAGGGCATGCGCGTCCATCTCGGCGTACTCGATGGGGGCCGCGCGCCTGGCGACGGGCGCCGCCTTCGCGCGGGCGAGCATGCCCGGCGCCAGGTCGACGGCCAGCACGGAACCTTTTTCGCCGACCCTCGCCGCCGCGGCGCGGCTCGCGATGCCCGGTCCGCAGGCGACGTCGAGGACGCGCCACTTCCTGCGCAGGCCGGCGAAGTCCGCGAATTCCTCGGTGGTGCGCGCGAACAGGGAGTTCGACAGCTTCTCGTAGCGCCGCGCGGCCTCATTCCAGATGTCGCGCGACTCGGCGGTGTGGGCGGCGGGGTCAAACGAGCCGGTCTCTTTCACGCGATGATTATACGATTTACGGGCCCTGGGCCGACGGACCCGGCCCGGAGCGGGTCCTAGGACCCTCGCGGGCGCCGCAGGCGCCTGCTAATATTCAAGAGATGAACGCCACACTCCCCCTGCTGGTTCTCGCCCTTGCCTTGCCCGCGTCCGCCCAGATATTCGATTCGGCCGTCACGGTCGAAGGCCTCGCTGAGGGAGCGGACTGCGCGCACGCCCTGCGCGAGAAGTTCGCGCCCGTGGACGTGGACTCGGAGCCGGTCCAATTACTGGCTCGGCGCCTCGCCAAGGACGGCGAGCAGATCGAGATGGAGCAGCGCATCGGCAACATTTACGTGCGCATCGGCAAGCCCGACGAGCGCGGCCGGTTGAGGAAACTCCAGGCCAACCTCATCGAGATTCCCGCTGAGACCATGGAAGCCCCGAGCGACGGCCTATTGCTGCGTGCCGTCATGCACCGCTATTTCTCGCACCTCGAGGCGACGAGCGAGAGCTGGGCAGTCGATTCGCAAACCGGCCGGGGCACGCTTCATATCTGGAGATATCAGGTCAGCCTGCAGGGTAAGTTGATGTCCGTCGAGCACATAATCGCGCCGCTCGCGCCGGGCCCGGACGGCCAGGTCGCGCCCATCGAGGCAGATGTTCGTTCCTACCGTCTGGCGCCGTCGCACACGAGCGCGCAGCTCCGCTGGAAGGCGTTGGCCAAAGAAATGCTGAGCATGGGCCGCCTCGTCGAAGCTTAGGCCCCAGCCTCGTTTCCCAGGAACCGAGGCTGGGGAATTTGCTTCAATGTCGGGATGAACCTCATCCCCCAAGTCATCGAGCGCGCCACGCAGGGCTCCGTCATCGGCTACGATATCTACTCGCGGCTGCTGAAGGATCGCATCATTTTCGTCGGAGGCTATGAAGGCGAGTTCACCACCGACTCGGCCAACACACTCATCGCCCAACTCCTCTACCTGGACTCCGACGACAGCACGAAGGACATCAACCTCTACATCAACAGCCCCGGCGGCATGGTCACGGCCGGCCTCGCGGTCTACGACACGATGCAGTTCATCAAGTCGCCGATCACCACGATCTGCATGGGCATGGCGATGAGCTTCGGCGCGGTCATCCTCGCGGCCGGCTCCAAGGGCAAGCGCTACGCGCTTCCCAACTCGCGCATCATGATCCACCAGCCCCTCGTGGGAGGCATCTCCGGCCAGGCGACCGACATCCTCGTTGAAGCCAAGGAGATGTCGCATACCCGCCGGATCCTTGAGGAAATCGTGGCCAAGCACACCGGCCAGACCTTCGAGAAGGTCAATCGCGACATGGAGCGCAACAACTACATGTCCGCCCAAGAAGCCCAGAAGTACGGCATCATCGACGAGGTGATCATGGGCGCCAAGGCCGTCGCCCTTCACGCCATCGCGAACAAGTAAATTCTTCCCGTACGCGAGCAGTCGCAGGGAGGGATTGACAACTTTGAGCGCTTAGGTTAAAATATTGGCAGTCGATCAGGTTGACTGCCAGCATCGGCCGATTCCATGAGACAACTGAAACCCGAGGTCGTGCAGGAGCGCAAACGCCACCTTCTTCAGTGGATCGTGCACTATTTCATCAAAACCTCGAAGCCGGTCTCCTCCCAGTTGATCGCTTCGCAGGCGGGCCTTGATCTGTCGAGCGCCTCCATCCGCGGCATCCTGCAGGAGCTCGAGAACGACGGCTTCCTGCACCAGGCGCACACCTCCGCGGGACGCGAGCCCACCGACAAGGGCTACCGTTTCTTCGTGGACTATCTGTCCGACGTCCAGCGCCTCGCCGCCGACGAGAAGGAGCGCATCGAGAAGCAGTACGACAGCCGCATCGAGGAGCTCGACACCCTTTTAGCCGAGACCTCGCGCCTGCTCTCCCGCGTCTCGCACGGTGCTGGCATCGTGCTGTCTCCCCGCATGGGCAAGCAGTCGATCAAGCGCTTGGAGCTGCTGCCGCTGGGCGGGCGCAACGTCCTTGGCGTGCTGATCACCGACTCGGGGCTCGTCCGGCATTGGCCGATCCATCTGGCTTTCGCGCCGAGCGCGGCGCAGGTCAGTAGGCTCAACCGTTTCCTTAATGAGAACATCCGCGGCGTCAGCGTGGACAAGGTGCAGAGCATGATCGCGGCCAAGCTCTCGCAGATGGAGCGCGAGTTCTCGGAGATGACGAGTTTGGCGGGCGAGCTGCTCACCGAGGTCGGCCGCGTGACCTCGCCTGAGGCGATCTACGTCGAGGGAGCCGACAACATCCTGAGCCGGGCCGAGCAGTTCGGCGATTTAAAGACGGTCCAGTCCTTGATGCGCGTCATCGGCGAGAAGGACCGCCTCGCCGTCATGCTCGGAAAAGAGCTCAAAGAAGACGCGGCCCTGCCCTCGCGCGTGCGCGTGCGCATCGGCGCCGAGAGCGGCCTGCCCGAGCTCAACAATGCGAGCGTCATCACCCATGTCTATCGCCACGGCGGCCGCGTGCTCGGCGTGCTCGGCGTGATCGGCTCAAAGCGCATGGAGTATTCGCGAATGATCGGCCTCGTCGATTTTGTCGGTCGCCTCGTCGAGGCGCGTCTTGGAGAATGGGACCTGGAAACGGAAGTGCCGGAGAGAGGGAAATGAGCGAGGAAGTAGAGGAAAAGGCGGCCGAGACAGAAGGCGAGGAAGCGCCCCTTCCCGCCGCCGTTGAAAAGGGACCGCCCGAACCGGATTATTACAACCAGCTTCTGCGGCTCAAGGCCGAGTTCGAGAACTATCGCAAGCGCGTGGACCGCGAGAAGCCCGACTGGTACAGGCTCGGCGCCGCCGGCGTGCTGGCGAAGCTTCTCCCCCTGTTCGATCTTCTGCGCCACGCGCACCAGGACGTCCAGGCCGGGCACGCGGACACGCCGTTGGCCAAGGGCATGGAAGCGATCTTCCGGGAGTACGAAAAGCTTTTTAAAGAAGAAGGCGTGACGAAGATGGATCCGATGGGCAAGCCGTTCGATCCGCATTATCATGAGGCCTTCGGCTTCGTGAACAAGCCGGGTTTTGAGGAAGGGGCCGTGGCCGACGTCCTGCAGGCCGGCTTCTTGTTGGGCGACAAGGTGCTGCGCACCGCTAAAGTCCGCCTGCAGAAGGACGAACCTAAATCAACGGAGACATGAACATATGAGCAAAATCATCGGTATCGACTTGGGCACTTCGAACACGGCGGCGTCGGCGATGGAAGGAGGCAAGACGACCATCATCCCCTCGGCCGAGGGCACCAGCCTCGGCGGCAAGGCGTTCCCGTCGTACGTGGCGTTCGCCAAGGACGGCCAGCTTCTCGTCGGAGAACCGGCGCGCCGCCAGGCCGTCGCCAATCCCGAAGGCACCTTCATGGCCTTCAAGCGCAAGATGGGCACCGACCATAAGTACAAGACTCCCGACGGCAAGGAGTACACGCCGCAGCAACTCTCCGCCTTCCTGCTCCAGAAGGTGAAGCGCGACGCGGAAGCCTTCCTCGGCACGACGGTCGATAAGGCGGTCATCACCGTGCCCGCTTTCTTCAACGACAACCAGCGCCAGGCCACCAAGGACGCGGGCACCATCGCCGGACTCGAGGTCGTGCGCATCGTCAACGAGCCCACGGCCGCCTGCCTCGCCTACGGCATCGACAAGAAGGGCAAGGATGAAAAGATCATGGTCTTCGACCTCGGCGGCGGCACGCTCGACGTCACGATCATGGACTTCGGCGCGGGCGTCTTCGAGGTCATTTCGACCTCCGGCGACACCCAGCTCGGCGGCACGGACATGGACAACGCGCTCATCGCCTACATCGTGGCCGAGTTCAAGAAGGAAACCGGCGCGGATGTGAGCAAGGACCCTATGGCCTTTCAGCGCGTGCGCGAGGCCGCCGAGAAGGCCAAGATCGAGCTCTCCACGACGTTCGAGACCGACCTGAACCTCCCGTACCTCACGGCGATCGACAACGCGC
>JBBTJN010000005.1:0-34170 GCA_038059415.1 Elusimicrobiota bacterium | reverse complement strand
TTGCCGCGGTGTCCCGGCTGTGCTCGGGGCGCCCTGCATTCGTGACACAGTAGTAGTAGCGGCCGGCCCAGAAAGCGCTAAACAATCACGACCTGCCGAATGGCGCGCCTGCGGCGCTAGACAACTCAATCGCAAGATGCCATTAATTGTTTTATGTCGACGAATCCAAAGCGGCCAGCATTCGACTGGAAGCTTTTTTTCGTGCTATGGGCGTCCGCGATGGTCTCCACCCTCGCCCTTTTCCCTTATTTGCTTGCCACGGGCATCCTGAACTTGGCGCAACTTCCAGTCCCGTTGAGCACGATCATCCGGATCCAACTGACTCAAAGCGCGCTCATCTACGGCGTGGCGATCTCCTTCGGCCTCATCCTCGCCAAGCGGGTCGGCTTCGGAGCGCCCTATCTGGAAGCTTGGCTTTCCAGCAAGGCCGCCCCGGGCGAATTCAAGGGGTCGCTGAAAACGGCGATCCCCCTTGGCTTGTCGGCAGGATTGATCATCCTGGTTCTCGACCTCCTCGTATTCTCACCATTGCTCCCGGCCTCAGCCCCTAAAACCCAGTTTCCAGCCTGGACCGGGTTTCTGGCGAGTTTCTATGGAGCCATCACGGAAGAATTATTGCTGCGTCTGGGATTCATGACCTTGATCGCATGGGCCTCTAGGCTGATTGCATCGACCCCTGATCATCGGCCCAAGAACCTCGGAGTCTGGACCGCCATAATCTTGTCCAGCATCGTATTCGGCATCGGCCATTTGCCTGCCACCGCGAAGATGATGGCGCTAACGCCACTCGTCGTTAGCCGTGCTGTCATTCTCAACGGCATCCCAAGCGTCGCCTTTGGGTGGCTCTATTGGCGGCACGGCTTGGAGGCGGCGATGCTCGCCCACTTCACCGCTGACTTAGTGCTGCACGTGATCGCTCCCGCGGCGATCCCGTAACGGGTCATCTCCGGAGCATCGCCATGCGTTCACGGACAGCGCCGACGAACTCATTTGGGCGCTCGGGCGTCATGACGACTGGGGCATCAGCCCTGACGAGGACATACCCGTCGCTTCTGCTGGCATACAGAGAGTATCGCCCGATATTCTTGTTGCGGAAATTCCCGAAATAGCCGAAGACCCCCGAGACCCCGAACTCCCTGGTCGAAGCGGCCAGCATCTCGGCGCCAATCTCGTCGATTCGGGATATCTTTTCGAACGGGACGATGACCGGGCCCCTGAGCCGGTGGACGATCAATCCCTCGGTCGTGAGCGATATTTTCCGAGGTGAATACAGGCCCGCACCCACGAAGGCCGCCAACGGTATGATCCCTGCGAAGACGAGGCCCACCCTTGCCATGCGCGGCATCTGCGTGGAGAGCGCGACCGATATGGTCAGCGCCCCACCGCCAAGGAGAACGCAGGACAACAGGAGCGTGCTTATCGCCAGTTTGCCGTCCCACGGGCTGTGGAAAATAACTTCGTTCATTTGCTCGGGGCCGGCGGAGGCAGCCGGCTCTTGCCGAACATCTGCTTGTGGAGCTGGCTCCTCACGGCATCACGCAACTCGTTGCCGGACAGCTGCGATTTCAGCTTTTCGTACGCGGCCATCTTCTCGATCGCCTGGGCGATCTCCTCCGTCTTCTCACGGATGAAGGTATTTTGAAGCGACGCGCCGAACTCATCTCCGCCCATCGCTCTGCCGAGCGCGAAAGGAGGGGCATCGCTCGCATGCAGCTCATTGGCCCCGGCCGTCTTGACCAGAGCGGCGGCGTATACGACGACCGTCGCCGCCGCCGCCACATTAACCGCGGCGGCGGCGGTTGAGACGACAGACGCGACCAAGAACGCCACGGCCAACGCGACCGCGACACCATCGGTCTCAGCCGAATTATTTTCAAGAGCGTTCTTCTGTCTCTGCAGTTGCGCGACGATGATTGAAACGTCGGGCGACTTGAGTATCCCGCGCCGCTCGAGCGCGAGCAGGAATCCCTTGGTATTGTTCGCCTGGACCGCCTCCCGGATCTCCACGTCCCCCAGCGCCAAAGCAATGCGGACTTCGAGCGAGTTGGGGTCCAACGTGATTCCTTGCGCTCCGATGGAGGCGAGATAACGCTGCGGGTCGTGAGAAAAAGAAAAGGCCACGGCGGGGTTCACGAATACATCCTCAGCCAGTTGGGCTACAGCGGCGATCTTGTCCCATACGCTCGGCGGGATATCCGTATTCGACAGCGACAGCCGGAGCAGGTCTTTCTTGGACGCGATCTTCGGCGCGATGCTCTCCGGTGTTCCGTACACTTTGGAGCTGTCCTGGGCATAGGCCTGGCCCATCGAGTTCAGCACGGGAATGGCGCCGAACAGGAGCGTCAGATATTTCTTGATCCGTGACATATGGGCGCTCATGGCTGTCTACCTCGCATTCGTCCGATATTCATGCCCCGAACCCGACCTGCGGTGATTTGGGATCAGGAGTCCTGCGAGGTCGTGATCGGTCCCGCAAGTTGATCATCATTTTGTAGCGGAATATCACGTCATGGATCTTTTCTTGATATGAGCCGCGCAGCGCATTGCGGACTTCGGGATTCCGGAATATCTCCACGCACGATTGGCAAGGGTGTGTGAACTCGGTTGAAAACGCGATTTTTAGATTCTTTGACGCGGCGAATTGGAGGATGCGCTCGGGTCCCTCGACCCTCAGCCAAATCTTGATGAAATCATCGAACTGATTGAAATAGAGCTCCTTTAACGACTTCTCGCGCGCCATCCCCAATTTCATCTCAGGGATATGCTCAAAAGTCAGCCCGCAGCATGACGAAACCCTTTCGTGAGGGGTGATGACCAGATTTTCGAGGACATTGTCGCAGCCTTCAGGAGAGACGTTCTTGCTCGACAACCTGTTCAGTGACGGATCTTGGGAAATCGCCGCATCGGATTTGAATGGAATCCAGATATTGCTGAAGAACGAAAGATTGCCGCGCACGGGGCTCGATTCCAGGAATTCCTTGATGCGCGGATGCTGAAGCGCCGTGTCGACGGTGAACTTTGACTCTTTATACCCCTCGATGGCGATGATTGTCCTGATTCCTGCTTCAGCCGTGGCCGCGGCACCCATGGCGACCCTATCGAAGGGGACAAAGCGCTGATGGTCGGCCCCAGTGCTGAAATTGATCTCCGTCAAGCCCGCCTGCTTCAAAACCGCTGCGCGGCTCTCCGCGGCACGAGGGGAGGCCGCCCAGTATCCATTCGTCACGCATCGCGACATCAATCCATGCTGCGAGACGCGCGAGATCGCCTTATCCAAATCCTCTCGCAGCAGGAAGCACTCCCCGCCGGAAAAGATGACGAGCTTCAAGGTCGGGAACGAGGCCGCCGCTTCGTCGATATACGCGAGTATCCTTTCGATGGGGATCTGCCCCGAGAGATGGGGGGAGCTTTCAAAGCAGCACTGAGCGCAAGCCGCCGTGCAGCGGTAGGTGGGAAGGATCGTGACGTGGGTTGGCCCGTACAATTCCGGATGCTGGGCCACATCTTGGGAGAAACTGCGAAACGTCGATGATTCCGCAGATGAACTCAAGCTGGCGCTTGCGTTATGCATGAGGGGGTTTGAAGTCCGGTTTAATGCCGAAATGAGACCGATAACATCCCCCGAATTATGATGATATAAAAGTTTGTGATATACTGGAAAAATACAATGATGCCGCGACCGTCTATCGAGCGCGTCCTGGTCCTGGGCTATGGGGCTATCGGGGATCTTATATTTCTTTTGCCCGCCTTGGCCGCGTTGCGCCAAGGGTTGCCCAAGGCCCGCATCACATTCCTGGCCAATCGACACCCGGGCAGCGAAGAACTTATCCCCAACACGGGCCTGGTCGATGAAGTCTGGTTTGACGATTCAAAACTCCTGCGGCGCATTCTATCGGCCTCCTTCGACGCCGTGATCGCCAGCCAAGCGACGCCTTTTAGGCCGTTTGTGCTTAAGCTCCTCGGCATTCCCATCCGCATCGGCCACTGCCGCCCCTTGCGCGCTCCGAACGATGGTTGGTCGCCTCTGCGCTACGCCTTCTGGCGCTTCAAGCGCGCCATGATCAGTGATGAATTCGAGCGGCGTTGGGTATTCAATAAGAAAGTTTTGGTGGCGGAAGATTTAGAGCACGCCGTTTCTAGAAATCTACGCCTGGTGGAAGCATTGGGCCTGCCCATTCCCAAGGCCTCGGAATGCCGGCCCGCGCTGCCCGTACCAGAAACAGCCGTTCGCTTTGCGAAGCAATTACTTCCGGACACACGCGAGAAGACGATCGGACTTCATATCGGCTCTCCCCAAAGCCAGTACGCCAAGATATGGCCTCCCGAGAAATGGGCCGAAGTCTGCCGCCTTTTGTCCCAATCCTACCGTCTGCGCTTGGCGCTGATTGGAGGGCCGGAGGAGGCAGGACTGGTTCCTCGCTTCAAGTCCTGCTATCGCGAACCGTTCACGGATCTCGTGGGAAAATCTAATCTTCTGGAAAGCTTCTCCCTCATCCAGCGCTGCGACTTATTTTTAAGCAACGACACCGGCATGTCCAAGGCGGCCATGGCGCTGGATGTTCCCACCGCGACCGTTTGGGGGCCCTCCGATCGCCCGGGCTATGGAATCGTCTGGAACCCGAGCCGGCATACGGAAATATTTCTCCCGCTGCCCTGTTCCCCCTGCGTGCGCATGGGACTAAGGGCCGAGGGTTCCAACGTTATTAACTTCGCCAATTGCGGACACCACGCCTGCTTGGAAACGTTGCCGCCCCGGTCCGTCTTCGAAGCCGTTCAAAAACGTTACGGCGGCATCCTTCAATGAACGTCCGTGGGGGGCGTTAGCCGCGCGTTCAGACCTTGCGGCGTGCCAAGGTGAAGAGACAGTCCCCGCTGCGCGGCTCTCGGCTGCAATAATAGGTTTTTAGGCACAATCCGACGGGAGCGAACAGGCATTGAAAGGAGCAGCGCGCGGCGTTGATGATTTTTTGGCGCCTCATTTTATCCCCCAGCATTCCGGCCTTCGCCCCTCCCGCGCGGTCATAAAGCTCGGTCAGCGTGGCGCCTGTGCCCTCAGCGGGCTTGCCGAATAAAACGCGCCGGGCCAGCGCCAAGACGTTCGGCATCAGCCGATAGAAAAAGAAATGGTCGCAGAGGTAGCGCAGTTTCAAGGCGCCCGCTTCCTGACGGATGACCTCGAAGCCTTCGCGCTCAAGAAAGTCCTTCATGGCGTCGGGCGTCCAGCGCGTGAAATGATGCGGAGGGAAATCGTGCTCTTCCCGGCCCCAGGGCAGCGGGCGCAAGGCATTGGGCAAAGTGATGACCACATGGCCTCCCGGGCGAATGAGGCGCTTGACCTGACCGAAGAACCAGGCCGGCTCCGGCGTGTGCTCGAGGACGTCGAACATCGTGACGAAGTCGAACTCGCCGGGCTTACAGCCGGCGATAAAATCAGAAAACTCCATGGCACAGGCGTCCAAACCCCGAGCTTTCGCTTGGGCCACGACCCGCGCGTCGTAATCGAAGCCGATCGGCGCAAAGCCATGGCCGGCGGCCAGGCGTAGGAATCCCCCGTCGCCGCAGCCGACGTCCAGCAGCCGGCCGGGTGTGAGCCGATCGGACAGGAACTGTTGAAAACGCCAATCAGATTCGGGTGGCGGCCTGCTCTCCCGGTCGCGCAGCGGAGTGGCCTTGACGTACCAGTCGGCTCCGACCGCGGTGCGCGGTTCGGTGGATACAACGGCGCAAACGCGGCAGCGAAAAAGACGATAGGATCTGCCGCCGTAGTGGTCGAAATGGTTTTCAACGAAATCCAAGGGAGTGGAGGAAGCGCAGGCCGGACAGCCCGGAGGGGAAGGCGTCACCAACGGAGTATAACAGACAAATTTTGGGAGCCGCAAGGATAAGATAAAGACTTTGTAGTTTGGGCGGCTCGTTTCTTTTGATACTATCAGCGAATGAACTACAGATCCTTTGTGCCCGCCCCCGTCAACGAGCCTGTCTTCTCCTACGCGCCCGGCAGCCCCGAGCGCGCCAAGTTCTTCGCCCGCCTCAACGAGATGAAGTCCAAGAAGGTGGATATCCCCCTCTACATCGGCGCCGACGAGCTCCGCACCGGCAAGAAGCTTGAGATCCGCTCGCCCTACGATCACGAGCAGATGCTGGGCACGGTCCACATGGGCGGCCCCAAGGAGATCAAGCAAGCGATCGCGGCGGCGCTCAAGGCTAAAAAAGAATGGGCGCGCATGCCCTTCCCGGCCCGCGCGGCGATCTTCCTCAAGGCGGCCGACCTTCTGGCCGGCGACTGGCGCTGGACGATCAACGCGGCCACTATGCTCTGCCAGTCGAAGAACCTCTACCAGGCTGAGATCGACTCCGCCTGCGAGCTCATCGACTTCCTGCGCTTCAACGCGCACTTCGCCGAGGGCATCTATGACAATCAGCCCAACAGTTCTCGCGGCATGTGGAACCGTCTCGAATACCGCCCGCTGGAAGGCTTTGTCTTTGCCGTCACGCCCTTCAACTTCACGGCGATCGCGGGCAACCTGCCCACCGCCCCGGCGCTGATGGGAAATACCGTGGTCTGGAAGCCGGCGACTTCGGCCCTGTACACGGCTCACTTCCTGATGAAGCTCTTCCAGGAGGCGGGTCTGCCGCCGGGCGTGATCAACCTCGTCACTGGCTCGGCCGGGGAAATCTCGGACGCGATCCTCGCCCACCCCGATCTGGCCGGCGTGCATTTCACCGGCAGCACCGGCGTGTTTCACTCGATGTGGACGACCGTCGGCGCCAACATCGCCAAATACAAGACCTACCCTCGTCTCGTCGGCGAGACCGGCGGCAAGGACTTCGTGCTCGTGCACGAATCGGCCGACGTCGACGCGGTGGCTACCGCGCTTGTGCGCGGCGCCTTCGAATACCAGGGACAGAAGTGCTCTGCCGCTTCGCGCGCCTACATTCCCGCGAACCTATGGCCTAGGGTGCGCAAGTCTCTGAAGGATATGTTGGCGACCGTGGAGGTCGGCTCGCCCGAGGACCCGGGCAACTTCGTCAACTCAATTATCGACAAGCGCTCCTACGAGGGCATCGTGCGCTACATCGACGCCGCCAAGAAGATCAAGGGCAATAAGATCGTGTTCGGCGGCACCTACGATGCCACGAAGGGCTACTTCATCACGCCGACCGTTATCGAATCCTCGGACCCCAAGAGCCTCACCATGTGCGAGGAAGTCTTCGGGCCGCTGCTGACCATTCACGTGTATCCGGAAAACAAATGGAAGGAGACCCTGGCGCTCGTGGACTCGACCTCGCCTTACGCGTTGACGGGCTCGGTGTTCGCGCGAGACCGGCGCGTGATCCTGGAGGCCGAGCGGGCGCTGGAAAACGCCGCAGGCAACTTTTACATCAACGACAAGCCGACCGGAGCGGTCGTCGGTCAGCAGCCGTTCGGCGGGGCGCGAGCCTCGGGCACGAACGACAAGGCGGGTTCGTACCTGAACTTGCTGCGATGGGTCTCGCCGCGTACCATTAAGGAAACATTCGAGCCGCCGAAGAACTACCGGTACCAGTTCCTGGCTCGCGACGCGGCCTAGATGAGCGTCGTTTGCTCCCTCCGCTCATATGGCCACGAGCCTCCTTGCCCTCCTTGACGACATCACTACGGTCCTTGATGACGTGGCGCTCCTCGCAAAGGTCGCCGTCAAGAAGACGACGGGCGTGCTGGGCGACGACCTGGCGCTCAACGCCGACCAGATCGCCGGCATCCAGGCTGAGCGCGAACTGCCTGTCGTCTGGGCCGTAGCCAAGGGCTCGTTAAAGAATAAGACGGTCCTCGTCCCCTCCGCGCTCGCCATCAGCGCGGTGACGCCTTGGGCCGTGACGCCGTTGCTCATGTGCGGCGGCCTGTACCTATGCTATGAGGGTTTTGAGAAGTTGGCCCACAAGTTCCTGCGTACTCCGGGTGAGGACAAGAGGGAACACACCGCCTTGGTGAAGGCCGCGGGCGACCCGACCGTGGACCTCGTCGCCTTCGAAAATGACAAGATTGTGGGCGCCATCCGCACCGACTTCGTCCTCTCGGCGGAGATCATCACCATCACCTTGGGCGCGGTCGAGGGCTCGTCTTTCATCGTGCGGGCGGGCGCGCTGGCGGCCATCGCCGTGCTCATGACCGTCTTCGTCTACGGCTTCGTGGCGTGCGTCGTCAAGCTCGATGATGTGGGCCTTCACTTGAGCCGCAAAAAGAGCTTCGCCGCCCTGGGCCGCTTCGTCCTGCGCGCGGCACCCATCATGATGAAGAGCCTATCCGTGTTCGGTGCCGTCGCCATGTTTATGGTCGGAGGAGGTATCTTGATGCACGGCCTGCCCGGTGCGCATGCTCCGATCCGCCAGGTCGTCCTCGCGGCGGGCGCCGTGCCCTCAATTGGCCGCCTGCTGGCGGCCATTGCCCCGTCCGTGATGGACGCGCTGGCGGGCGTCGTTGCGGGGGCTCTGGTTTTGGGCGTCGTGTACGCTATCGCGTCCGTCGTTCGGCAAGCAGGACGGCGTTAAGCACCGCGCAGGCGGTGGTCACGGGGCCCACTCCACCGGGGACGGGCGTGAGGCGGCCCGCGCGTGAGGCGACCGCGGGCGACGCGTCGCCCACGGGGCGTCCGCGCACGATATTGACGCCCGCGTCGAGCACCGTTGCTCCGCGCTTGACCCAGGACGCCTTGACGAGCCCCGGAGCGCCGGCGGCGAGGACGAGGACATCGGCCCCGCGGCACAGCGCCGCCAGACCCTTCGTGTGCGTGTGGGCCAAGGTCACGGTCATGTTGAGTGTCGAGAGCAGATGAGCTGCGGGGCGACCCACGGTCGCGGAGCGGCCGATGACCACGGCTCGACGCCCGGAGAGGGGGATGTCCGCGGCGAGGGCGAGGCGGGTGAGGGCGAGTGCCGTGCAGGGTATGACGAGGACCGAGGCTTCCTTCCAGGTTTTGGCGAGGAACAGCCGCCCGTAGGCGGCGGGCGTGATGCCCTCGGCGTCCTTGTCGGGCGGGATTGCCGCAACCGCGTCGGCCGCAGTGATGCCTCGCGGATAGGGTGTCTCGATGAGTAGGGCATCGGCTGAGGCGTCCGCGGCCAAGTCGGCCAGCAGACCCAGAGTCTTCGCACGCGGACCGGGGGAGAGGCGGTGGACGACCGTGTCGACGCCCGCGGCGGCGCAGGCTTTGATCTTGGCCTTGAGGTAGCTTCCCGCGGAGGCGTCGGCCGCGGCGACAATCGCCATGCGAGGGCGTCGGCCGCGCCTTTGGGCAACGGCCAAAGCCCGCTTGCGTGCTTCGGCGAGCAGGCGGAACGCCAAAGACTTGCCGTCGAGAAGCCGGGCGCTCATTTCTTGGCGAGTCTCCGCTCGAGGCGCGCAAGCACGGCGGAGAGTATTTCCAGCGTCGGCGCGGGCACCCGGCGAAGCTTGGCGGCGCGCAGCAGGGGGCCCAGGATCGCGCCGGCTTCGGTGCGGCGGCCGGCGGCGAGGTCCTGGAGCATGGAGTTGCGCTGGCGCGGGGCGTTGCGGCAGGACAATAGGAGCTTGTCGGCCATGTCGGGGTAGTCGAGGCGATGTCCGGACGCCGTGGCGGCGGCGGCGGCCTCGTTGAGTGCTGCCAGCGCCACCTCGCGCAAAGCCGGATCAGCCTCGATGCGGCCGCTTTCGACCGCGCAGGCGGCGCCAAGCGGGTTGACCGCGGCGTTGAAGGCCGCCTTGGTCCAGAGCATGCCCTCTTCGGAGTCCTTGAGATGCACTCGCAAACCCGCTCTTGTCAGCAAGGCGCGGGCGGCTTCGAGAGCTTTCCCGTTTCTGGAATGGCGAGCGAGAAGGATGTCCTCGCCGCCGTTGAACCTCAGCTCTCCCTGTGAAGCGCGGTCCGCGGCGAAATAGCAGACGCCGATGACGATGCGCCTTGGTCCGAAGGCGCGGCGGAACACCTTTTCGTGGCCTATGCCGTTTTGAAGGGCGACAACGGAGGTTTGTGTCCCGATGTATCGGCGGGCGGCGGCCGCGGCGCGGTGCGCGTCGCCGGATTTGACGCAGAAGAAGGCGGCGAGGACCGGTGTCTTGAGGGCGCGGGCGGAGGTCAATCCCATGATCCGTTCGCGGGAGCCGTCCGGAGCCGTCACCGTGAAGCCGGAGCGGGCCAGGCGGCGTTCGGCGGCGGCGTCTCGTCCTAGAACCGCGACCGGCACGCCCGCCCGGCGCAGGCCGGCGGCAAGGGAGAGCCCCACGGCGCCGGGACCTACAACCAGGACAGGTTCATCCATGTTCGGATTATGGCAAAAAAATGACCCCCGGCACTTGCGTACCGGGGGTCGGCTTCGGCGATTGTTGCGAATCGGTAAGGCGTTAGCCTTACGCGTTCACCATCTTCGCGCGGGACACGTCGCCTTTCTTGTCGAGGAAGTACAGGAACCCGGCCTGCTTTTTCACTCCGACCTTCATGACCTTCTCGGTCTTTCCGCCCTTCTTGCCGCCGCGGGCCATCTTGGCGCGGGAGACATCTCCCTGCTTGTCGATGTAGTAAAGGAAACCCTGAACCCGTTCAACGCCGACCTTCTGAACCTTCTCAGCCATTGTCTTGACCTCCGTACAAATGCCGGGATCGTTACCCCTGGATCCCTGGGGTGCAACGCCGAGAATCTAGCATAGTCTCCGACGAAGATGCAAGTTTTTATCGACGGGGGCTCGACGAAGAGATGACGAGTCCCGCCGGAAGATTCTCCTACGGGGCTCTCGATGGGGAAGCCTATTTTTCCGGTTTATCGAAGAGGGCGATCTGCGTCTCCTGCGGCATAATGAGGCGTTCCTTCAACCAAGCGTCGACTAGATTCCTCGAGAAGCGATACTGGCGGCCGATGCGTGAAGCGGGAATTCGCTTTTGGCGGATGAGGCCGTAGATCTTGGAGCGCCCCATGCTCAGGTAGAGGGCGAGCGTTTTTATGTCCAGCACGTCGGGTACGGGTCCGTTCATGCCTCTCTTCGCCGTTTTTCTCTTCTTTTTCATAAAATGGACATTGAACTCTACCGTTTAGGATCGACTAACGCTCAAAGGGTATATTCTCTATCATCTTTTGTCAAGTATTCCATCGGGCGGCTAATCCCTTTTCGTTGCTTTCGGAGGAACGCCGCATGCCGCTGCGGGCGAGAAGTGCTCGCGGTACGCAGCTGCCTCGCTGCGGTCACGATTGAGCGCATTCTGATAGGCCTTCAGGCAGGTCGCGGGACAGCAGCCTTTGACCGGCTTGGAGGCGCAGTTTGTAGCCGCCTGAACGCAGGTCCCGAAGGCGTCGCCGTTTTCTACGCAGGCGTCGAGCGTCGCGAGGCAGTCTTTGAATTGAGGCCTGTACGAAGGAGCGGCGGGTGCGGAAACCTTCTTTTTCACTCTGTTCGCGGGCGCCTTTTTTGGGGGATTCTCGACCGCGGCGGCGTCTGGAACGGGTGTTTTGGGCGAAACGGCCTTCGCCGGGGGCTTTGGCGTGAGCGCCTTGGCCTTCGCGCACGCGGCCTTGACGCCGAGGCTGCAGGCGTTCCGGTAGTCCTCGTGGGCGAAGCCCTGCTCCCCCTGGCTTTCGTAGGCGCGCGCGCGGTCGGCGTATGCTTGCGCGAAGCGGATATCAAGCGCGACGGCCCGGTAAAAATCTCCGATTGCGGCCGAGGTTTTGCCTGCTTTGAGGAGGAGCACGCCGCGACGGTGGAAGCCTTTCGAGTTTTTCTTGTCGAGGGCCAGACAACTCGAGAGGTCGCCGAGGGCGCCCGCGTCATCGCCGTTTTTTTCCCTCAGGCCCGCGCGTGCGCACAGGACCTTCGCCTTCCCCGCGTTCTCATCCCCATCTTTCCACAGGGTAAGCGCGTTGGAGTAGGAGGAGAAGGCCGCCTTCGGGTCGTTCTCGCGTTCCTCTCGGGCCCCTCGTGCGGCCCAGGATTCGAACGACTCCGCGCGCGTCGGGGCGGCGGCGAAAAAAGCTATCATCAACGTCAGACTGAGGGTCATGGCTTGTTGGTAGGAAGCGTATCATCGGCATGCTTCCGCGTCAAGGTGTCTGCCTCGACGCACTCCCTTAAAAACAGCTTGTCATCGACGGGAATCTTTTGCTACAATACCACGCATCATGCAGATTTACGAAACAGTCCTTATCCTGAAACCGGTTCTCGCCGATCCCGAAGTTGTGGAGTTTGTCGAGAAAACCAAACTGACCATCACCGGCGAAGCCGGCGAGCTGGTCAACCACGAGATATGGGGCCGGCGGAAGCTGACCCACATCATCGGCAAGGCGCGCGAAGGTATCTATGTGTACATGAAGTATAAGGGCACACCGACGCTCCTTAAGAAGATGGCCCATAATTTTGGCGTCTCCGACACCGTCCTGCGCGAGATGACCGTCTTGGTCCGCGATCGCAAGATGCGCGAGAAGAAGCCCAAGAAGATCAAGCCCGCCGCCGCGCCGGCCGCTGCGGTTCAGGCGTAAAATTGTCCGCCGAGCTGCGCCTGCCCGAACAGAATACCGTTCTTCTGACGGGAAGGCTCACTCGCGATCCCGAGCTCAAATACACCGCCAGCGGAACGGCGATGTGCCGTTTCGGACTGGCCGTCAACCGCCGCTATAAGGATCCGAAGTCCGGCGAGTGGAAGGACGACACGACATTTGTAAATTGCGTGATTTGGCGTGAGGCGGGGGAGAGGGTCGGCAAGGCCGTCAAGAAGGGCGCCTCGGTGCATGTCGAAGGCCGCCTGCGCAGCCACGATTATAAGGACAAGGATGGCAATAAACGCTCCGGCATCGAAGTCGAAGCGCGTCGTGTTCAGATTTTGGAGAAAGCCTCGTTGGCCGGATCGTCCGGCGTCGGGGAGCCGGTGCCGTCGGCCGGCGTAGAGATTGAGGAGGTATAGTTCTGATGTCCGTCGAGCCCAACGCCGCCGCGGCCTTTGAGACCGCTTCCGCTTCGTTCGCGCCTTCCGCCGGCGCGCGCCGTCCGAGCAGCAGCGCCCCTGGTGGTCGCCGCGCTCCCTACCCCGTCCGCCGCAAGGTCTGCCGCTTCTGCGCTGAGAAGGTCCGTGACATCGACTTCAAGCAGATTCAGATTCTGCGCACCTTTACGACCGACACGGGCAAGATCCTATCGGGCCGCATCACGGGAAACTGCGCGTCGCACCAGCGCCAGCTCACCCGCTGCATCAAACGCGCGCGCAACTTGGCGCTGCTGCCGTACGTTTCCCGGTAAAGAATAGAAGCAGGAGCACCGTCATGAAAGTTATTCTCCGCAGCACCGTAGACAATCTCGGCCGTCCCGGCGACGTCAAGGACGTCAAGACCGGCTATGCGCGCAACTATCTGCTCCCGCGCAAGCTGGCGGAGATCGCCACCGCGTCTTCTCTTAAATATTGGGAAAAAGGGAAGGAGAAGCGCGCGACTCTCGTCGCCGCCGACGTCAAGGTCGCCAAAGAGCTGTCGGAGAAGCTCATGGGCATCAACCTCTCCTTCTCGGTGCCGGCTTCCGCGGAGGGCAAGCTGTTCGGCTCGATCGGCAAGGCCGACCTGCTGAAGAGCCTGAAGGCGGCGGGCTACGAGGTTGCGAAAAACGCGATCCACCTCGAGACCGCGATTAAGACCACGGGTGAGCATGAAGTGTCGCTCCGGCTTCAGCCCGAAGTCATCGCCAAAGTCAAAGTTACCGTTATCGCTCGCGAGTAACAGCGGAGCGCATGGCGCAGAATCCGTCCACGCCTCCACAGGCCCTTGAGGCTGAAATGGCCGTCCTCGGCTCGATGCTCATCGAGAAAGAGGCGGCTGAAAAGGCTCTCGATATCCTTCATGAGACGGACTTCTACCTCGACGCCCACAAGCGGATATTCCGCTCCATTTATACGTTGTTCAACGCGGGGCAGGCGATCGACGCCGTCACCGTCTCCGAGGAACTGCGCAAGAAGTCCGAGCTCGACGGCGTCGGGGGCGGCGCCTTCCTCGCCGAGCTGATCAACAAGGTCGCCACCGCCGCGCACGTCGAGTACTACGGCCGCCTCGTCAAGGAAAAGGCTATCCTGCGCGACCTCATCGCGGCCGCCACGGGCGTCGTGACCGCGTGCTACACGCAGGAGAAGAACCCTAAGCAGATTCTCGATGAGGCGCAGGGTTCGATCCTCAAGGTCAGCGAGCGCCAGACGCTGCAGGGCGTTGTCGAGATGAAGGATCTGGTTCACGAGGTTGTCGACCAAATAGAGCGCGCGCATCACAGCAAGGAGGAGGTCACCGGCATCCCGACCGGTCTGCGCGCCTTCGACAAGATGACGACCGGCTTCCAGAAGTCAGACCTCATTCTGATCGCCGCGCGTCCCTCGCAGGGCAAGACCGCGATTGCGCTGAATATGGCGGCGCATGCGGTCCTCGAGAAAAATCTTCCGGTCCTCTTCTTCTCCCTCGAGATGAACCGCCATGCGATCATGCAGCGCTTCATCGCCTCGGAGGCGAAGGTCAACCTCAAGGACATCCGCACCGGCTACTTCAGGCGCGACCGTTGGCAGGATCTGACCGGGGCCGCCGCGCGCTTCGCCGAGGCTCCGTTGTTCATCAACGACAACCCCGGCATGACGGTCATGAATGTCCGTACGATCTCGCGCCAGTTGATGACGCGTCTGCGCCAGGAGAATAAGACGCTTGCCATGGTCGTCATCGACTATCTCCAGCTCCTGCGCGGAGGCGGGGGCCGCAGCGAGAACCGTCAGCAGGAAGTCTCCGAGATCTCGCGCAGCCTCAAGCAGCTCGCCCGCGAGCTCAACCTGCCCGTCATCGCGCTGTCGCAGCTTTCGCGCGCCTCCGAGGATAAGTCCCGTCTCGACAACAGGCCAAAGCTCTCCGATCTGCGTGAATCCGGCTCGCTCGAGCAGGATGCCGACGTCGTCGCGATGATCCACCGCGAGGGCTACTATAAGCCCAACGATCCGACTCTCGAGAACAAGGCCGAGATCATCATCGCCAAGCAGCGCCAGGGCCCGACCGGCTCGGTTCCCGTCACCTTCCTGCGCAGCATTACCCGTTTCGTCGACGAGACGAACACGGAAGAGCCCGTCGCCTTCGAGGAAACCCAACAGCAGTTCTCATGAGGCGCTTCTTCCGCCCGACCTGGGCAGAGATCGATTTAAGCGCGCTCGTCGGCAACCTGAGGCTCCTGCGCAAACTTGTCGGCCCCCGCGTCAAAATTATGTTCGTCGTGAAGGCCAACGCTTACGGGCACGGCGCCGAGATCTGCTCTCTCGCCGCGCAGAAGGCACGCGCGACCGACTGGCTCGGAGTATCCTCAGTCGAGGAAGGGCTGGCCCTTCGCTCCGCCGGCGTCAAGCTGCCCGTTCTGATCCTCGGCTCGCTTTACCCGTTCGAGAGCGTGCTCGCCGCCGCCGCGCACGACCTGACTCCGATCGTCGCCTCACTCGAGTCCGCCAAGCGCGTGGCCGAGGCGGCCTTGCGGCTGCGCCGCGAAATAAACATTCATGTAAAGGTGGACACCGGAATGGGTCGTATCGGTCTGCGTCCCAATGCCGCCGTGGCGCTCATGAGGGATTTGGCGGCCCTCAAGGGTATTCGCGTTCAGGGTCTCTATACCCATATGGCCAAGGCCGAAGACGACGCGGCCTTCACGAGACATCAGCTTTTGGCCTTCAAACGGGTATTGAAGGCCTTGGACAAGGAGGGTCTGCGCCCACCTCTCGTGCACGCCGCCAACTCCGCGGCGGCGTTGCGTCATCCGGACTCCCGGTTCGACCTCGTGCGCCCCGGCCTCGCCGCCTACGGCCTCTACGAGGGCTTTGCGCCCGTCTTGACGCTCAAGAGCAAGATCGTCTACCTGAAATTAGCGTCCAAGGGAGCTACCGTCAGCTACGGCGCGACCTGGCGTGCCAAGCGTGCCAGCCGCATCGCGACCCTGCCGATCGGCTACGGCGATGGCTATCCGCGCGCCTTGTCGAACCGGGCCTCGGTCCTCGTGGGAGGAAAGCGCTGCCCCGTCGTCGGCCGCGTCACGATGGACCAGACCATGATCGACGTGACCGAAGCACCGCAGGCGCGCGTCGGCGCCGACGCCGTGCTGATCGGGTGCCAGGGCGACGCGGTCGTTTCCGCCGCCGAGCTTGCCCGTTTGTGCGGCACCATCGCGTACGAGACGGCGACCGTTCTCTCGAGCCGTGTGCCGCGCGTGACGGTGAACGGATGATTCAAGGCGCGGTCGGCGGTTTCGGCAAGTTCATCCTCGAGAGCGCGGAGGGGACCGGCCAGTTCACATTCCTCGTGCGATCGACGTTCGGTTGGATGACGCATCATCGCATCGAGTGGCGCCAGACCTTGATCCAGATGGCCCGCCTCGGCGTCGGGTCCTTGCCTGTGACCGCGATGACTGCTTTCTTTACGGGCATGGTGCTGGCGCTTCAGACCGGCGCGTCCTCGAAGCACTTCTTCAATGAGCCTTTGTTCGTCGGCACGGTCGTCTCCTTCGCCCTCATCATGGAGTTGGCGCCCGTCATGACGGCGCTCGTCGTCGCGGGCCGCGCGGGCGCCGCGATCGCCGCCGAGCTTGGAACCATGAAGGTGACCGAACAGATCGAAGCGCTCTATACTCTTGGCACGGATCCCATCCGCTATCTCGTCATCCCGCGCTTCATCGCCTTCATGTGCGTGCTTCCTCTGCTGACCGTCGCGTCGGATTTCACCGGCATATGGGGGGGCTATTTGGTGGCCCACGCGAAATACCAAATTCCCGCGACCGTGTATTGGCACGACATCATCAACAATATGGAGATCCGGCACTTCGTGCACGGCTTTCTCAAAACCTTTGTGTTCGCCGCGGTCGTCTCTCTCGTTTCCTGCTTCAAGGGCATCACGACGCGCGGCGGCGCCGAGGGCGTGGGCAAGTCCACGACCGCCGCCGTGGTCATCAGCATGGTCCTCATCCTCGTGCTGGACTATTTCGCGACCGCGGTCCTCAACGCATTCGGGATCACCTGATGATCGAAGCCGAGGGAGTGATCAAGAGCTTCGGGCCCCGCGCCATCCTGCGCGGCGTCGACCTGCATGTGGAAACCGGCGAGACCCTCGTCATCATCGGCGGCTCCGGCTGCGGCAAGTCCACCTTCCTCAAATGCGTGATCGGCCTCCATCACCCCGATGAGGGGAAGATCGTCGTCGACGGCATCGAGGTCGCCGCGCTCAGGACCGAGGCTGAGATCGCGAACTACCGCCGCCGCTTCGGCTACCTCTTCCAGGAAGGAGCCCTGTTCGACTCGATGACCGTCTGGGAGAATATCACCTTCGGTCTGCGCTACCTGACCGACATCCCCTCGGGCGCGTATCGCAAGATCTCCTCGGACTGCCTCGCCCTCGTGGGCCTCAAGGACATCGAGGACTTCAAGCCCGCAGAGCTGTCCGGCGGCATGAAAAAACGCGTGGCGCTCGCCCGGGCCATTGCCGCCCAACCTTCATACATTTTGTATGATGAGCCCACAACGGGCCTGGATCCGATCATGACGGACGTCATCAGCGACCTGATCCTGGACCTTCAGAAGCAGTTGAAGGTGACGGCGATCATGGTCACGCACGACATGAGGTCGGCGTACAAGGTCGCCAGCCGCATTGCGATGTTGCACGAGGGGAAGGTTCTTGAGGTCGCGTGTCCGGATATCATCAAGATCAGCACGAACCCCTATGTGCGACAGTTCGTGGACGGTAAGAGCGAAGGCCCGATCAAGATGAAGCTCAAGGAATTCGAGGCGGAAGGTGCATCCAACCACGTCGCCAAGGCACATTGATCTCGCTCGAAACTAAAGTCGGCGCATTCGTCCTCGGGGGCCTTACCCTCCTCGCCACTGCTATTTTCCTGCTCGGCGACGTTTCCTTCGAGCAGCGTTACACCCTGTACGGACAGTTCTCCGACGTCGCCAATCTCTCCAAGGACGCCCCGGTCAAGCTCTCCGGCGTCGAGGTCGGCCAGGTCCGCCTGATCGAGCTCGTGAACGGAGGCGCGCGCGTTGTTATGTCGATCCGTCGTGGTGTCGATATCTACAACGACGCCGTGTTCCAGATCGGCTCGACCGGCATCATCGGCTCCAAGTACCTTCAGGTGGATCAGGGAACGCGCGGCAAGGGCGTGATTCCGGCCAACTCGACGGTTCGCGGCGAGGACCCCTTCTCCATCGAGAGGTCTCTGACTAAGACGCTCGGCAAGTTCGAGAAGCTTCTTGACGGATTCACCAAGGAAGGCTCGCGCGGCACGTTCGCCGACAACCTGACCGAGACCGTGGCCAACGTCCGCGATATGACGGCCAACCTCAACGACCTCATCGAGACCACCAAGCCCAAGCTCGAGAAGGCGCTCGTGCGCACCGAAGGCATCACCGAAAAACTCGATGCCCTGCTCGCCAAGTCCAACCTGATGATGGCGAGCCTCGCCACCGACAAAGGGGCCGTCGGCGCCCTGCTCCATGACGAAAAGGTCAAATCCGAGGTTAAGGAGACGATCGCCTCCGTCAAGGAGGCCGCGAGCACGGCCAAGGACGTGTTCGGCCGCATCACGCAGTTTAAGGTCTATTGGAACTACGACTGGCGCTACGAGCACTCCGTACGCACCTCGCGCGTGGACATCGGACTTAAGATCTTGCCGCGCGAGGGCCGCTACTATTACGTCGGCGGCTCGAACTTGGCCAACGTCTCCGACGACAAGCGCGGCTCAAAGGTCGACTACGTCCAGCCCAACAAAGCTGACGCGCTCCTCGGTTGGGAAGGCGGCTGGTACGACGTCGGCATCGGCGTGCTCCGCTCCGGCGGCGGCGGGCGCGTGACCTTGACGCCTTTCCACAAGGACCCGATGCTGGGGCGCGTCTCCGTCACGGCGCAGGCGCATGATTTCGGCCGCAACCGCACGATCGAGGGCCGCCGGTTCAGTAAGCCTGTCTACGACCTTGGCGCCTTGGTCAAGGTCCAGAAGTACGTCGGCATCGGCGGCCGCGTCGAGGACATTCAGGAAGTCCCACGCTACCAGACCTGGCTGAAGGTCGCCTTCGAGGACAGCGATATCGCCTACCTGTTCGGCATGGTGTCGTTTGGCGCGGCCGGAAGCAAAGGCCGCTCGAAGAAGTAGCGCCCGCCGCTTGGCGGGGGAACTTTTCGTCCATCTCAATCGTATGATGGGATGAGCCGGAAAATGGCAAAATACGCCCGATGGCCCGCCTAAAGACGATCTATCGCTGCCAAGCTTGCGGCCGCTCGGCCAGCAAGCCGATGGGGCAATGCCCCGGCTGCACCGAGTGGAACACGATGGCCGAAGAGGTCATTGAGGCCCGTGCCGGCAGCCTCGTCGAGTCGGTCGCCGAGGTCCGCGGCCAACTCACCTCCTTCTCTTCGGCTGTCACCGTGCTGAAGGACGCCAACGAGATGCCCGAGAAGCGCACGCCCGTCGGCATCGCCGAGCTCGACCGGCTGTTCGGCGGCGGCATCGTTCCCGGCCAGGTTATTCTCCTCGCGGGGCCGCCCGGCATCGGCAAGTCGACGCTGATGTTGCAGGCTGCGGCCAAGCTCTCCGAACAGGGGCCGTTTCTGTACGCTTCCGGCGAGGAGTCTCTGCGCCAGGTCTCTAGCCGCGCCAGGCGCCTCGGGCTTTTCTCCGAGAAGCTTTATCTTGTCTCCGAGTCCTCCCTCTCCAAGATCCTCGCCGCGATGGAGCAGGTCAAACCATGGGCGATGGTTCTCGACTCGATTCAGACCGTCACGCACCCGCAACTCCAATCGAGCGCAGGCTCCGTCGGCCAGGTGCGTGAGTGCGCGGCCGAACTCGTGCGCGCGGCCAAGGTCAATGGCACCATCGTCTTCCTGCTCGGCCACGTCACCAAGGACGGGTTGCTCGCCGGCCCCAAGGTTCTGGAACATATCGTCGACACCGTTTTGTATTTCGACACCGAAAACCACGATTCGCTCCGAGTCCTTCGCGTTCAGAAGAATCGTTTTGGCCCGACCGATGAACTCGGTCTTTTCGAGATGGGTGAAACGGGACTCAAAGAGGTCAAGGACGCGACGGCCTTTTTCGCCGCGGAACTCGGCCGCACCGCCGCGCCGGGCCGGGCCGTTTCCGTCGCCCTGGAAGGTTCCCGCCCGGTGCTCGTTGAAGTGCAGTCGTTGGTCGTGTCCACGCGCTACCCGTTGCCGCGCCGCATGTCCACCGGCCTGGATCTTAATCGCGTCCTGGTGCTGCTCGCGGCGATGGAGCGCCACATCGGCCTGCGCCTTGAGGACC
The DNA here is from genome assembly GCA_038059415.1 of Elusimicrobiota bacterium. Classification (GTDB taxonomy): domain Bacteria; phylum Elusimicrobiota; class Elusimicrobia; order UBA1565; family UBA9628; genus GWA2-66-18. The sequence continues at coordinate 13,895 of JBBTJN010000005.1, read as the reverse complement.
GGGACTGCTTCGTCAGCCTCGCCGGCGGCCTGCGCTTGAAGGATCCGGCGCTCGATCTTGCCGCCTGTCTCGCCGTTGCCGGCTCGTGGCGTGATAAATCGGTCCCGTCCGATCTGGTCCTTCTCGGAGAGGTCAGTCTTCTCGGTGAGATTGCGCGTGTGCCTCAGCTCGAGCTGCGCCTACGCGAGGCGGCGAAGGCGGGATTTAAGCGCGCGCTCGTTCCGGCGCGCGCGGCCAAGGACCTGCCCAAGACCCTCGACCTGAGCGTCACCGGCGTGTCGGACCTCCGTGAGGCGGCGCAAGCCACTTTTGGCGTCGAGAAGACGCTCACGATTTCGTAGAATAATTCATCCAATTCGTTATATCCTCCGTCGGAGGCATACCATGTACACTTGGCTGTTTCGTTTCGGCGTCGTCGTCATCTGTCCCGTCATCGTCTATTGCGCTAAGATCTCACCCAACGCGACCGGGATCGGGATCGGCGTCGGCGTCGGCCTGCTGATCATCGGCATCGAGTACCTGATCGCCGAGCTGAACCTGCTGACCATCATGGCCGGCGTGCTCGGAACCGCGGTCGGCATCATCCTTGCGCGCTTGATCGACTACCTGGTGTTTCAGATCGGGAACGAGGATCTGTACAAGACCTGGGACAAGTTCGCCCTGCTGCGCTTCTTCGCGTTGGGCGTTCTCGGCCTCGTGATCTCGATCCGAAAGTTCCCCGAGCTTGACGACCTCGATAAGGACCTCCTCAAGATGGGCAAGAAGCGCGGCTCCGACCTGAAGATTATCGACTGCAACGCCATCATTGACGGCCGCGTTGCCGAGGTCGTGGAAACGCACTTCTTGTCCGGCACGCTCGTGGTGCCCCGCTTCGTGTTGACTGAGCTTCACCGTTTCGCCGACTCCGAGGACCCGATGAGGCGCGCCCGCGGCCGACGCGGCCTCGACGTGCTGGCGCGACTGCAGGAAGGGCACATCATGCCGGTGCGCATCCTGGACAAGGACATCCCCGAGATCTCGGAGATTGAAGGCAAGGTCGTCAAGCTTGCCCGCGAGATGGGCGCCAAGATCGTCACCACGGACTTCAACGTCAACAAGGTCGCGACCCTGGAGGGCGTGGCCGTGCTCAACGTCAACGACCTGTCCTCCGCGCTCAAGACCGTCGTGCTGCCCGGCGAAACGATGAGCGTGTTCGTCATGAAGGACGGCAAGGAGCGCGAGCAGGGCGTGGGCTTCCTGGATGACGGCACGATGGTGGTCGTCGAAGACGGCCGTCGCTCGGTCGGCAAGCGCCTTGAGGCGACGGTGACCTCGATCCACCAGACCTCCAACGGTCGCATGATCTTCGCGAAGGCCAAGCCCGAGGCTCGCGCCGACCGCCAGCCCGCGTGACGCCGCGCGCCGCGGCGATCATCGTTTCGGGCGGTTCGGGGTCCCGGATGGGACGCGCGAAACAGTTCCTGCCGCTCGCGGGGCTGACGGTCGCGGAGTGGTCGTTGCGCTGCTTCGTCGAGATGGACGAGGTCGAAGCCGTCATCCTCGTCCTAGGCGACGACGCGTTGAGAGACCACGGCAAGCGTCTGGCGTCCGGCAAGGTGGTCGTCGTGCCGGCAGGCCGGACGCGTATGGGTTCGGTGCGCAACGGCTTCGCAGCCCTGCCCGAGGGCATCGAGATTGTGGCCGTGCACGATGGGGCGCGGTCGATGATCACGCCCCAGATCGCGCGTGCGACGATCGCTGAGGCCGTTAAATCGGGTGCGGCCGTCGCCGCCGTTCCGGTCAAGGACACGCTCAAGGTCGTTGAGAAGGGGGGGCGCCGCATCTCCGAGACGCCCGAGCGCGCTCGCTTATGGACTGCGCAGACGCCGCAGACCTATCGCTATTCCATTTTAAAAGAAGCCCTCGAAAAGTTCGCGGGCGAGGTCGACGCCACCGACGAAAGCCAGCTCGTCGAGCGCTGCGGCCACGAGGTCTCGGTCGTCGAGTCGAGCTACGAGAACTTCAAGATCACCACCCCGGAGGACATCACGATGGCGACGGCGATCTTTGAGGCCCGGTCGGAGGGCCGCCGCGAGAGCCGCACCGGCTTCGGCTACGACATCCACAAGCTCGTCGCGGGGCGCGAGCTGTGGCTCGCGGGCGTGAAGCTCTCGCATCACAAGGGTCTGCTCGGCCATTCCGATGGCGACGTGGTGCTGCACGCTTGCTGCGACGCGGTGCTCGGGGCGCTTGGCCTCGGCGAGATCGGGATCGCGTTTCCGCCCACCGATCCGAAGTTCAAGGGGCTGCCCTCGAAAGATATCGTCGCTCACACCTTGGAAAAAATTGCCGCCTGCGGCGGAGGCATCGTGCATCTTGACGCGACCCTCATCGCCGAGGAGCCCAAGCTCAAGCCGCATTATGAGAAGCTCAAGACCTCGCTCGCGGAGTTGTTCAAGCTTCCCGAGTCGCGCGTGAGCCTCAAGGCGAAGAGCAACGAAGGGCTCGATGCGATCGGCCGCGGCGAGGCCATCGCCTGCCACGCCGTCGCCACCGTACTCGCGCGCTAGCGCCCGGGCGCCCTGCATTCTCATCGTCGTCCCGCGCCCTTGAGGATGAGCCGGCACGCCCACGATTTCCTAGAATATCCGCATGGTCCTGCGTCTCTATAACAGTCTGACCCGCGCCAAGGGCGACTTTGTCCCCGCCGCGCCTGCGAAGGCGTCCCTCTACACCTGCGGGCCCACCGTGTATAACTACCAGCATGTGGGCAACTACCGCACCTACATTTTCGAGGACCTCCTGGTTCGCGCGCTCAAAATGTTCGGTTATGCGCCGAACCGCGTGATGAACATCACCGATGTCGGCCACCTGACGAGCCAGGGCGACGAAGGCGAGGATAAGATGGAGGTCGGCGCCGCCCGCGAGGGCAAGACCGCCTGGGACATCGCTCGGTTCTATACTGAGGCGTTTTTGTCCGACTGCAAGGAGCTCAACCTCCTTCCCGCCGATATCTTATGCAAGGCGACGGATCATATTCCCGAGCAGATCGCCTTGATCCAGAGGCTCGAGGCCAAGGGCTTCGTCTATAAGACCGCCGACGGCCTGTATTTTGACACGGTGAAACTTCCCGGTTACGGCAAGCTCATGACGAAGGAGCATCTCGAGGGCCTGAAGTCCGGCGCGCGCATCGAGGCCAACCCGGAGAAGAAGCACGTGACTGATTTCGCGTTATGGAAGTTTTCACCAAAGGAGAAAACACGGCAGATGCAATGGGAGTCGGCGTGGGGCAAGGGTTTCCCGGGCTGGCACATTGAGTGCTCCGCCATGGCGATGCACTTCCTGGGCGAGACGCTCGACATCCATTGCGGCGGCATCGACCATATCCCTGTCCATCATACCAACGAGATCGCCCAGTCCGAGGGTGCGACCGGCAAGCCTTTCGCCAAGGTGTGGATGCACGCCGAGTTCCTGCTGATGAACAACGCGAAGATGGCCAAGTCCTCGGGCGGCTTCGTGAAGCTCTCCGACTTGAAGGAGCGAGGTTTTTCACCGCTCGATTACAAGTACCACTGCCTGACGGCGCATTACCGCAAGCAGCTCGATTTCACCTGGGAGTCCCTTGAGGGCTCGAAGACCGCGCGCCGCCGTCTTAAGGACGCCGCCGCCGCTTTGGCCGGTGAAGCGCCGAAGCCCAATTGCGCCGGGTTCTCCGCCCGCTTCAAGGACGCGCTCTCCGATGATCTTAACGCCCCGATCGCGCTCGCCGTGGTCTGGGACGCGCTGAGGAGCGACCTTCCTGGTGGCGCCAAGAAGGCCTTTCTCGAAGAGGCGGACTCAGTGCTCGGCCTCGACCTGTTCAAGATCGAGGCCGTCGGCGCCGTTCCCGCGGACATCGAGGCGTTGCTCATCAAACGCGCGGAAGCGAAGGCCGGAAAAGATTTCGCGGAATCGGACCGGATCCGCAAGCAGATAGACGATTTGGGTTATATGGTCAAAGACGACAAAGACGGAGCGAAGGCGGTAAAAAAGTGAAAAAGAAATTCGGTCGTCGCCCTGATCGCAACAACCGCCCGCAGCATCCCGCCAAGGCGAGGCCCTTCAACAAGGACCGCCATTTTGACAAGAAGCGCCATCACGATAAGATCCGCCAGGAGCGCCTGCGCGGCGCGGCGGTGCGCGCTGAAGGGGCGGCGGAGGGAGCGGGGGGCGACGATACGTCGCCGGCGCCCAACGCCGAGACACGCTGGCAGGGCGGCTTCGAGTCCGTGGCAAAGGCGCTGACCAAAACCCCCTATGATTGCCGCGAGATGTGGATCGAGCACGAGCTCACGCATCCGAACATCGGCGCGCTCATTAAGCGGGCCAAGGACCTCGACGTGCAGATCCGCTACATGTCGCGCCCAGAGCTCGATCGCGCGGTCAAGGGCGGCAAGCACGGCGGTGTCGCGATCCGCATATCGTACGATCCTGCGGCGACGTTCTCCGAGTGGGTGCTGAGTCTCGATGACGCCCGCAAGAAGGGCCTCGTCGTCGTCGTGCTCGACCAGATCCAGGATCCGCACAACCTCGGCGCCATCACGCGCTCAGCGCTCCAGCTTCACGCCCGCTGCGTCGTGATTCCCGAGAGGCGCTCCGCGCCCGTGACCCAGGCCGTCATCCAGGCCTCGGCCGGCGCCGCGCTCAAGATCCCGGTCCATCGCGTCGTCAACATCGCGCAGACCTTGGACTTATGCAAAAAGCACGGGTTCTGGGTGTACGGCGCCGACGCTTTGGGCAAGGATTCCTGGGACTGCGTCGTCAACACGCCCTGCGTCCTCGTCATCGGCTCGGAAGGCTACGGCATGCGCCCGCTCGTGCGAGCCTCCTGCGACGAGTTGATGCGCGTGCCGCAGTCCGAGCACGGCGTCGGCAGTCTCAACGCCTCGTGCGCGGCCACCGCTCTGCTCTACGAGATAGCCCGCCAGAGCCGGAAGCCCAGGCCCTGATGGGTCACGACCACGACTACCACCGCGCCGCGGACGACGCTGAGCGCCCGTTGTACGGCGTGATCGCGCTGACCGGCACGATTTTCTTCGTGGAGCTTATCGGCGGCTGGTGGACCGGGAGCCTGGCCCTGATCGCCGACGCCGCGCATATGGCCGTCGATCTGCTGGGCCTGAGCCTGACCCTGGTCGCCGCGATGCTGTCCCGCTTGCCCCCCGACCCCAAGCGCACGTACGGCTACCGCCGCGTCGAGGTCCTCGCAGCGCTCGGCAACGCCATCGCGCTCATGGTCGCCACGGGCTTCCTCCTGCGCGAGGCATGGGCGCGCTTCTCCTTCCCCACGACGATTGCGGCCCGGCCGATGATCGCCGTCGCGTTCGTCGGCCTGCTCTGCAACCTGGTCTCCGCCGCGATGCTGTGGAAGTCGAGCCGAACGAACATCAACATGCGCGGCGCTATGATGCACGTCCTCTCCGACGGGGCCGGCTCCGTTGGCGCCCTGGTTGCGGGTTTCATCATCCTTGAGACGCGCTGGTATCAGGTCGACGCGCTCGTCACCGTCCTGATCTGCGGAGGCATCGTCCTCACCGCGTTCTGGCTCCTACGCGACTCGGTGCACATCCTGCTCGAAGGCGCGCCCGCGCACCTCGACCTCGACGAAATCCGCGCCGCGTTGACGGAGCTTCCCGGAGTAGTTGCGGTTCACGATCTCCACCTATGGTCTCTGACGCAGGGCCAGGAGGCCATGAGCGGCCACCTCGTTCTCGCGCAGGGGCGCAATCACTCTGAGGTTCTGAAAGCCGGCAAAGATGTGCTGGCCGAACGCTTCGGGATCTCTCATGTGACCTTGCAGATCGAAAAGGGCGATGTCGTTTAGAACCAAGACTATGCCAGCCTCCTTTTTATTCTCCGCCGTTTTATTTTTTGTCGCGTCTTCGACCCGGGCCGCCGTTCGCCTGGGCGTGGTTGTCGTCGTCGATCAGATGCGGCCGGAGTATCTCGAGCGCTCTGATTTACCTGAGGGAGGCTTCCGCCGTCTGCGCCGCGAGGGCGCGGTCTTTACGAACGCCCGCCACCTTCACATCCCCACCGCGACTGGCCCCGGGCACGCCGCCCTCTCGACGGGCCGCAGCCCCGCCGTCCATGGCATCGTTGCCAACGAGTGGTACGACCGCGAGGGTTCAGACATCTACTGCGTGGCTGATTCCGTTTATGGGATCGGGCCCGAGCATCTGCGCGGGCCGACGCTCGCCGACGCGCTGAAGGCTTCCGATGAGAAGGCGCGGGTGTTCGCCGTGTCGGGCAAGGACCGTAGCGCGGTCCTTCTCGGTGGGCGCAAGGCGGATATCGCTCTATGGTTCGACCCCCTTAAGAGTGAATTCACGACGTCCTCCTATTACAGGCGTCCGTCCTGGCTGGCGGCATTCAACGCGGAGTTGAGGAAGAAGAACCTTCTTCCGATGAGAGATGGCCGCGTGCCGGAGGACCTCCTTGCGAGCCCGGTGTACGATGCCGCCCTCGATCTGCTCGTCGCGGCGCTTGTTGAGCGCGAGAGTGTCGGGCGGGGGGCGTCCACGGACCTGCTGTTCATCAGCTACACGGGCACCGACCTCATCGGCCATCGTTACGGGCTTGAGGCTCCCGAGATGGACGCCCAACTCAAGAGCCTTGATGCAATTACGGGTCGCCTGCTTGCGCGTCTTGAGAAGGCGTCCGGCGGCTCGCTCTCCCTGGCGTTATCGGCGGATCACGGTGCCACCCCCTCGCCCGAGGACGCCTCGGGCAAGGCCCTCGGCGTGCGCCGCCTCCAATGGGAAGAGTTCGGTGCTTCGCTCGAGAGCGCCTTGCAGGCCCAATGGCCGCTCAAGGACGCGACGTGGATTCTCTCGAACCAGATCCCTCATTTGTATTTGAACCGGCGTGAGGCCGAGGCCCTCGGCTTCGAATGGTCTAATTTCCTGAACAAGGCGGCGAAGCTCCTGTCCGGCATAGCCGGCCTCGCGGCCGTCTACGTCCCGGGAGAAAAAGATGCGCCCTTCGCCGAGCAGACCCGGCGCTCCTATGACCCCGGCCGCTCCGGCGACCTCTTGGCGATCATGGGCCGCAACGTCCTGCTCGGCGACGCGGCTCCGGGCACGAGCCACGGCACGCCGTGGGATTACGACGCGCGCGTTCCGCTCGTCTTATGGGGCCGCGGTGTGCGCGCCGGCCGCGTGGACGCGCCTGCCGCGGCCGTGGACCTGGCGCCGACGTTGGGGCGTCTGCTTGGCATCGACTACCCGCCCGGCGACGGCGCAACGGTGCGCACCGAGGCGTTGGCGGTCCCGCGTTGAAAAACGAATATGCAGGTGCTCAGGCCGGCTGGGTTCTTGAGCAGTTACATTGGAAATAAAATCCGCGCTGATCCTCCTCAACGGCGACATACGCGACCCAAAGTCGGTGCGCGCCGCTGCGCACCGCGCGAACGCGGTGATCTGTGCTGACGGCGGCGCTCGACACGCGGTCATCCTTCGCCTCCAGCCCGATTACATCGTCGGCGACATGGATTCCCTGCCCAAAGCCCTGCCCAAGGCCTGGAAAAAAACCTTATATTGGCGCGATTTCGATCCGGAACGCTCCGACCTGGATAAAGCTCTCGACTTCGCCCGCTCGATAGGCGCGCGCGAGGTCCAGATCGCCGGCGCATCAGGAGGGGGGCTCGACCATGAGCTTGTGAATTTTGCCGCGCTTGAGGAAGGCGGCGCCGGCTTTGATCTGACCGTGATCGACGGCGGGGTCGCGCGCCTGCTCGGCCCCGGTCGCCACTGGCTCTCCCTAAAAAAGGGCGAGCGATTTTCTCTTTTGGCCGCACCGCGCGCGCGCCTCAGCCTCGTCGGCGCGCGCTTCGGCCTCAAGAACGAACTGCTTCGCCGCGGCAGCCGCGGCTTGGGCAACCGCGCCGAAGGCAAGGTCGTTTTGACCGTCCGGGAAGGCCGCGTTTGGGTGGTGGCACGGGGAAGTCGCCGTACGAAATAGGCGATCAGTACGCCGCCACGCGCCAGGGCCGATAGTCCGCCCGGGGCGCTTTGATATCCTCCAGCAGTCGTCCGACCTCGGCGCGCAGCATCTTGGGATCGAAAGGCTTGGTCATATAGGCGCATGCGCCAGCATCGAGGGCGTGCCGGACGATCCCGAGATCGCTTTCCCCCGTGAGCATCACGACGTGCAGGGCGGGAGAGATTTCCAGCGCCGCCTTCAAGACGGCGAGCCCGCTCATCTCGGGCATCATGACATCGAGCAGGACCAGGCTCGGTTTTTCGTTGCGGATTATGCGCAGGGCGTCATAGCCGTTGGAGGCCTCCAGCGTCTCGCTGACCGGAGCGAGCACGAACAGGAGGATTTGGCGGACGTTCGCCTCATCGTCTACGACCAGGACTTTCGGTTGCATACACGCCAACACCCCTGCGGGCTCGCCGGACGAGGGGCGGGCGGCGGCGACCACGAAGGACCCGTCAGTACCAGTGTACCCCCCCGCCTCCCGAATTTCAAGACCTGCATCTTTGGGCTCAACGCACTTGCGCAGTTCCACGTATACCGGATATCCTACTAGCAGCAGGACCACGTTCATGCTTAAATCACTTGCCATGTACCCAACCGACCGGAACGCCATGACGGCGCGGTACGTTTTCGTGCTGATGATGCTGGCGGTGGGTGGCATCGTCCAATACAGCTTGCTTCAACATCATCTCCAAAGCCAGGTACAGGATGCCGCCATCATCAATGTGTCCGGCCGCCAGCGCATGCTCTCGCAGCGTATCGCGCTCCATGCCGTTCTTCTACTCGACGTTCGCAAGAAGGTCGATCAAGCCGTCAACCGCCGCGGCTTGATCGACGCCATCGCCTTGATGGAGGCCTCGAGTGAGAGTTTGATTCACGGAAGGTCCTCCTTAAATGTAGGTCAACTCTCGTCGGAAATGGCTGCCATATATTTCGCTTCCCCCTCTTCACTGCAGGAGCAGGTGCGTGGCTACTTGGAACACGCCAAAGCTTTGGCGGCTTCGCCGGCGAACGGGTCAGCCGAGGATTATAAGCACCTTGAGAACATTATAAATGTGGCCTTAGGGCCGCTGCTCGATTCTCTCAATAAAGCCGTGTCCCAGTTGCAGTCGGAAAGCGAGGCGCGCAACGCCTGGATGGACACGCTCTTCGGCCTGATTTTGGCCATGAACTTGGTCATGCTGGCCGTGGCGGGGATCTTCTTCCTACGCCCGATGGTCGTCCATGCTGTCGCGGCGCAGGATGCTCTCCGGACGCTCAACGAAAATTTAGAAGTGCGCGTGAAGGACCGAAGTGAGGATCTGGTCCGTGTTCGCAACCAGTTCATTCACAACGTCAACCACGAGCTGCGCACGCCGGTGACCTGCATCAACGCCTCGCTCAAAATGCTCGTCGATGAGTTCGGAGGCAATATCCCCGAGCGGCACAAACAGCTTCTTGACCTCGCCCAGCGCAACGTCTCTCATTTGGTGGTCATGATCGACGACCTCCTGGACATGTCCCGCAGCCAAACGGGGAAACTAAACGCCAGTCCTCATAGCCTCGTGATTCGCGCGTTAATCGACGAAGTGGTGGAGTCCATGGCCCTGGTCGCGTCCGCGAAATCAATTGGAATCAAGGTCGAGATATCGAGCGATATGCCCGCCACCTTCGCTGATTCGGGGCGACTGCGCCAGATCCTCGTGAACTTGATAGGGAATGCCATCAAGTTCACTCCCGAGAAAGGCCTGATCAGCGTCGGGGCGGGGGTGTTCCTGCCCGATCCGGGATTCAACTTCATCTCCGTATCCGACACGGGCCCCGGTATACGGGCCGAAGAGGCCGGCAAGCTCTTCGAGCGGCTTTACCAGTCGAGCAGCGGCGTCGTGCAGGGAGGGAGCGGATTGGGCCTGGGCCTCTACATCTGCAAGGAGCTGGTCACCCTGCAGGGCGGCCGCATCTGGGTGGAATCCGTTCCGAGCGGGGGCAGCAGGTTCGTCTTCACTTTGCCTCAGAAAGATGCCAAGACAAGTGAGCCGGCGTAATTTTCCAAACTGTCTTCTCCTTGTTCTGGCCGTCGTCGGGATGGTCGCGGTTCGCGCCGCGGCGCGCGCGGGCGGCGGGGAGAGCTACTCGGGCTCCTCCGGCGGCTCCTCGTCCTACGGCTATGGAGGCGGCTCTGGCGATTCGGGCGACCTTCTGTTCATGTTCCTGCATATGTTCGGCAGGTTCGTGTTCCAATATCCATTGATCGGTTTCCCCCTGACTTTCTTGATTCTCTACATGACGCGGCGCCTCTGGATGGAGTTGAACTCGTCAAACGTCCGGTCTCCGTCCGGTGGGAATACGCCCGGTGGCGGCCAGGCCGCTACGCGCCGGACCGAGGAACTCGCGCGCCTGCGGGCCCGGGACTCGGCCTTCGACGACCGGGAGTTCCTGCGCCGGACGGGAGCGGCGTTCCTTAGGATCCAGGAGGCATGGAGCGCGGGAGACATGTCTTCCGCGCGAGCCTTCATCTCCGACGGCGTGCGCGAGCGTTTCGAGCGCCAACTGTCGGGCCTCAAGGCTCGCGGGCTACGCAACCTGATGGAGGGCGTCGAGGTTCGGGACATCGAGCTGCTGGCCTGTCGCAGCGACAAGCACTTCGACGAGATTTGGGTGCGCGTCGCGGCCTTGGCCTCGGATCGCATGGTGGACGCCGAAGGCGCCACGGTTTCCAGCTCTCCGGGCCGCCAGGAGTTCGAGGAGGTCTGGAGTTTTTTGCGCCGTCCCGGCGCCAAAACCCTCAAAGGCGCCGGGCTCCTGGAAGGAAGCTGCCCGAGCTGCGGAGCGTCTCTGCCGCTCATCGACGCGGCACGGTGCGGCGCATGCAAGACCTGGGTGAACTCCGGCGAGTACGACTGGGTGCTGTCCGAGATCACGCAGAGCTGCGAGTGGGTCATGCTCAAGCCGTCGCGGGACGTGGACGGCTGGGCGGAGGCCGCAACGGGAGACCCCGCGCTGAACCTGCCGACTCTCGAGGACCGCGCCTCGGTGATCTTCTGGCGCTGGCTCGACGCTCGGCGTTTGGGCGATCCCGCGCCCCTTCGCCCCGTGGCCGATGATGCGTTTTGCGGCGCCTTCGCGGCGGGCGAACCTCAGGCCTTCAACGACGCCGCGGTCGGGGCGGTCGAGGCCGCCGCCTTTGAGGAGTCCGAGGCCTGGACGCGCGTCCACATCGGCGTGAAGTGGTCCGCGGGGGGAGAGGTGCGTCGCGATTTCTTCGTGCTGAGCCGCGCGCGCGGGGTGAAGACCGACGCGCGCCGGGGCCTGAGCACGGCCCGCTGCCCCTCCTGCGGCGCTCCGCCCGCCGAGCGCTCCGAGGCGGCCTGCGGCTACTGCGGCGTCGCGCTCAACGATGGCAAGAAGGATTGGATACTCACCGAGGTCGTGCCGTTTGGAGAATGGAAGCGGCCGGGCGGCGTTTCGGTCGCCGCAGGGCGGACCCAGCCTCCGGTCTCCGGCCTCGACTGGGGCGCGGACCTGAGCCCGTGCGACGCTTTCGCGATTCTGGTCCGTGCGACGCTCTCCGACGGCGAGGAGACGCTCGTGGAAAGGGCGTTTCTCGAGGCCTACGCGAAGAGCCGCGGCCTGCCGGCGCCCAAGGCCGCGCAGATCGTCACGGCCGCTCGGGCGGGACTCCTCGACGCCCCGAGGCCCGAGGACGGCGCGCAGGCGGGGTCGATGCTACACGGCATGATCCGCATGAGCCTGGCCGACGGTGTGGTGACCGAGGACGAACGCGCCGCGCTCCATTCCTTTGCCGCCCGCTTTGCCCTGCGTCCCGAAGACGTCACGGCCATGATCGTTGAGGAACGCGAAGCGATGAGCCGCTCCGTGCGCGGCGTCGCTTGACGCGACGCGCAGAGGGTGTTGCGCTTTCGTGTTTGCGGGCTTAAACTCACAAGGCCCACGCCGTTCGTCGCGTGCCCGGGTCGAGACCGGGCAAGAAGACCTTACGCCGAACCCGTAAATTCCCGTACGCCCTGCGTGTTGAGCGTTTCAATCGAACGCTCAAAGAGAGGTACTGGAACGGCGGGCCAAGATCAAGCTCGAGACGATGGCTCGGCGTTTTGCGTACACTATGGCATGGACGTCGAAACCGCAAACTAATTCAGGCCAATAAAATTCCCCAAATCGCTGAAGACGTACAGGTGACCGAGCGGATCACGGCCAAGCTCGGCGGCGTCGACTACGGCCTGCTGGCCTTATCGGTGCTCGAGCGCTCCTTATGTCCTTGAGACGTTGGGCATGGTGTGGCCTTGCGGCCGCACTGCTTGCCGCGGGCGGCCTGCGTGCCGGGCTGACTGTCCACCGCTATTTCGATACCGACGAGCTCGAGCATCTGCATGCGTCTTTGCTCGTCGCCCGCGGCAATCTCCCTTTCCGCGATTTCTTTGAGCATCACGGCCCGCTGTTCTGGGCGGCGCTGGCACCCGTCGTGGATCCGCCGCAACATCCTGTCGCCAAGGCCATCGCCGGCCGACTCTTCGTCTCCCTGTTCTGGCTGGGGACCTTGCTGCTCGTCGCGCGCCCGCGCAGCGGCGCCGATCCTCTCGAAGGCGTGCTTGCTGCGGCTTGGCTCGCCGCTTTCGCCGCCTTCGCCCAGAAATCTCTCGAGATTCGTCCCGACGTCTCCGGCATGTTCCTTGTCGTCTCCGCCGCCTGGGTGATCGTGCGCCCCGGCCGCGAGGCGGGCCCGCTCGCGGGCATCCTCATCGGCCTCGCGCTGTGGTGCACGCCGAAGGCGGCGTTTCCCGCGGCGGGACTTCTTCTCGGCGAGGCCTGGCGCCGCGCGGACAAGGACGGCGCGCTCGCCGCCGGGCGCCTGCTCGGGCACGCGGCGCTCGGCGTCGTCGTCGTCGCCGCCGTCGGCTTGGGGTATTTCGCGGCGCGAGGGGGGCTGGGACGCCTGTGGTCGTACTATTTCCTTTACAACCTGGGTTTTCCCGGCGCGCGCGTTTCTTGGAGCGCGACGCTCAAGCCGTCTTTGCTGTCGGACCCGCTGATGTGGGCTGCGGGCCTGTGGGGCTTGCGGCGCTGGCGCGAGCGCCCCGGAGAGGCCGGCGCGCTCTCGTTCGCTCTGACGGGGCTCGCGGTGACGCCCTCGGCCTATTCCCAGCACCTGCTCTTCGTCGCGCCGTTCCTCGCGGGCTTCGCGGCGCGCGAGGCGATTCAACGGGCCGCCACGCGGCGGCGCGGGCTCGTTCTCGCCGTCGCCCTCGCGCTCTCGATCTTGGTTCCCGGCGCTCGCGCCGTGAGGCTGATCCGGCAGGGCAACGAGCTTCAAAGAGGGCGCTGGCGCTGTGCGTCCGACCTTCTGCCGAGCGGCGCGGCGGTGTGGGATTCCTGGAGCGGAGATTCGTTCCATCGGCCCCACGCCGCGTTCATTTGGTTTGTGCCTGACGACAGCCAGGCGTACTATGATCCCGCGATGCTGGAGAGCCAATTCGCGGCGGCCCTGGCCGCGCCGCATACGCGCGGTGCGATACGGTGCGTCTCCTGTCTCGAGCGCTTGCCCAAAGGAGTAACGGAGGCGTTTGATGAGTATTACAAGTACTCGGGATGCGGGAGGCTTTGGCTGAGAAAGTAGGGGGAGCATAAACAAGGGCGAGTAGAAGACGATCACCGCTGGTTTGACCTTGAATCCCTGAGGCTGTGTCGGAACGGCCGCGTATCCTGGCCTCGATCCGGCGTGAGAGCAAGACGCGGGCTTGGCGAACTCCGCGAGAAGCACCAGACCGAGTAGGCTGTGCGCGTCGCGTTCAGCAGCCGGTCGAGGGCTTACCGGAAATATAGTCCGGGAACTTGGTGACGTCTGGGCAGCTCTGACGAATCGGTGATTTTTCGCACCTTACTACCGACGTAGCAGCTCC
>JBBTJN010000004.1:0-6462 GCA_038059415.1 Elusimicrobiota bacterium | reverse complement strand
ATGACCCACTTCCACTTCACCCTCGGCCCCGTCCAAGGTTTCGTCTCCCAGGCCCGGCGCACGCGGGATTTCTGGGCGGGTTCATTTATTCTTTCTTGGCTCTCCTCGGTGGCGATGCTGGCAGTCGTGAAACAAGGCGGTGAAATTGATTTCCCCAGACCCGACGAGGATTTCATGAAGGCGCTGAAAAACGGTGTCAGTGGCCCGAAGCAGGGCAATGTGCCGAACCGTTTTAAGGCGGAAGTGAAGAAGGGTTTTGACCCGAAGCAGGTCGAACAGTCCGTGCGCGATGCCTGGGCGGCACTTGCCGAGGCTGTATGGATGGCCGATCTAAAGGGCTTTGACGCCAGGCCCACACGCGATATTTGGAAACGGCAGATCGCCGCCTTCTGGGACATCCAATGGGTGCTGGAGGAAGGTGACGACGCCAGTGCCATAGACCGCCTGAAGAACTGGCGTAGCCACTTGCCTCCGCCGGAGCCGGGCGTGAAATGCATGATGATGGACGGCTGGCAGGAGCTTTCTGGCGCGGTTCGCCCCAGCAAGAGTCCCGACGATCCGAGTGGCCCAGCCGCCTTCTGGGAGAAGTTGCGCGAATCAGGTAAGCCGGGTATCGCCACCGATCTGCGCCCCGGCGAAATGCTCTGCGCTGTCGCTTACGTCAAACGTCGTTTCGCCCGGTGTTTCGATGGCTTCAGCACTGATCTGCCCGTTGGCTTGGAGGTGCATGGCTGGAAGCTGCCCACCGGTGTGCCATCTGTCCATTACCTGGCGGCGGCGACCTGGTTGGCGCAGTTGCTCAAGAAGGCAAACGGCGACCCCGTCCTTTCCCAAAAGATGTGGGCATTCCACGATGCCGCCCACAAACTGACCGGCGAATACGGCGAGTGGGATTCCAATATCCGTTGCGTCAGAGAAGCCAATGCCCCAAAAAATTGGAAGGCCCTGGACGGCACGGTGTTCTTCGATGCCGTGCTGGAAAACAAGAACCTCTGGGGTGAGAAGCCCAACGAGGCAACCACGGTTCTAAACCAACTCAAAGCCCTGCGCGAGGCGGCAGAGTTCGATCGCGTGTCCCCTTTCTACGCTGTGCTGCTCATGGACGGCGACCAATTGGGCGCGCATATGGGGGATGCGACCAAGCAACAGGCCATCACCAACGCGCTGGCTTCGTTCACCGGCGGTGTGCCCGACATCGTCGATGAGCACAGCGGCTTCCTGGTCTATGCCGGTGGCGACGACGTGCTGGCCCTGCTTCCGATGGAATACGCGCTGGTCTGTGCCGTCCACTTGCGCCGGCATTACATGGCCTGCTTCGCCAAAACCAATCCCAAAGTGGAAACTTCGATTTCCGGGGCCATCCAGTACGCCCACGTCAAAATGCCCCTCGGCAAGGTGCTCGCCGACGCCCACCACCTGCTGGACGAGGTGGCAAAGGATGGCCGAGGGCGCGACGCCATCGCCTGCCGGGTGTGGAAGCCGGGCGGGCTCACGGTGGAGTGGGCGATGCCCTGGGAATGCGCGTTGGACGGCGAGCAAGTCGTGCTCGAAAAGCTTGCCAATGCTTTCCGCGTCCAGGGATCTGGAAAAGATGAAGAAGAAGGCAACTTCGCCAGCAAGTTCTTCTACCGCATCCGCGATCGCTTCGACCTGCTCAATCCCGGCAAAGACAAGAGTGGAAACATATTGCAGTCCATTCTTGACGATAAACAGGCGGTCTCGCTGTTGGCGATGGAATACCTCAACTCCGGTGCGGCCACGGTCAAGACGATGGACGAGGCGCGCAAGATCGTGGAGCCTCTACTCGACCAGTGTCGCCCCGTAATACGCGACAAGGAAAAACCGAAAACACAGTGGAAGCGCGATACCCGACTTTATGCCGACGGCGCCCTGCTGGTGCGCTTTCTCGCCAACAAGGGGATCGAACGATGAGCACCACCCACACCTTGCGCTTCTCCGCCCTCGACACCTGGTTCTTCCGCGAATCCCGACCCTTCAATGCCATCGGTGGTTCGGAACTGGCGAGTATCTTTCCGCCTTCTCCGCGCACATTGATGGGAGCGGTGCGCGGGGCCATCGGTGACGCCCTGAATGCCGACTGGCGCGACTTCCACCAGAAGAAATGGAAGTATCAACTTGCCGATGGGAAATGTCTGTCCGAACTAATCGGTTACGGCGACGACATTGGGCCGCTGACATTGGCCGGCCCTTGGCTGGTTCATAGCGACGAACGGCTCTATCCCGTGCCGCTTTGCCTGTTGGAACGTAGCGAGGGTGGCCGCAAAAAATGCATTCGGCTGTGCATCGGCCCGGCTACCCACACCCCGCTTGGAAAGGTGCGTCTACCGGAACTACCCCCCGGCAACGCTGGGGCCAAGACGCTGGAGCGGGTGTGGGTTAGTGGGACGGGTCTGGCCCGCGTCCTGGCCGGCGATATACCCAAGGACAATGAACTGCGCCGCGCCGCCGAACTTTTCACCGAAGAACCCCGATTGGGCATCGCCCGTGACAATAGCAAACGTGTTACTGGTGATGGGATGCTCTATCAGACCCGACACCTGCGTCCAAAAGGGGGTCTCATGATTGAGGCGGAGATCCAGCATCTGCCCGCCGATGTAAACCTGGCAGACCGTCTGATCCGTCTGGGCGGCGAGGGCCGACTCGCCCACCTTGAATTACGCCAAGGCGGCGGCGTCCTGCCACCTGTCCCCAAAGCCAATACCGACACGCGCGGCCTCATCCTTGTCCTGCTTACCCCGGCCCGCCTAGGGGAGGGGAGGGAAGGCTGGTTGCCACCGGGCTTCGTGGCCGCAGAAGAAAACGGCGCAAGGGTATGGAAAGGCCGGATTGCCGATGTTGTTCTCACCCTTCACGCTGCCGTGATTGGCAAGACCCTGCGCGAAGGCGGGTGGAATCTCGCCGAACACAAACCACGCGATGTCGTCAGTCTGGTACCCGCTGGAAGTTGCTACTACGTAACCGTGGAAGACGACATCACCGATGCCATAAAGAAACTCCACGGCGCCCACATAAGCGATGAAAAGAAACATGAACGGGAATTTGGCCGGGGGCAGATCGCCTGCGGTCTTTGGAATAAAGATGAATACTGAACATCGAGGAGCCACCATGAACCAAGCCAACGCCCTTCTGGGCCTGATCACCGAAACCAGCCTGCACGCCGGCGCAGGATCGTCAGTGGGAGCCATCGATCTGCCCATTCAACGCGAGGGCCACAACGGCTGGCCTTGTGTTTTCGGTTCCGCCGTCAAGGGTTCGCTGCGCGACCGGGCCGAAGCCGTTTTCGGTCTTGACAGCGAAGATGTGTTTACCGTTTTCGGGCCGAATACCATGAATGCCTCTGACAACGCGGGGGCCATCGCCGTCGGTGACGCCCGTCTGTTGTTGCTGCCAGTGCGCTCGCTCACCAGCAGTTTCAAGTGGGTGACTTGCGCCGAGGCCCTGAACCGGTTCAAACGTCTCGCCGGAATGCTCGGCGTGGGCGGTTTTATTTTCGATGTGCCCACTGCCGCTGGCACGGAGGCCCTGACCGCTCAAGACACCGGCGATCTCTTTCTTGAGGAATACCGTTTCACGCAGCGCGCCGACACCGACAAGCTGCCGAAGGTCATCGAAGTTCTTGCCCGACTTGTGCAGCGCATCGATGCCCAGGCCGAACTCACACGGCGGCTGGTGGTGGTCTCCGACGATATGTTCTCCCATCTGGTGCAGGCCGCCGTGCCGGTGAATGCCCATATCGCCTTGGACTCGAAGAGCAAGACCGTGGCCGGTGGCGCGCTCTGGTACGAAGAAACCTTGCCGCCAGAAACACTGCTCTACGTGCCCCTCATGGCGGCGAACTCACGCCGGGAGAAGAAGGCGATGTCGGCGACCGATGTGCTCGGCAAGGTGACCGGTTTGTTTATTGATAAGGACAAGCCCAAGCCCTGGCTGCAACTCGGCGGAAACGAAACCGTGGGCATGGGCTGGTGCGCCATCACCGTGCTCAAAAACGGAGGATGAGCCATGCAGACTCACCAACAAGAACGTGCCAAGTACGCCTTGCAACAGGTCACGCAAGCTATCCAAGATGAAATCAATCAGAGGGAATTTAAAAGCTACGCCTCTGGCTTTCCGGCCATGATCCAGATGAACGGCCTCGGCCAAGCGGCGGCCTTCTATCGCAGCCAGGGCGGCACCCACGGCAAGCTCTATGACCTGCTTTCCGGCTGGCTACGCGCGCAGGGTCAGCCTTACGCCAACAAGGATTTACTCGATGGCATCACCAGCGAGGACATGCGTGTCTATCGCATCGCACAGGCTGAAGCTCTACTGCTGCTCGACTGGGTAAAGAAGTTTGCCAAGGCATACATGAGAGATGAGTGATATGAACAGACCACTTTACAAGGAAGCCCAAACCGCCAGCCTCGGCAGTCAAGGCCACCGCGGACTATGGTTTGACCGCTTCTTCAACCGCTATCAGGACGATTGGAAATTAGGTGAGAGCGCCAAACTCGATTGGATCAAGACCGTCGTCGGCCAAGCCGGTGACAAGTCAGCCATCTCCGCCGCTACCAGCCGGTTGCGGCAGCTGTGCGATACTTTGGGCGGAGAGACCCGCGCATTTGCAGCCGATTGGCACTTCACCACCGGGCTGGGCAACCCGCATCCAGTAGAAAATGGCTTCCTTTGGCATCCCACTCTGGGAGCCCCGTATATCCCTGGCGCGGCAGTCAAGGGACTGGTGCGGGCTTGGGTGGAAGCCTGGATGGAGTTCGACAGCAAAGATGGCAATGAGCAGCGACTCACCACGCTCTACCGCTGGTTCGGCAGCGAGGATAAAGACTTCAAGGAGCGCCGAAAGCTCCGGGATGGCGGCTTCGTACCGCCGTCTGGCGATCGCAAGATCGACACCGAAGCCGGCGCCTTCATTTTCTTCGACGCTCTGCCTACGGGCCCCGTTACGCTCAAGCCCGATGTCATGACCCCTCACATGGGCGATTGGTACGAAAAGGGTGGAGTGGACCCGATGAATCCCAAAGTTACCCCCGCCGATTGGCACGACCCCGTACCGGTGCCCTTCCTGGTGGCGGACAGGCCCAAGTTCCAGTTCAGCATCGCGCCGCGTAACGAGGCGGCCAGGAAAGAACTGGAACAACTCTTCGGCGTGCTGCAATGCGCCTTGGAATACCTCGGTACTGGTGCCAAGACGGCGGCGGGGTACGGGCGGATGGAAGTGGACGAGAAGATAACTCGCGCCTTTCGTGAAGAGGCCGAACAACTAGCCAGGAAGGCAGCCGATGCCAGCAAGACGGATAACCAACGTAATATTGACGGGCTTCGGAAGGCATTCGCCAAGCAGCGGTCGTTGGGATGCAAGGTGCGTGCGGGCGACGCGCTCGTTCGGCAAATGATCGGTCTGCTTGATGCCGCAGTTAAAGACACCTGGACTGCAATCGAAAAGCGCGAGCTGGCCGATTTGGTGGCAACCGAGTACCCCTACACCCTCGAACTTGGAAAAAAAGAAAAGGAAATCAAGAAGACATTGCGGATTCTGCGGGGAGAAGACCTGGCATGACAACAAAACCCACCCCCACCCTCCGCAAGGTGTTGGCCGCCAGTCTTACCCTGACCACAATAGTCACCGCCGGTTGGGTGGGGGACGGTCTGAAAGGCGAATGCCTGTTCGAGCCTTGGCTGGGAGCGTGTGGAGAAAGCCACCTATCCCTCCTGTGCCGCGTGCTGGCTGCGGGCGTGCTCTTCGGGCTGTCCCTGTACGGCCTTTATCGCATCACCAAAGGGTTGCTGCCGTTCCGCCACCTTGCGCAGACGCCTTCCGTAGCAGGGCACCGGGTATTGATCGCCGCCCTGTCGCCCTTCACGCCGCAACCGAGAGTGGAAGCCGATAACTCGGTAGTGATCGAGGACGGCGACAAGCGCGTCGTCCTCACCGGCAACCTGGATACAGACATCGGGGCCTTCACCACGATGAGCTGGCGCTGGAACGGCCAGCAGTTTCTGCGCGCCCTGCGACCCCATGTGCAAGCGCGCACGCTCGAACATTTGGTGCTCCTCGGTTCGCCGGGCCCCTGTGGTTCGTTTGATTCGCTTGCCGCAGCCGAACAACTAGCCCGGCTGTATGCCCCTTCAGTCGCGGCACAACACCATCCGGTGGCGATCGGTCCCGAAGATATCGAATCCCTGCAACAGACCTTCAACATGTGGATCGAGCACTTCCGTAAACAGGGCATCGCCGAGAAGGACATCATCTTGGACGTTACCGGCGGACAGAAGACCACCAGCATCGCCGCCGCCTTGACCACCTTGCACTCGGATCGGATCGAGTTCCAATACGTGCAAACGGAGCCGAAGAAACCTGGAGAAGAGATTCATGTCATCGGTTTCAACGTCGTCATCGATACGGCGCAGAAGGGTACGGACGCATGATCTACCTCCTCAACACCC
>JBBTJN010000003.1:0-1963 GCA_038059415.1 Elusimicrobiota bacterium | reverse complement strand
GAAGGTGCTCGATGCGCTGCCTTCGGAGGACGTTGTGCTTACCCGTAGAGGCAAGCCGGCGGCCGCGATCATCCACCTGGATGAAGACCTGCTCGACAGTTTCATCCTGGCTCACCACCCGACCATGATCGGCGAGGTCGAAGCCGCGCGCGCTGAGTACCGCAGGAAGGGCGGCATCGATCACGCCACGATGAAGGAGCGCATCGGTCGTCGCCGTGGATAGCTGGACAACGCTAGAAAAACATCAGATTTATGCCGGAACTGCCGATGTTCCTTGCAGATGCGCCTGTCACGAGGACGGGTGCCTTGCAGGGAGGCGTCGGCATGGAGATCCAGGAACTTCGCAGGCTCAAAAAGGAGTTTGACCGGCACGTGAAGCGGTTCGATAGCTGCATCAAGACTGCGCCAAGTCGCGCGCACATGAGGACCTACCTTCGGGGGCAACTCGGCCCGCTGGAGCGCAAGAGCATCGAGCCGATTGCGCTGGATGCAGGGACGCCGCCGCGGACATTGCAAGAGTTCCTGGCGATCCATCGGTGGGACCACGATGCCGTGGGCCGTCGTCTGAGGTCGCTGGTGATCCAGGACCACGCGGACGAAAGAGCCATCGCCGTCGTGGACGAGAGCAGCTTCGAGAAGTGCGGCCTGATGACCGCGGGCGTCCAGCGGCAGTACAGCGGTCGTTTGGGCAAGATCGCCAACTGCGTGGTCACGGTCAACCTGGGCTACGCGGCGGGTGCCTTCCACTGCCTTCTGGACGGGGACCTGTACTTGCCGGCGAGTTGGGCCGAAGACCGCGAGCGTTGCCGCAAGGCGCACATCCCGGAGGATGTCGGTTACCGTCCGAAATGGCAGATCGCCCTGGACATCCTGAACCGTTCGCTCTCCGAAGGCGTGCGCTTCCGCTGGCTTACCGCGGATGAAGGCTACGGCCAGTGCGCGGGGTTCCGTCACGGCGTGGCCGCGACGGGGTTGCTCTACATGGTGGAGGTGGCGAGTTCGCTTCAGGGCTGGACGCGAGCGCCGAAGGTCCAGCCGGCGGGCTTCAAGGGCGCCAAGGGGCGGCCGTTGTCGGAGCCTCGTGTGGCTTCCGGACAACGCAAGGCCCGCAAGGTGAAGGCGCTCTGGCAGCGAGGCGGCCCATCGTGGGAACTCTACCGGATCAAGGACACCGAGAAGGGGCCGTCGGTCTGGCGTGTTCGGGAGAGCCGCTTTTACCCGAGCGAAAACGGCGTCCCTGGCGAAGCCCTTCGGGTCATCGTGGCGGTGAACGTGCTGGACGGCGAGGTGAAGTACTTCCTGAGCAACGCGCCCGAGGAGGTACCGCTCAAGGAGCTTCTGACCGTGGCCTTTTCGCGCTGGCACATCGAGAAGCTCTACAACGAAGGCAAGGGCGAGGTCGGCTTGCACCACTTCGAAGTCCAGGGCTATCCGTCGCTGATCCGTCACCTGGTCCTGACGAACCTGAGCCTGTACTTCCTGGCGGAACAGACCGAGATCCTTCGGGGGGAAAAACCCGGAGTGGTCGATTTGCCAGGTGCGCAAGGCAGTGGAGGCCCAACTGGAACCGGACGTTCCGCCGCGTGAGCAGCAGCGCCGCTTGGAGAAACTCGTCGGGAAGTTCGAGTACTGGCGCCGGGAGCGTGCCCAAGCCGAGCGATCGCACCACCGAGCGACTCGGCGGAAGCTACGACAAGCGGGAGTCGATCTACGAAAGGCCATCCGGTGTCCGCAGTGGAAGTAGCGTTGTACAGCTAGGTCTTAACCCTTGAGAACTGAGAGCAGACACGATGGTTTGGGCGATACTCACTGCTAAGAAATTTGGACGCTCCGCGCCGTAGCCATTCCAGTTATCTGACAGCTCAAGGAGTCGCTCAAGCCGGGCAAAAATCGGATCGTGCGATTTTGGGATGGCTTGGTGGCCGCTTGCGTGCTGAGTGACACATCTTCGCTTGCAGAGTAC
>JBBTJN010000002.1:0-9486 GCA_038059415.1 Elusimicrobiota bacterium | reverse complement strand
CATTGAGCAGGTCCGCGGCTTCGTCGGGGCGCTCGATGCCGTGGAACCAGGCCAGGATGCCGGAGGCGAACAGGGCGGCCCGATGAAAGGAGGGGTCAAGGCGCGTGACGCGCAGGCTCATCTGCGCGAGATGCTCATACGGATGTCCCGGCCGGTCGGTCAGCGCGGGCAAGTTGCCTCCCGTGTACTGTAGGAGTTGTATCCAGGCGAGATCCGCCGCGGGGGAGCGGAAGCCAGCGACGGCGAGCGCGGAGTCCTGGAAGGCGAAAGGCCCGGCATTTAGCTCGGACAAATGGGGGAAGCGCGGCTCATAAAGGCGGCGCATTCTCGATCCGGCAAACAGCGCCAGGGCGAACAGGACGGCCGCGACGGCGAGCCAACGCCGCTTCATCAGGCGTCGACCCTTCGGGCTCGGCACGAATGCGGTAGAGGAAGATCTTGTCGCATCTAGAATTCCTGCTGCTCGAACAGCTGGACGGAGAGGGCCAGGCACGCGGTCGCGTAGGCGAGCGTGTAGATCGCGGCCCATATCAACCAATCGGCGGTTGGAGCCGATTGGTGCCAGAAGTCGCGGTAGTTGAAGCGGGCGAAGTCGGGCGCCGCGTGGGAGAATGCGACAAGCGTCGTCTTTAGGAAGGCGCTGCCGGAGCGGTCCGCGAGGAAGCGCATCTCCGACGAGAAGTGGCCGAGCATCCAGAGAAACACCGCAAATGCCATCGCGGCGGCCTCGGAGGTCAGGGCGAGCGACAGCAGCAAAGAGAGAGCGCCCATGACCGTCGTCTTGCCGAACATGCAAGCCAGGGCGGCGAAGTAGCGGCCCGGCTCCCACCAGCCGTACAGGCTCAGCAGGAGCGCATGCATCAGGGACATGGCGGCCATGCCGAGCGCGACCGCGGCGACGGTGCCGAGGAAGCGGCCGAGCAGATAGTCCGCGCGGCGCACGGGGTGGCTGAGGATGAGAAAGATAGCGCGCGATTCGATCTCGGCCAGGATCAAGTTCACGGTCAGGAACACGATCGAGACGAGAGTGATGGCTTCGATCGCGGCCAGGCCCAGATCGAGCAGGAGGCGCATGCGCTCGTCGGCCCCGAGCGCGGAGACGATGATCACGCCCCCGAGCAGGACGAGGCCGAAAAGCGCCGCGGACAGCCACGCCTTGCGGCGGAGGTGTTCCTTGAGCGTGTACGTGAAGACGGCCGAGAGGGTCTGCATATCACTCCATGCGAATTGAACCGACGCCATCGGTCCGCACGACGGCGGCCGCGAACGCCGCCTCGAGGGAGTCGGGCTTGCCGCGCCACTCGTCCTGCTTCATGACCTTCACGAGGCGCCCGCCGCTGAGGATGCCGATGCGGTCGCAGACGCGCTCGACCTCGGAAATATCGTGCGAGGAGAAGAGTACGGTCTTCCCGTTGGCCTTCAACCAGAGAATCAGCAGGCGCACCTCCTTGATCGCCAGAGGATCGAGCCCGGTCACGGGCTCGTCGAGGATCACGAGTTCGGGGTCATGGACGAGCGCTTGCGCCAAACTCGCGCGCTGGAGCATGCCCTTTGAATACTCGGACAACCTCTTGTCCAGCGCCTTGTCGAGGCCGACTTTCGCGAACATCTCCGTCACGCGGCGCTCCACCTCCTCGGCGGGGATACGTGACAGCGCGGCGAACAGGCGCAGGCTCTCGCGGCCCGTCAAAGTCTTGTTGAGATACGCCGACTCGGGCGCGTAGCCGATGCGCGCGAGAACCTTGACGTCGGGGACGCGGCGGCCCAAGGTCTCGATCTCGCCCTTGGTGGGGAGATGAAGGCCCATCAGGAGCTTGATCGCGGTGGTCTTGCCCGAGCCGTTGAGTCCGAGCAGGCCGAAGACCTCGCCTTTCGCAATATCGAGGTCGAGCTCGACGAGGCCGGGCGTTTCGGTCGTGCGCCCAAGATGCGAACGACGGTAGATTTTAGAGACCTTCTGAAACCGGATGGCGTTCACTTGGTTCACCTCCACGGGGACTGCCAAAGACCGTAAGCTCCTACTATGGCCAGGGCCGTGGCGGCCAGGCGCGCGCGCCGCGCGAACAGCTCGTCGACGCGCGATTCGCAGATGGAGGCGAGCCGACGGTATTCGGCGCGCACGCCGAGCCGGACAATGAACAGCAACGCCGAGCCGGCGGCCAACGCGCCGACGAGGGCGGACGGGAACGCGAGCGCGTCATGGGCAAGCAGGGGCCGGGCGGCGGCGCACCAGGCGAGGCCGAGGGCGGCGACCGCAGCGTAACTCAGGAATTCGTCGACCCGTCGGCGGCCCACCGTGAGGGACGCTCCAAGCGTCGCGGCCCAGATCAGCCAGGGCGGCGCGTTGACGAATCGCCCGGCGATGAACCCGCCGGAGGCCGCCGCCAGCAAAACCACGATGGTCGTCCGGCTTCGAGGCTCCGCGCCGAGGCACAACGCGATCGCGAGCAGAGCCGGGAAGCCGGACGTCGAGCCGAGGGCCGCCCGCGCCCCCCGCATAAGGCTTTCGAGGGCCATCGCCGATGAAGAGCGGCGCGCCTCGTCGGCCGAGAAGGTGAAGGCGGGGGCTTCCGGCGTGAGCGTGAAGGCCAGGTGGCGACGGCCTGGAATATCCACGATGGTCCGATAGCCCTCCTTGAACGGGAGCGGGCGGCCTGCGAACTCGTCTTCGAGCTCCTTACGGTATTCCGCATAGAAGTTCGCTGAGACCGTCAGCGGCGCGGCCGTGGGTGCGGCCGGGTAGACGAGGCGCAGGAAGAATACGCCTTCCTCATTGACCTCCCAGGGGAGCTGGCGGTAGCGGGCTTCGACGAGCTTGCCGTGCAGGGACGCGCCGTTGGCGGCCAGGCGGAAATGAGCGTTCGTGTAGGCCTCCACCTGGGCTAAAGTCTCGGCGGGCCAGTCGCGCGGAGGCATCGGATGAAGGCCGGCGACCTCCTCGATCCAGACGATCGAATCCGCGCGCAGGTCGGCGACGATCCGGTCCGGCTCGACGCGGAGCGTCGCCTGCACGGGGCGTATCGGGTAGAGATCGTGGGCGCAAGCGCTTAAGGCCGCGCCGACGAGCCAAGCGAAGATCGGCATATCGGGCGGATTTTACGACATTTGAAACGGCGTCGGGGTACGATACCGCTTACGTTACAGGAGTTTGCGCATGAGGAGCATCGCGATCAGCCCCGCGCTGAAGCTCGCGAGCGAGGACGGGCCGCCATGCTCGCGGCGGTGCAGGCGGGGAAGCGCCTCGGTCGCGCCGATGTAGACGAAGGAGCCTCCCGCGAATGCGAGCAGCAGCGCGAACGCCCAGGGCTCTAGGCGCGCGGCGACCGCGTTGCTCGACAGCGCGCCGATGGGCGTAGCGATCGCTACCGCGGCGAGCGCCGCGTAGCGCAAGCCCGGCGCGACCCCGATCATCAGAGTCGAGATCGTGAACCCATCCGCGAGCTTGTGCAGGATCGTGGCCGCGCCAACCGCGATGAGAACCGGCGTGCCGGCATACGCGGACGCGCCGAGGTTCACGCCGTCAAAAAACGAATGCAGGAACAGGCCGGCGACCGCCGCCTTGCCCAGCGGGTGGGAATGGCAGTCCTCGGACGCCTCGCGGCACGGGTCGAGCGGGGCGATGTTCTCCGCCGCATAGCAGAACACGAAGGCCGCCAGCGCGCCCCAGCCCGCGTAGCCCGGGGCCATGCGCCAGGCATCCGGCAGCACGTCGCCGAACGCGACGGCGATCAGAATGCCCGAACGGAAAGCCCGAACGCGCCAGAGGCCAGCCCTCGCCACGACCCGGTCCGTGACGGGCGCGGCGCCGCCGGCGACGGTCGCCGCGATGGCCAGCGCGAGAATGACTCCGAGGATCACCAGAGGACCTTGGGCATGCGCTGATAATGATAATACAATATCATATTAGCGTCAATCGTCTTTTGCTATCATCGTCTACAAATGCAGCGCGACACCAGCCAGAGGCGTGCGATCCGCCGCGCGATCGAGGACGCGGGACGCCCGCTCGGCGCCCTCGAGGTTCTCAAGGCGTCGAAGGGCTTGGCTCCCGGCCTCGGCATCGCCACCGTTTACCGCAATATCAAGACCCTGCTCAAGGCGGGGGACATCTCCGAGGTGGCGCTTCCCGGCGAGCCTCCCCGCTACGAGGCGGCGGGCAAGGATCATCACCATCACTTCCGCTGCGCGCGCTGCGAGAAGGTCTACGAGCTTGGCGGCGCCTGCCTGCCCGACCTCAAAAACGCCCTGCCGCGCGGCTTTCGCGTGACCTCTCACGAGGTCCTTGTTCACGGCGTCTGCGCCGCCTGCTCCAAGAAATGAATATCGACCGCATCGCCTTCGGCCTGATCAACGGCGTGTGGACGCATCCGACTTTGGACGCGATCATGCCGGTGATCACGGATATTCATAAGGTCGCGTGGTTTAAGTTCGGCGTCGCGCCCGCGGCCCTCGGCGTCTGGCTCCATAAAGGACGCCAAGGCGCCTTGCGCGTGCTCGTCGTCGCCGCGATCGCGGTGGGCGTCTGCGACGTGCTCGCCTACCGCGTCATCAAGCCCTGGGCCGCGCGTCCGCGCCCGGAATACGCGGGCATCGGCGCGATCGTGCGCGGGCCCTCGGGCGGGCGCCTGGGCTTTCCGTCCAACCACGCGGCGAACGCCGGCGCCGCGGCCTCCGTGCTGTCCGTGGCGTATCCGGCGGCGGGCTTCGTCTTCTGGAGCCTCGCGGGCCTCATGGCGTACAGTCGCGTGTACTGCGGCCATCACTATCCGTTCGACGTGCTCGCGGGCCTGGCGCTCGGCGGCCTGCTGTCGTGGCCGTGGGCCGTTCTGATGCTCGGCGGTTCCGGCGGCGGCGCGAAGAAGAAGAAGCGCTAGCCCGAAATCTTCAGTTGGACTCCTGAGCCTCCTCCGAAACGGCGCGTAACGCGACGGCTTTTGAACGACATGGCGCCTTCGGCGCCAGGGTTTTCGCTTCGCGAAAACCTGGTGAGAATTGTTCATGGGGCCATCCCAGCCAGACGAGGACTTGGATAATCCATGGCGAGTAGCCGCATGAATCGGCCCAACGTGAGTTCTTCTGCGGACCAAGCAAAGCGCGATCGAAGAATTGCCTCGAGCCGTCCCATCAGCCCGCGCATCGCCGCTGTGCGGCCTCGCTTGGCGAACTCCGCCAGCATCGCCAGGACCAGATACGCCATGTGCGCCGCGCTCAGCAAACGATCGATCGCCTTCCAGCACGAGAACACCCGCCACGAATCGCAGTTGAGCGCCTGTTTGAAGTTCCAGAAGAACGTCTCGATACCCCAGCGCCACGAGTAAAGCCTCACGATACGCGTCAGGTCCTCTCTCGTCTCGGTCGTCAGCGTCGTCGCAAGGTACATGGGATCGACGCTCTCCTTTTCCGGCGTCAGGCACAACGCATTGAAGCTGACTTCTTCCTTGGACTCGGTCTTGACCGACACTCGCCTTGCCGAAACATCCGACAGCAGGACCCTCTTGGACTTCTCGCGCCATTGGATCTTCAACCGCTTCGGCCACCACTCCGCCAGGTTCGACAGCAGGCCCTTTTCCTTTCCGGCTTCGATCAGCAGCTTGCCCTCCAGGCGGATGACGAAATCCATTCCCTCGACTTCCTTGAGCCAGTGCAGCAGATTCTTGCGTCGATAACCGCTGTCGGCCACCAGGATCACGCCCAGATTGAAGGCCTCCCGGACGATGTCGGCGGCTCGGCGAATCTCGGCCAACTCAGCAAGGTTCATGCTGGCGCTGTCGGGGCCGTTCTCGCTCCAAAGCCTGCGTGTCAGCGGCAGGACCGTCTGGTCGGCCCGAAGAAGACAGACCCAGATCTCCTGGTAGCCAGGCACGAGGATTGTCTCTTTCGTCGGCAGGTTGTGCACGCGGACCTTGCCCTTGCCGGGCATCGCGCGTTTCTTGCCGCGCGACCGCGCCTTGGCGTACGATGTTCCGTCGATGATCAGCGCTGCTTTGCCGTCGTGCTTCTAGATGCCCCGTCGGCCCAAACGTTTGAGAACGTTGATAACATTCGCTCGTCTCACGCCGTCCAAGTCCAACCGTTCCTGTCCCAGGAACTCGGATAAGGCGTTTTCGGCCGTCTTGACGACGCCCGATCCCGTCTGAGCGATGCTCTGCAAAACGAGGCTGCGCGACAGACATATGCCGACGACGAGCCCTCGCAGTTTATGGTCCCAGTTGTAGGGCAGGATTTCGGGCAGACACGACCGTACACATTGTGCTACAAGATTCCCAGATTTCAGGCCCGTCGATGACTGTCGGCGTATGGGATGCACCCCATGCCTTGATTTGCCCTCGGCGGGCCTGTTCGTTCCCGTCTCGCCGCTCGGGACCCAGACCGGTTTCTCGGCCGCCTATTTTACCGCCTTACCCAGGTTTTCGCGAAGCGAAAACCCTGGCGCGTGTGCCCAGCATGGACGTGATCAGGAGGTGCAAGTCCTCTGGAGGACCTGGTTGCAGGGACTCCGAGCAACCCGCAAGGCGTAGGCCGGAAGGCCAAGACCGCGAGGTCCACGCTGAAAGAAGCGGTAGCGGAACTATGAGCCGACGAACAGAAATCGGATACGAGGCACTGATGTCTAGAGCGAGTGAGCGCGTAAGCACGAAGCTCTTGCAACCAAGGGACTGAGGTGTAGATCCGCCGGCTATGCAGTGAAGGTCACCACCCTTACCTGGGGAGGTCTCGCCTTACGCCTGAAAGGGTAACGGGAAAAAACCGGAGCGAGAAGTCAGCAGAGGCCATAGTAGGCCCGTTTAAACACGGGATGAAGGGCCGAATGAAAAGGAGAGCGTAGTGACATGAGTCTCGAAGGAGCCAAGCACCAGAAAGCCATACAGTTGGAACTACTGCTGGAGGATAGGGGTGAAGCCCCGAAAGTAGAAAGCGGAAGTGGTGAAGCGCCGACGGTGATGAATGGAATCGCACGCTTAGGAACCGAGCGTCTCATGGAAGAGGCGGTCGGAAACGCAAACGTCGAACTGGCGTTGAAACAAGTCAGGCGAAATAAGGGCAGCCCCGGCGTCGATGGGATGACGGTGGATGAACTACCGCACTATGTGGCGAAACACTGGGAGGAACTGCGAACGCAATTGCTCGCGGGAACCTACCAGCCAAAACCCGTAAGGCGGCACGCGATAGACAAAGAGGGCGGAGGGGTCCGAGTTCTTGGAATCCCCTGCGCTCTCGACAGGTTCATCCAGCAGTGCATCCTGCAAACGTTGCAACCGAGATTCGATCCGACCTTCTCAAAACACAGCTACGGTTTCCGGCCCGGACGAGGAGCCCACCAAGCAGTAAGCGCGGCTCATCATTACATTCAGGAAGGACGCCGATGGGTGGTAGATGTCGACCTGGAACAATTCTTTGACCGGGTCAACCACGACGTGCTGATGGGAAGGCTGGCAAAACGAATATTGGACAAGCGATTGCTGAGACTAATTCGTCGCTACCTGGAAGCCGGAATGATGGCAAACGGGATAGTGACGGAGCGCGAGGAAAGGACGCCGCAAGGCGGCCCGCTCTCGCCCCTGTTGGCTAACGTGCTCCTAGATGAAGTGGACAAGGAGTTGGAAAAACGCGGACACGCTTTTGCGCGTTACGCCGATGATAGCAACGTCTATGTGCGATCAGAGCGGGCGGGTAAAAGGGTTATGGAGGCTCTCAAAGGTCTCTACGCGAAACTTCGACTCAAGATCAACGAATCAAAGAGCGCGGTGGCACGTGTTCAGGACCGGAAATTCCTGGGTTACAGTTTCTGGATAGCCAAGGGAGGCGAGGTCAAAATACGTGTCGCGCCAAAAGCCCTCAAGAAAATGACGGAGCGAGTCCGGCATATCACGCACCGGAGCGGCGGGAGAAGTCTGAAGATGGTGATCTCGGACCTGCGGCAATATCTACCCAGCTGGAAGGAATACTTCCGGCTGGCAGAGACGCCGACAAAATTCCGAGTGCTCGACGGCTGGGTACGCCATCGTCTAAGAGCGGTCCAACTCAAACAGTGGAAATGCGGGACAACCGCATACGGGAAGTTGCGGGCGCGGGGTCTGTCGGTACTCGACGCCCGGATCGTGGCTTCCCGTATGGGCCACTGGTGGAAAGCATCTGAGCGCGGAACGGTCTTGAAAGCTTTTCCTCCAAGCTACTTCGACCAATTGGGGGTGCCTCGTCTGGCCGCGTAACCTCAACTTTTCAAACCGCCGGATGCGGACCCGCATGTCCGGTGGTGTGGGAGGGGATGGGCGGGGTTGTTGACCCGCCCACCCCTATCCCGATCGAAGGCGCCATGCCGTTGTCTCCCAGTAGGAGCTCAAAAGTCCGGGAACTTGGAGTGACACTGGCCTTGACAAAAACCCGTTAGAGCCCAACACTGTGGATTGCTTGGCTTTAGGGAGGGGGAATGTCATGAGAAAGATATGTTTTTCTTTTACAGTGGTCATGTCGCTGGCAACGGCCGTCAGAGCCGGAGATTCATTGACCGACGCGATGGATAAAGCCTCGCAATTCAAGATAAAGAAAACTCTGCCCGCGCTCAATACGGAGGCGGCCCGTGAGCAGGCAGAGATTCGTTACTACGTGCGGGCTTTAAACGATCCGAGAGAAACGGTGGAATCGAAGCAACGGTCCATTCAGGCGCTTGGGAAGTCTTTGCAATCAGGCGGTCTTTCAGCAAATCAGGATTTAGGCGAACAGGGCATCGACACACTGACAGCTTTGCTTGAAGATGGAACGGCGGACAGTTTAAGAGTCACCGCTCTCGAGTCTCTCGGGCAAGTTGTTGGGGGAGTCAGACTAACCTGGTATCCAGAGGGGGGTGGGCAGTGCCTGCAAGGCGATCCCGGCAAAGGGATCAAGGTTATGGAAGGTTACTGTAAAATTGTCATTCGTATTTTACATGTAGTTAGGCGCCAGCAATCTGAGCCTCCGGCACGGCTAAGTTCTGCCGTCAAGATCGCTTGGATTCCGACGGCTGCCGCGTTAATAGTGCCCGATAGCGATTTCGCTCGAGATTTTGCAGAAGGCATTTCAATATTGGGGCAAGATTCAGACCTTGCTGTCAAAAAGAGCGCCTGTAGTACAATCGAGAAACTGGCCAAGGATGATCCCAAGAACCCAGGGATACAACGCTGTACAAAGTGATCGAAGGCTCGCGCTGGATGTCAGTCTGGGAGCATCTTCGATGGGCAGGACAACGCTTAACGTCAACCAGACCGCCTCTGTATTGAGGTTCCCGTCGCGTTCGACATAATCGGATAGCCGGCCCAGCAGTTCGTGGCAAAAGTCCCAGACAAAATAGAGGTTCACGATTGCGGCGCCCCAAAACGAAGCACCGTCTCGCTAGAATCCTGTTGCTTAAGACAGGGAGGGCGAGACGATGCAACATCAAGCTACATCATTGGTGGGCAACGAGGAAATAGGGATCACCTTCACCGAGAAGGCGATCACGCCGTGGGGCGGGCT
>JBBTJN010000001.1:0-10246 GCA_038059415.1 Elusimicrobiota bacterium | reverse complement strand
AGGTGACCGCCAGCCTCTCGACGGAGTCACGGCCCGCCGATTCGTCAGAGCTGGCCCTCGGTCGTGGGTATTGAAACGGGCCCGGTTCCCGCCTATACTCTCGGCAATGGTGCGCGCCGCCTGGAGCCTGCTTCTCCTCCTCCTCCTTTTTATTGCGCCCGCAGTCGACGCGAGCGTGGTCAACGCCGATGGGACCATTCCTCCCGAAGCGACCGGCACCAATTCCGATCCGCTCGCGGGATACGGGAAGCAATTGCACATGGCTATCAAGGGCGGTGCGCAGATGGGCCTCGATGCGCCGACACAGATGATTGTCAATAGCGGGAGGAACAACATCCGAATCGACATCGGAGGTCCCAAAGCTTTGACCGCGCCTCGCTCTCCGAGCACGGGGTCCGGTGATACGCGCTTTGTGGGGTGGGGGGTGGTGGTGGTCTTGGCGCTCTTTGCCCTGTCATTGTCCCTGCGTGGTAAAACCGCAGCCGCGCCGCCGTTCAATCCCAGCCTGGGAGAATCTCCGTTCACGATCATCAAGCCGATCGGCAGCGGGGCGATGGGGACGGTGTACGAAGCGATCGACCGCAATCTCGACCGGCGGGTCGCCGTCAAGCGCCTGCACGCCGAACTTCAGGCTGGCCCCAAAAGCCACGAGTCGCTGCTGGCGGAGGCGAAGACCGTCGCGGGGCTGCACCATCCGAACATCGTGGATATTCACGCCATCGTGTCGCAGGGCGGCCAGGATTTCATAGTTTTCGAATTGATTGACGGGAAAACCGTCGAGAATTTGCTGGCAGAATACAAGCGCCTGGACCTGCGTAATACGAAGGCGATTCTTGATCCTGTTTGCCGCGCCTTGGAGTTCGCTCATGAGCGCGGCATCATACACCGCGACCTGAAGCCGTCCAACATAATGATTACGAGCCTCAACCAAGTCAAAGTCATGGATTTCGGAATCGCGTCTCGGATCAAGGACGGCACCGCCTCGACGACGGCAGCGACAAGCGCGGACGACTACCGGCTGACCAATACGTCACGCGGCACTCCGCCTTTTATGTCGCCCGAGGCGTGGGTCGGCGTCATCCGAGCCGAGGGGGACGTTTATGCGCTCGGAGTCATCACTTACCTCATGCTGAGCGGCGACTTCCCTTTTCCTCCGGACTCCTCGGTCGAGTTGAAGATGGCCCGTGCCTACGAGCCGCTATCAAAAAAAGCGCCCGGCCTGCCGGCGGGCGCGGATGCCTTGATCGACGCGGCCCTTGAGCCCGCTGCCGACAAGCGTCTGCGCACGCCGCGAGAGTTTCGCGAAAGATTGACTGCGCTAATTTGAGACTACCCCCGGAATTATATGCTAGGCTTGCGCCGTTAAAGTGCGAAAGCACGGGGGAGAAATGAAAAACCATCTGTTGACGGTAACCATGATCGCGACGTTCTGTTTAGCGGCGCAAAGGTCTTCGGCCGCGTCGGAAAAGGAATTCGCCAAGGCGCTCAACGTCGCCGGCCGCCAACGAATGTTGAGCCAGAAGATGGGCGCTGAATTCCTGATGGTGAAGTTGGGAATTTCCACGGTTGAAAATAAGAACAAACTGGACGCCGATATCGCGGCTTTTGCCAAAGCTCTGAACGGCCTAATCACGGGGGACACCGAAGCCGGCATCCCCGCGCCGCCCAACGAGCAGATAGCAAGACAGCTTGGCCAAGTCAAACTTCTGTGGGCCAACTACTTGCGCGCGCTGGAGTCGGGAGGAAAATCATCGGTGGGGGACATCGCCTTGTTCGGAGACCCCCTCCTTCGAGAAAGCGACAAAACAGTGCAAATGTACGAGTACGCCGCGGCGGAGGCCGGCTTCAAGAAAACAGGAACAGTCATCAACGTCGCCGGCCGCCAGCGAATGTTGAGCCAAAAAATGACCAAAGAAATATGCTTGATCGCCCTGGATGCGGACAAGGGCGATTCCCTCTCCAAACTCAAGGAGGCCAGGCAGCTGTTTGATAGTTCCCACAACGCCCTTCTCAAAGGCAGCGCGGAAATGGGAATTCCCGCCACCACGAGCCCGGAGATCAAGAAACAGCTGGCGGAGGTCGACGCCCTCTGGAAGCGGTTCGATACCCTCGTTTCCGAGGTCCTCACGGATGGCAGCGCCAACGTCACTAAGGTGACGGCGATCGCCGCGCTCAGTCAAGACCTTTTGAAGGCGACGGATAAGGCCGTGACCTTGTACGGCGAAGTCGACAAGTCGGCCAAGAAGTCTTAACGCCCTGAGGCGTCGCCGCCACATGCCTGCCCTGGGTTTGCATGTGGCGGCGATGGAGCACGCCTGAATGCGTCTCCTCTATTTCCGCGGTCGCTGAGCCTGACGGCAGTCGCTAGTGCGGGACGTCGAGGAGGCGGGCGCTGGGAAAGGTGAGTTGGATGGGCAGTGCGTTTTTGGCGGGCGCGGCGCGCATGGCGCCGTCGGCTGGGTCGTGATCGATGAGGGCCAGGATCGCCATTTGCGCCGTGATCGTCACACGGTGGGTGAAGGTAACGATCTTGCGCCCCGGGTAATCCTTGACCATGCGGCGCAGGACGCCGCGCTGACGAATCATGACGTCAAGGCGGCTCTCACCCTTGGGGAAGCGATCCAGGAAGGTTCGGCCCGCGCCGGAGATGTCATCGAAGGCGGGCCAACTCGCGAGAGTCTCGGCTTTGGCGATGGGCAGGCCCTCGAACTCGCCGAAAGCGATCTCCGCCAGGCCGCGCTCGACATGTGCCTCGTAGAGCGCGCCGCGCGGGGCGTTCCCGAGGGTCCGGGCGCGTTCGTCGAGAAGCATCTGAAGCGCCGAGGCGGTCTGCCGCGTCCGCTTCATCGGGCTCATCAGTATCACCAGCGGCTTCTGGATGCCTATCAGAACCCCGCGGGCCCACTCATCGCCGCCCAGATTCTCATAGATCGTGAGCGCCGCGCTGCGAGCTTGGGCCTCGCCCGAGGCGTCCGGGCCGTTGGGCGTCTTGGTGAGCGCGGCGTCCGTGCCGCTTCCAGCCAGAACGCCGGCGCGATTATCGTCGGTTTCGCCGTGTCGCACGGTCCAGAGCTCGATATTGGCGGCGTAAAGGGCCGCGACGAGCGGGTCAGGCGCCTTCTGCCTTATCGCTCCGCCGGGCAACTCCTCATAGATGTCGGCCAGCGTGGTCGGGATTTCCCGGCGCTCGAAAGTGACCGCGTCCTGGGGATAGACCTTGTATCTCCGGGTCAGCCCCGAGTCGTCCGGGGATTTATAGACGAAACCCGTGCCTTCCACGGTGACATCCGGGGTCAAGCCTCCACCCGGAGGAAGTATCAGCGCGACGGGAGGAGCCTGGTCCGGGAAGGCCGGGTGGGACGAATCCCCGTCGAAGAATTTCTTGAGACCGGCGCGAACCCACGCGATATCGGCGCCTTGCGGCGACGCGATCAGGCTTCGGGCGTGTTCCACGGCGCCGGACAGGGCCGGATCGTGGGCCGCGCGCGTTTTAAGTTCATCCGCCGCAGTCGCGATCAGGGCGACGTTCGCCTTGCCGAGGACGCGGGAGAGAACCACACGCGTCTCGCGGTCCGCGCTCAGGTCAACGGCTTGGGGAGACACGATCAGCGCCAGGGCGGCCGAGGCGGCGACGCGGTCGACGGCGAGCGCTGGATATTGCGCGGACGGAAGCACGGTCAAGGACTCAAGCCGTCTCAAGCCCTCGGCCGGCGGCAGGGACATGTACTGCTGAAGCTGGCTGGAGAGGAGTGCCCTGAAGGCGATGCGGGTGACCGGGTGCGCGCCGATGACGCCCGCCGCGGCGTTGGACACCGCCGCAAGCAGAACGAGCGCGCCCACGAGAAGCCGCCTGACTGGATCGAGCACGCCTACAGGATAGGCGCGACGCCGCGGGGCGGCAAGGAACATCCGGCCCAAAAATGTCGGTCCAAAGGCCTAGGTCGATTTGGGCCTTATGGCGGACGCCCGCCCATTGATTAATTTTCGTGGGCGGCTATAATAACGCGATGGCAACGACCCTGAGGCGCGCCCTGATCGCACTGCTGAGCGCGGCTTTCTGCGTTGCGGCGCACGCGGCCGATTACCAGACGGTGGTCGTCAAGCCCGGCGACACGCTTTGGTCCATCGCCAACAAGTACCTCCAGGACCCCACTAAATGGGATGAACTCGTCAAATACAACAAGTCGCTCTCCTCCGATCCCACCGTCGCGCTTCCCGGCATGACGCTCAACGTGCCCACCCAGATGCTCAAAGAGGAACTGCGCGCGGCGCGCCTGGTGACGCGGGTCAACACGGTGCTGTTCCGCCGCAGCGCCACGGCGGCGTGGAAACCTGGAACCTCCAATATGGAGCTCTACCGCAACGATTGGATTCGGACCTTGGACGACTCCTCCGCCTCGGTGCGCTTCCTCGACGACGACCTCCTGCGCCTGGGGGCAAACTCCATGGCCGTCATCAAGCCGGTCAATAAGGATTACGCCGTCGAGATCAAGCGCGGCGGGACCTTCATCGGCCGAGCCAAGATCGTCACGGCGGGCGCCGTCGTCACGCCCCATAGCAAGGACACCAGGTACGTCGCCACCGTCCGCGACGACATGAGCACCAAGGTCGAGGTCTTAAGAGGGGAGGCCCTCGTAGCGGCGGCCGGCCGGACCGTGTCGGTCAAGACGGGCATGGTTTCCGAGATCGCCATGGGCCTGGCTCCCAGCGTTCCAGTCAAGATCGCGGATATGCCCGCCTTTGAGGCGCGCGCGGTCGAACTCAACGGCGGGTTGCTGGCCGGTCTCTCGAGAGCGAAAGCCCCCGCTGTGCCCGTGAAGAACACCGGCGCGCTCCCCGTCGCCGACGTAAGCGCCCCCAAGTCCGCGCTCAGCGAACTCAAGCTGGGCTCGATGATCTCAGGCTACCGCATACAGTGCAGCGACAACCAGGATATCTCCGACCTGCGGGTCAACAAGAGCGTCGACTGGGACGAAAACGTTTCGGCCGAGTTCCTGGGCATCCCGCCCGGCCGGTACTGGTGCCGTGTCGCACCCCTGGACCTGCTGGGTGTCGCGCAGAAGTTCACCAGTCCGCGTCAATATTTATTGAAATAGGCTCGGGGAGCGTGCGGTTCTAGGCGGCGACGACAACGGCGCCATTCTCGACGATCTTCAATCCTCGCGGGATCGTGAAGCAGAACCGGGAGCCCTTCCCGAGCTCCGACTCCACCCAGATCTTCCCGAGATGGGCCTCCACGAAGTGCTTTGTGATGGTCAATCCGAGGCCGGTGCCGCCGCTGCGCTGACCGGTCACCTGCTCGAACTTCTCGAAGATCCGAGTCAGGTACGCCTCGGGGATGCCAGGCCCCGTATCGGCGACGCAGAAGCGCACGACCTTGCCGCCCTCGGTCTGCTCGCCGCTGATGGTGATGGAGCCGCCCGCGGGGGTGTACTTGATGGCGTTGCCGAGGAGATTGGTGATGACCCGTTCCATCAGGTCAGCATCGGCAGTCAATGTCATCTCCGGAGGGATCGACAAGGAGACGTTGAGCTTCTTCTGGAGAGCCAAGGACTCGAGCATTCCCATGGAGCGGGCGGTGACCTCGGCGGGCGAAATGCTCTTGAGCTGGAGCTGGGTGCGGTTGGAATCCATCTTGGCGATATCGAGAATGTTATTGATCAGCGACATCTGACGGCTGAGGGAACGCTGCATGGAGGAGACGATGGTCGTCTGCTGGCTGGTGAGTTCGCCGGCCGAGCCCTTGAGAAGGATCTCGACGAACCCGATGACCGAGCCCAGAGGATTGCGCAGGTCGTGGGTGATGTGGTGCATGAAGTCTTCCTTCATCTTGTCCAGCTCTTTTTCGAAGGTGATGTCGCGCAAGGCGGTCACGACCCCGGCGTTGAGCGTGCCGCCCTGCAGTTTGACGGGCAGGGACTTGATGCGGAAATAGACGCGGCCCTTCTCCGGGCCGACGGCGACCTCCCTGAATGCCTCGGGCTGGTGCTCGCCCGCGGATTTGACCACCGCGGCGCTAAGGTCCGATGGGGGCGCGACCTCCGCGAGGGGCTTGCCCTCAAACGGGATGTTGGGGTCGATGGCAAGCATGTCCAGGGCGCGGCGGTTGGCGAGCTGGAGATTGGAGGACTCGTCGCAGAGGAGAATGCCCTCGTCGATGGTGTAGAGGATCGCCTTGGTCTTGCGCTGCTCGGCGACGAGGCGGTCGACCTGGAGGGCGGCGTAGGCGCTCAACTGCGCGACCATTTTATTGAAGGTCTCGGCCAGGTCCTGGAGCTCGTCGCGCGTGGATATCTTGACGGAGACGTCGAAGGCGCCCTTGGCGACCGATTCCGCCGCCTGGGTCAGCGACAGCAAGGGCGAAGTGAGCAGGCGGGCCATAAAGAACGAAGCGAGTATGGTGACGGCGACGACGATGATCAGAATGATCTTCGAGGTGCGACGCATTTCAATTGAGGCGGCGTAGGCCTCATCGCGGGGCTGGATGAAAACTGCGGCCCAGCCCATGCTGAGCACCGGCGCGTAGGCGCCCACCAACTCGCGCTTGGCGTAGTCGCGGAACTCGCTGCTGCCCAGAGACTTCGAGAGAAGGGCGGAGGCGACGATGGGCCACCCGGGCACGTCCGCCAAAGTCGCCGGTGAAACGATATCTCGGGGATAGAAGAGGGGCTGAGCGTTGTTGTCGACGATGACGGCAAAACCGGTGCCGCCGGCCTGCTTGGATGCAATCCATTCCGAAAAGCTGCGCAGGGAGACGGCGACGCGCAGGACGACGGTCTCGCTGAGAGGATAGTAAGCGAGGAGGACGACCTCTTCGCCGACCTTGGTGATGACCCGGACGGTGTGCCGGCCGGTCGAGGCGGCTAGGTAGCCCTCTTCGGTGGAGCGGTTGACCAAGGGGGACGGAGCGGAGAGTTGGGGATTGTAGACCTTGATGACCTCCAAGCCGCGCTTGTTCAAGGCGGCAATGTCCAGGACGTCGGGATGGGTGTCGATGAGACTTTGCAGGACGAGTTGCTTCTGCTCCCATGTCAGGTTCTGGCGGAGGGAATTGGCGGCGAAAAGAATCTTCTCATCGTTGACTTTCAGGTACGCCTCGACCTGATCGGCGAGGTTTCCAGCCAGAGAGGTGTGGAGCTCAAGAACGGAGGCCTGGATGCCCTTCTGGCTGACCGCCGCAAGATGCACTGCCATGTAAATAGCCGGCGTGAGAGCGAGGGAGCCCATCACCAGGACGAACTTCGTCAGCAACCTAATTCGCATGGTCCCGTCAAGGATAAGGCACTATCGCGTCCGCGTCAATGCCAAATAATGTTCAATCTTCTATCATCCATGAAGATTCCGCTCCGGCTGTGGAGGCTGTTCTGGCCCTTGAGGGCGAGACTCCATCCAGGGGCGGAAGTCGGGGGCTGTTTCCCCGATTTCAGTCTGCATGACGGCGCCGGACGCGAGCATACGCTCTACGATGACAGGCCGGGGACGCATACGGTTCTCTGGCTCACGAACCTGTGCGAGGATTGCCGCGCGAAAATCCCGCTCTTGGAGGAGATTGCGCGCGAGTCGAACGGGCGTATCCGCGTCCTGGCTGTCAGCATATTGCCCATCGACGACCCTCTGCCGGGACAGGTCTCGCCGAAATGCGGCTTCCCTATCCTGCTGGACCCGGCGGACGTCGTAGCGCTGCGTCTCGGCCAGGCGCACCCGCCGGGCGCTTGCCCCATGCGCAACGTCTACATCGTAGACGGGGCCGGGACCATCCGCTTTAAACACCACTTGTCTGCGCTCGGGCCCGATGAGTTGCGCGCCGCTTGCAATAATCTGAGCGCGGCCCCGTAACAAAGGCGCTTCGCGCCTGAATGCCCAGTTCGACGATCAAGTTCGCGCCCGTCGAGTACCCGCCTGGGCCGTGGTCAGGGCCGCGCCGCGGGACATCGTCCGGGGCATCCAAATCCATCTCAAAAACCTCAAGTCGCTCGGGGAACTGCCTCAATTCCCAACGGACTCGGCGATCAAGACCGAGCCCCAGCAAGGCATCACACAATTGCCCGTTTCTTTTCTCCAGCAGGCCTACATGGGCGGGGACTACGTTTTCAATAAGGCGGGCGCAAGTCGCTACATTCCCTACGTATTCCAACTCAAAGCCAGCATCGAAAACGATTACGTCCAGCGCGACGGCCTGCGCAAGCTCGTCTTCCGCCGCAAACCCTCTTAGGGCGGCAGGCGATCTTCACATACCATGCCCGTCAAGCGGCTTTACGCAGGGCGCGACGGGCCTCGGCGGCGGACCAGCGTTCTTTCTCCTCCGACGTTTCGAGGCGGAGGGCGGGGACGATGGCCGGGCGGCCCTTGGCGTTCACGGCGACCATGGTGACCAGGCAGGAGTTGGTGTGCTGGCGTACGCCCTTGACCAGGTCCTCGGAGTAGACCTCCACCCCGATCTCCATGGAGGAACGGCCCACGTGGTTGACGCGGGCCTCGGCGATGAGGAAGCTGCCCACCCGAATGGGGATCAGGAACTCTACGCGCTCCATGGCCACCGTCACCACCAGCCCCCCCGCATGGCGCATGCCGCAGACCGCGGCCGCCTTGTCTACAAGCTGCAGGACCCGGCCGCCGAACACCGTGCCGTGCGGGTTCGCATCCGTAGGGAACATCAGGTCGGCCACGTCGCTGGTGGACTCGCGGACCGCCTTTGGCTTCTTAGCGGCCATAGAGGCGAGGGCGGCGGTCGGCGAAGAGGTCGCAGGCCGGGTGGACCTTCTTGTTCTTGGCCGTCCAAGGCTCGATCGACACCACGGCGGCGCGGACCTCGTCATGACCCATACGCATCAGCAGCGAGCCGTTGGGCGAGACGATCTGGGACTGGCCGATGAAGCCCAGTCCCCGCTCCACGCCCACGCGGTCGGCGGTAGCCGAGAAGACCCGGTTCTCAAGTGATCGGATCTTCATGCCTTCCGGGGCCCAGGGAAGCACCAGGTTCGCCGGATGGGCGATGACCTCGGCGCCTTTGAGGGCCAAGGTGCGCGCGCTTTCCGGGAAGAACCAGTCAAAGCAAATCATCACCCCAACCGATACGCCCTTGATCTTCTCAGTCCAGAATCCGGTGTTG
This sequence comes from Elusimicrobiota bacterium, assembly GCA_038059415.1. Classification (GTDB taxonomy): domain Bacteria; phylum Elusimicrobiota; class Elusimicrobia; order UBA1565; family UBA9628; genus GWA2-66-18. The sequence continues at coordinate 1,137 of JBBTJN010000001.1, read as the reverse complement.
CCGGGGGCGAAAAATCTCTTCTCCCCGCCGAAGAGATGCGTTTTGCGATAGATCCTCGCCTTGCCGCCGAGAGCCAAGACCGCGGAGTTATACAACTTCGAGCCCGACTTCTCGGGGAATCCCGCGACGATGGCGCAATCGTTCTTGGCGGCATAGGCATTGAGCAGAGACACCAGGGGACCTCCGCTCGTTTCCGCGCATTTCGCGACTTCGGACTTGGTCTTGAAGACGTACCCGGAAGCGAATAATTCCGGCAGGACCCAAAGGTCGGCCCGATGCTCGTCCATCAGGTCGAAACAGGACTTCAGGTTGGCCGCGGTTTTGAGGAATTCGGGACGGTTTTGTACAACGCCGATTCGCAGTTCCATGAGCCGCCACTATACCAAAAAGAAAGAAGCCCGCCCCACGCTGCGAGGCGAGCTCCTGGCATCGTCACGCGTCGAACGATCTCAGATGAGAACCGACTGGGCCTTTGCTAGGATATCGGCAATGCGAGCCGCTCCTGTTTTTTTCCTGGCATCCCTAATCACGATAGCCGCCTGCGGCGACGGAGGCGTCGCCTCCAGGCTCCCTGATGTCCGCCTGCCCACATTGGGCGGCCCCCTTGGCCCCTCTCTCGCGTCCTGCCTGACCGAGAAATGCCTGACCGTGGTCGTCGCCCCGTGGTGCAGCGTCTGCCACCAGGTCACGCCCGATATCGTGCGCCTGCGCCGATTCCTCGACAAGGCCGGCATCGGCAGCCGCGTGATCGTGGGCCTCTCCCCCGACCTGGAGCCGATCAAGGAGATGGCCGCCCTGTACGGCTCCGACGCGCTGCTTGATCCGAGCGGGGCCGTGACCGCGCGCGGAGTACCTCTGTTTATCGTGACCAACCGCGCCGGCGACGTCGTCAGCCGCGTCAACGGCTTTCCGCGCGGGGCATCCACGCCGGACGAACTCGCCGCCTTTTTCGGACTTCCATAAAGATTAACGACTCCATAGGAGCAAGATCATGATCATAGGAGTACCCAAGGAAATCAAGAACCGAGAGCATCGCGTGGGACTCGTCCCCGGCGGCGTGCGCGCCCTCGTCAAGGACGGCCACAAGGTCATGATCGAGAAGGGGGCCGGCATCGGCTCCGGAATCACCGATGAGGA